>JADFMY010000004.1 GCA_022563685.1 Pseudomonadota bacterium | reverse complement strand
CAAGAAAATACATCATCTTCCAGGTTATGCTGGGAAGTATTTGGGTAAGAAATGGGAAATTATTATGTTCATCACTGTGGCCTTTGGAATTTATTCTGCTTTACTTGCTTATTTAATAGGAGAAGGACAAAGTTTTTCAATACTTTTTTTTGGTAATTTAGACTATTCAATACATTTTGCAGTAGGTTTTTGGTTTGTTATGACACTGCTTTTAAGTAAAGGATTAAAAGAGTTAAAGAAAATAGAATTATGGGGTGTTTTAATAATTATTTCAATCATTTTTATAATATTTTTCAAATTTATACCGGATGTTAATATAAGTAATTTTGTTCAGTATGATTTATCTAATTTTTTCTTGCCTTTTGGTGTTATTATGTTTGCTTTACTTGGATTTACATCAATTCCTGAATTAAGAATGGAAATTAAAGGACAAGAAAATTTACTAAAAAAAGCTATTTTAGTGGGGGCATTAATACCAGTGATATTGTATGTTATTTTTACTTATGTTTTTGTAGGAGTTTTAGGAAATGCTGTTGAACAAGTTGCTACAATTTCTTTTGGAAATATAATTATAATCTTGGGTATTTTTACAATGCTTACTAGTTATTTTGTTTTAAGTTTTTCACTAAGAGATATTTTTATTTTTGATTTTAATAAGAAGAAATGGTCTTTTTACTTTGTTTCTTTACTCCCATTATTTCTTTATCTTGCTGTTTCATTTTTTAAGTTAGCAGATTTTGTTAAAATTTTAGGAATAGGAGGAGTTATTTCAGGCGGTTTGGCAGGAATTTTAATTTTATTAACCAATCTTAAGGCTAAAGAAAAAGGTGATAGGAATCCTGAATTTTCCATTCCAATAAATTGGTTAATCATTGGAATTTTAAGTTTGATTTTTCTTGCTGGAATTTGGTTTGAATTATTTTAAAATTTTTTCCAAAATCTTTCTTGCTATTTTATAATCAGCTCTTTTTTCTGATTGCCTCATAATTTGTCCAATTAAAAAATTTAGAGATTTTTCTATTCCTTGCTTGTAGTCTCTCACAGCTTTTGAATTTTCCTTTACAACTTTTTTTGCAATTTTTTCTATTTCTTTTTCTGAAGAAATTGTTGTATGTTTTTTTAATTGTTTTGTTGGAGAAAATGATTCAGGGATAAATTTATTCAGAATTTCCTTTGCTTTTAGTTCTGTAATCTTTTTATTATTTATTAAATTTAAGAGTTCAATAAAATGGTTTGGTTGAATATTAACTTCATGGATTTCTTTTTTCGCGTAATTCAAAATTCTTAACAATTCTTCAGTTACCCAACGAACTGCAAGTTTGGGATTTGTTTTCTCAATTATGTTTTCAAAAAATTCCACAACGTCAAGATTTTTTGTTAATATTTCTGCATGCCTTTTTTCTATTTTGTATTTTTTTACAATTTTTTTTATTTTTTTCCGAGGATTTTCTGGAAGAGATTGTTTTAAATTTTCAATCCTTGTTTTTTCTAATTTGATTATTGGCAAGTCTGGTTCTGAAATGAATCTGTATTCTTCTGCAGCCTCTTTTTCACGCATCTTGATTGTTATTCCTTTTTTTTCATCAAACATTCTTGTCTCTTGTTTTTTTGGAAGTTCACCTGGTTTTTTTTGCCTTTTGATTTCATATTCAATTGCCAATTTAATGTTTTTTAGACTGTTTATGTTTTTCATTTCAACTCTTTTCCCATTTTTAATTGAAACATTGATATCTGCTTTTATACCTATTTTTTTATCAATGATTTTCCAAGATGAGGATCATTTTCATCAATATAAAATTCTGACAATTCAAGATCATTTAGAAACCATTTAAGTTTTTGATGGGAAACAGGAGATAAAACTTTACATCCAGAAACAACTGCTTTAGATAGAGTTAATGTTGCAAGACTAGTTGTATTTTTAAGACATCAATTAGACCAATTAGCACAACCATTCTTATTCCAACTAAATACTGCAGCAACAAGAGAATCAGCTCAAAGTATTCAGCTATCTTTAGATCGCGCATCAAAGGATGGGTAAATTCTCTCACTTTGCTGGTGACGCATGCCAGGCGATAACCGCGCCGTTTCAAATAATCGAGACCAGTTAATACGCCGTCGTACAGGCGACTGCGCACCGAGATATTTGATGCATAGAGTGATTTAAACGAAGGCAGAGCACTTTGAAAAAGTACTGGATCGGGTTCACCATCCATTGCATTGAGCAACGCTCGTTTGACCAGGCTTTCGACTCCATTGCCAACCCAGTGCCTGACCGATTTTTCGCCACGAACCGGCAGATTCATTTGCAGCATCGTTTGATCGATACAATAAGCCAGGTCGGGCACGGTATCGACCAGGGTTCCATCCAGGTCGAACAACACCATGTCCGGCTTTCTGATCAAATACTATTCGCCCTCGCGAGTTCGTCTCTCATTTTTGCAACAATGCTGTCGTATCGATTGGGGTCGGTCTGGCTGGAGTGGTTAAAAATTCCAGATCCTGATACAAAGGTATCGGCCCCTGCTGCGGCAATCTCGGCAATATTGTCGACTTTAACGCCACCGTCGACTTCGAGACGTATATCGGATCCGTACTGATCAATTATATTCTTCGCCTCGCGCAGTTTATCCAGCGTCGCAATGATAAAGCTTTGCCCGCCAAAACCAGGATTAACCGACATCAGCAAGATCATATCGATCTTGTCGATGACATAGTCGAGATAGGTAAGCGGGGTAGCTGGATTAAATACCAGGCCAGCTTTGCACCCGCTGTCACGAATCAATCCCAAAGTGCGATCGACATGATCCGAGGCTTCGGGGTGGAAGGTAATATAACTCGCACCCGCTTTGGCAAAATCGGGAATGATGCGATCGACCGGCTTGGTCATCAGGTGGACATCGATAGGCGTGCTCACCCCATGAGTGCGTAAAGCATCGCAAACCAACGGACCGATCGTGAGGTTCGGCACGTAGTGATTATCCATCACGTCGAAATGAACGATATCGGCACCCGAAGCGATGACGTTATCGACTTCTTCGCCGAGTCGCGCGAAATTGGCAGACAAAATTGATGCGGCAATGAGGTAATCAGCCATACTTCAGATCCAATTGGATGTAGTGGCTCACAATGTACACGAAATTGCTTCCTGTTTTAGTCAGAACACACTCGACGGTCTGATATTAGTACAGTACTGGAGCGCTAATAAATTCGTTAAGAAAAAAGCCGACTACTGTCGGCTTTTTTCTGTAACCAGAGCTTACTTAAGGCTACCTATATAATCGGCCAAATTGTCGATATCAGCGTCGCTAAGTCCAGCCGCCATCGCATTCATGATATTACCTTTACGCGCACCACTGCGAAAATCGGTCAGATTCTTACGTACAAAACTGGCATCTTTACCCAGCAGTGACGGATTAGTCGGCACCACACTTTTACCACCGGCGCCATGGCAGCCAATACAACCCCTGGCTGCGTAAGTTGACTGGCCAGCTGCCTTATCGGCTTGAGCGGAAGCACTGAATACCAGTGCCAATGAAAACACACAAACTGAAACAAATCTCATAAATACCTACTCCAAGGTAGTAAATTTTGACATGCCATTGGATAATGGCGGCGAAAAAACGGCGCTATTGTGGCAGGGCTATTGACCGATGTAAAGGCTAACAGGCCAGGCTTAATCTACGCTGAATACGCAAGGATATGATTGATTTAAAAGACTATAACCAGAAAGTTCGACAGGACCTGAAAATCTACTACAAAAGGGGCAATCAGGTACTGACGTTTTATACCACCTGGGGGCTATTTTCGCCACGGGTGATCGACGAGGGTTCGCAAATGCTGCTCAACTACCTCGACATTGAACCCGGCTACGATTGCCTCGATCTCGGATGCGGCTACGGTGTACTCGGCCTGTATATGGCAAGGTCAGCACCCCGAGGACATACGCTGCTTGTCGACAGGGATTTCGTCGCGATCGAGTACGCAGAAAAGAACCGCCTGCTCAATAAAACCGATAACGCCAGCTGTTTACTGAGCAATGGCTTTGACCATATCCCGAAACAGCAATTTGACTTGATCGTCTCCAATATTCCCGCCAAGGTCGGTAAGGAAATGCTCTATATTTATCTGTTCGATGCACTCGAATACCTGAAACCAGGTGGATCGTTTTATATCGTCACAATCACGGGTCTACGCCAGTTTTTCAAACGCGGCTTTCATGAAGTATTTGGACATTACGAAAAAATCAAACAGGGTAAAACCTATACCGTCGCCCGCGGCGTAAAACCAGCTTAGGAAAGTTGCTGTTGCAGTTTCACCAGTAGCTCAAGCGCCTGATCGGTGTCCTGCGCCAGACAAGTAATATGCCCCATCTTACGCCCGGCCCGAGCCTCGGTTTTGCCGTACAGGTGTAGCTTCGCATCGCCCCGCTGTAATACCTTGTCCCAGGCAGGTTCCCCCTGTTCAGGCCAGATATCGCCAAGAACATTCCACATAGCCACAGCACTATGCTGCCTGCTCGAACCAGCCTGTAGGCCACACATCATGCGCACCTGTTGTTCAAACTGTGAAGTTACGCAGGCATCCAGGGTGTAGTGCCCCGAATTGTGAGGCCGCGGGGCCATTTCGTTCACCAGCACTTTATTGTCTGCCGATATAAAAAACTCTACTGCTAGCACACCGCAATAGTCCAGGCCATCGGCGATACGGCAGGCCGCCGACCGAACTTCGTCCGTCAGCGACTGAGGTAATTCGGCCGGCGCGATAGAAATATCGAGTATGCCGTTACGGTGCTGGTTTTCAGCCAACGGGAAACAATCGATTTCGCCACTCTGGCTTCTGCACAATACTACCGACACTTCTTTCGCGAGATCAATTTTTTTCTCCAGTACGCTCTGGTGCCCGCCAATACGCGCAAAAGCAGCCGATAATTCATCGAACGATTTACAAACTACCTGTCCCTTGCCATCGTAACCCAGCGTGGCGGTTTTCAATATTGCAGGGAATGCGAAATTTTCTGCCTGCACAATATCGTCTTCGCATTCGATCCCGATATAGGCTGCGGTATTTAACCCGATCGAGGTGAAAAAGTCCTTTTCACTGAGCCGGTTTTGCGCGATACGCAAGGCACTGGCAGACGGGTGTACCGGACAAGATTTGGCCAGGTATTCGAGTGAATCGGCTGGAATATTTTCGAATTCGGTGGTAATCGCAGCGCATCGCCTGGCCAGAGTGTCAAGCGCTTCGTGATCGGTATAAGCTGCCTGCAGGTGCTCGCTCGCCATACCACCGGCCGGGCTATTAACATCCGGGTCGAGCACGACAACCTGGTAGCCCATAGTCCTCGCCGCTGTGACAAACATGCGCCCAAGCTGGCCACCGCCGAGCATTCCGAGCGTACTACCGGGAAGGATTGCCATGGTTTAGTTTTGCGGTGGCAGGGTCATCTGTAGAACGGCGTCGCGCTGGCTCGAACGAAATTCTTCGAGTTGGGTTGCGAGCGCCGAATCGTTCATCGCCAACATCGATACCGCAAACAACGCCGCGTTAACCGCGCCCGCTTTACCGATAGCAAAGGTGGCAACCGGGACTCCCCTGGGCATCTGCACGATCGACAACAGTGAATCCTTACCCTGTAAATGCTCGGTGGGTACAGGCACCCCTAAAACCGGGACTGTCGTATTGGCTGCCAGCATACCCGGCAGATGTGCGGCTCCGCCTGCTCCGGCGATAATACAGGCGAGCGACTTTTCACCTGCACTTTTTGCAAACTCGGCAAGTAAATCAGGCGTGCGGTGCGCGGAAACTACCCGGGTCAGGTAGCTGATCCCAAAGCGATCCAGATATTCAACCGCATGTTGCATCACCGGCCAATCACTATCACTGCCCATTACCACGGCAACCACTGGTTTCGACATGCTTATCTCCGAGTATTCCTGAAAAAGCGAGCGATTATACTCCTATTTCCGTGGGAAAAACTAATCCGGAGAAGCCGATATGGTATGATTCGACCCCTGTGTTACCCCAGCAATTTTCGCCCGATTTATACCCCGACGATGAGTACCTACCAGACATTGCCCGGCATTTTTGAAACCAATATCGCTAATCTGGAACTGATCGCCAGAGGCAAGGTGCGAGATATTTACCGCATCGACGATGACAATATGTTGATTGTAACCACCGACCGGCTGTCCGCATTCGATGTAGTATTTCCTCAACCGATTCCACAAAAGGGTGAACTGCTCACGCAAATTTCGAATTTCTGGTTTGCCAGAACTGGCGACATCATCACCAATCATTTGAGCGATCTGGATTTATGCGACTATGTCTCGCAACAGGATTACGACCTATTAGAGTCGCGTTCGATTATTGTTCGTCGAATGAAAACCCTGCCGGTCGAAGCGATCGTGCGCGGCTATGTTATTGGGTCAAGCTGGAAGGATTACCAGGCGACCGGAAACATATGTGGAATTCAATTGCCACCAGGATTACCGCAGGCAGCGCAGTTGAGCGAGCCGATATTTACGCCGTCAACCAAAGCTGCAGTCGGGGATCACGATACCAATGTCAGTTTTGAGCAAACGATTGTATTGATCGGTGAAGAAAAAGCCGCACAGATTCGAGATATCAGCATTCGCCTGTACCAGTCCGCTGCAAAATACGCGCGTGAACGCGGCATCATCATCGCCGATACCAAGTTTGAATTCGGCCTCGACGATAAGGATCAACTGGTATTGATCGACGAAATCCTGACGCCCGATTCATCCAGATTCTGGCCAACCGATCAATATCGGCCCGGTATCAGTCCACCCAGTTTCGACAAGCAGTTTATTCGCGATTATCTCGAAACCCTGGACTGGGATAAAACCCCGCCAGCGCCCGAGATTCCGCAGGAAATCATCGACAAGACACGGCAAAAGTACCAGGAAGCGCACGATATTTTGACTGGGGAAGATTAGTCAACCCATTTCCCTGGCCACTTTTATCGAAAGCCCCACTGTTGGCCGGAATAAATCATAACCTGCAATTTTGGCATTTTAATAATTACTTGAACTGGTGCAAGCTGTCTCAGGTGAAAGCGCTCAAAACACGCTGTGGATACCTCCCTGTACGCTCTAATTTTTCATCCCTGAAAAATAAGGTTTTGAGCCCTTCCCCCCGAGACAGCCTCACTATCGAGGTGTAATCGCCGGAATGTTTTTACAGGGCCTTGTGCGACAGGGGCAAGGGCTGTTCCTACAGCCCTATTGCATTTCCACCGTCCATGGCGGTCATGTTGCGCGAGAGCGTCCATGGATGGTTTACAGCGTTCCTGTAAAAATATTTCGGTGGTTACACTTTCCGAAAGATAGAGTTTGATGGTCTGATACTGCAGTTACGATTTTAACCCTGCGCCTTCTGTAACGCCTGATCCAGATCCCACAGGATATCGTCCAGGGTTTCCAGTCCTACCGAAATACGAATCATATCCTCGGTGACCCCCGCTGTAACCTGTTGTTCTTCACTGAGTTGGCGATGGGTGGTGGAAGCGGGATGGATCACCAGCGTCTTGGCATCGCCGACGTTGGCGAGGTGACTCAGAAACTGGACACCCTCGATAAACCTGGTTCCAGCTTCCTTGCCTCCCTTGATGCCGAAACACATGATCGACCCAGCACCCTTTGGCAGATATTTTTGTGCCAGCGGGTAATACTGGTTGTCTTCGAGCCCGGCATAGTTGACCCAGGAAATACCCGCATGATCCTGCAGGAATTTCGCCACGCCGACTGCATTTTCAACATGGCGATCCATTCGCACATGCAGGGTTTCGAGTCCCTGCAATAGCATGAATGAATTGAAAGGACTCGCGGCAGGCCCCATCGTGCGCAGGGTTTCGAAACGCGCCTTCATGGTAAAGCCGAAGTCGCCAAAGGTCTCATAGAATCTGATGCCGTGATAACCGTCCGAGGGTTCGACCATACCGGGGAAATTTCCATTGGCCCAGTCGAATTTGCCGGATTCGATGATGACACCGCCCATGGTAGTGCCATGGCCACCGATAAACTTGGTCGCCGAGTGCACGACGATATCCGCACCGAAATCGATCGGCCTGCACAGGTAGGGGGAAGCAAAGGTGCTGTCTACTATGAGCGGAATACCCGCCTCTCTGGCGATCGCACTCACAGCCTCGATATCGAGCACGTTGTTCGACGGGTTGCCGATAATTTCGGCGAAGAGCGCTTTTGTTTTCGGGGTTATCGCCCTGCGAAAATTTTCCGGGTCATCGGAATCGACAAAATGGGTTTCAATGCCCAGTTTTCGGAAAGTCACGTCGAATTGTGAATAGGTGCCACCGTATAAGGTGCGGGCGGATACCAGTTCGTCGCCCTGTTCCATCAAGGTAAGCAAAGCCGTAGTTTGCGCGGCCATCCCCGTAGAAACCGCGAGTGCTGCGCGGCCATTTTCAAGCGCCGCCATGCGTTCCTCGAATACGGCAGTCGTGGGGTTGGCCATGCGCGTATAGGTATTGCCGAAAGTTTGCAGGTTAAACAGACTGGCGGCATGATCGGCGTCGTCGAATACATAGGAAGCCGTCTGATAGATGGGCACCGCGCGAGCTCCGGTGGCCGCGTCTGGTATTTGCCCTGCATGCAGGCAAAGTGTCTCGATTCCAAATTCTCTATCGGCCATAATTTTGCTCTGCTTAAGGATTGATAAACAATGGACGTTTAGAGGTAATGATTTTGGTATTCACGCCCAGGGTATTGAGCCCGCCAAACAGCCGGGCATACTCTATCTTGGTGCACCGGTTCATCACCACTTCCAGCCCGGCATCACGCGCCTTCTGCGCGGCTTCTTCGTTGACGATGCCCAACTGCATCCAGACCACCCTGGCGCCAATAGCGATCGCTGAGTCTACAAAGGGGCCTATCCGATCGGCCCTCTGAAACAGGTCGACTATGCCCACCTGTTGCGGAATAGATTCGAGATCCGGGTAACACTTTTGCCCCAGTATTTCATCGTATTTGGGATTAACTGGAATCACCTCAAAATCCCGATCGAGCAGATACTTGGCCGCGAAGTTACTGGGGCGAGACCAGTCGGCGGAGAGACCGACGATCGCCACGGTCTTGTTTTCACTCAAAATTCGTCGCAAGCTGTTGATATCGGTCATGTTTTTAATTTCGCAGCCTGCTGGCGCAGAACGAATTTCTGGATCTTTCCGGTCGATGTCTTTTGCAGCGGGCCGAATACAACCTTCTTCGGCGCCTTGAAGTGGGCCATATTGTCACGGCAAAACTCGATAATATCGCTCTCACTGACCCGATCAAAATTATCGCGTAGCGTCACGAACGCGCAGGGGGTTTCACCCCATTTCTCGTCAGGGCGCGCCACCACTGCAGCCTCCATTACCGCCGGATGACGGTATAGCGTTTTTTCTATTTCGATACTGGAAATATTTTCTCCCCCCGAAATAATAATGTCCTTGGATCGATCCTTAATCTCGATATAACCATCCTCATGGCACACCGCGAGGTCGCCGCTGTGAAACCATCCGCCGTCAAAGGCCTTCTCGGTCGCCTGAGAATTCTTTAAATACCCTTTCATCACGATATTACCGCGGAACATGATTTCGCCGACGGTTTCGCCATCGTGAGGCACGGGTTCGAGGGTCTCCGGGTCCAGTACTTCGAGTTGCTCCAGCATCGGATAGCGCACGCCCTGGCGAGCCTTTAATTCGGCCTGTTCGGTGATCGGCAAGGCATCCCATTCTTCGTGCCAGGCGCACACGACCGCGGGACCGTATACCTCGGTGAGCCCGTAGGCGTGCGTGACCTTGAAGTTTAATTTTTCCATCGCCTCCAATATTGCAGGCGGTGGCGCAGAGGCCGCGGTCATCACATTCACCTGGTGGGAAATGCCCTTTTTCAAATCGTCTTCTGCATTTGCCATCAGGCTCAATACGATCGGCGCCCCGCATAAGTGCGTCACTTTTTCCTGCTTGATCAAGTTGAATATATCGACGGCCCGCACCGCACGCAGGCATACATTGGTGCCGTTCAGCGCGGCGATGGTCCAGGGGAAACACCAGCCATTACAGTGAAACATCGGCAATGTCCACAGGTAAACCGGATACGCTGACATATTCCACGACATGATATTCGACACTGCATTCAAATGCGCACCACGATGGTGCGTCACCACGCCTTTTGGATCTCCCGTGGTTCCCGAGGTGTAACACAGCGAAATGGCCTGCCACTCATCTTCCGGCAACTGCCACGCAAAATTTTCATCACCCTGTAACAGAAATTCTTCGTACTCCAGCTCGCCGATAAAATCACCACCTTCGAGCGTGGGATCATCGACATCGATTACCAGTGGCTTATCGTCTAACTGCTGTAATGCCGCCTGGACAGTCGACGAGAATTCGCGGTCGGTCAGTAATACTTTCGCCTCTCCATGCTTGAGCATGAAGGCTATCGAGTCGGCGTCAAGGCGTATATTGAGCGCATTCAAAACCGCGCCGAGCATCGGCACGGCAAAGTGAACCTCGCACATGGCGGGAATATTCGGCAACATGACCGCGACCGTATCACCCTCTCCTACCCCGCGCTGGCTCAGTGCTGACGCGAGCCGACGGCAACGGGAATAGGTTTCGGACCAGCTTTGACGCAGCTCGCCATAGACCACGGCGAGCCGGTTCGGATAGACAAAAGCCGCCCGCTCGATGAATGTCAGTGGCGATAGCGGGGTAAAATTGGCTGCATTCTTATCCAGCCCGGATTGATAGGGATTGGCGGTACTCATATTAATACTTGCGGTATTATCTCCCGGACCACTTCGGCTTGCGCTTCTCTATGAAGGCATCGATACCCTCGCGCGCGTCCTCACTGTCCATATTGCAAGTCATCCTTTCCCCGGCAAATTCATAGGCGTCTGCCAGACCCATATTCAATTGCTGGTAAAACATCTGTTTGCCAAGCGATATCGCCAGCGATGACTTGGCGACTATTTTTTGCGCCATCGCCCGGGTGGCCTCTTCGAGTTCGTCATCCGCGACCACCTGGTTGACCAAACCATAATCCAGTGCGGTCTGCGCATCGATGAAATCACCGGTCAACAGCATATGCATCGCCTGTTTGCGTGACAGGTTGCGGCTCAGTGGAACAGACGGTGTGGAACAAAACAGGCCCACGTTGATACCCGATACGGCGAAGCGCGATGCCTCGCTCGCAACAGCCAGATCGCAGGCGGCAACCAGTTGGCAACCCGCCGCGGTAGCGATACCGTTCACCTGCGCAATCACCGGTTTCGAAATCTGGTTGATCGTCAGCATCATCCGGCTGCATTGCTCGAACAACGCCTGATGAAAAGCCCTGTCTTCGCTGGATCGCATCTGTTTTAAATCGTGGCCTGCACAAAATGCCTTGCCTTGAGCGGCAATGATGATGACGCGTATACTGTCATCCTTGGCGATGTCGTCCAGCGCCTGTTGCAATTCGCTCAGCATTTCACTCGACAGCGGGTTGTATTGCTGCGGCCGATTCAATGTCAGGGTGGTAATTCCATCCCGGGCTTCACGCAAAAGAAAGGGTTGTTCGATTACGTCGTTAGCGGTAGCACCCATGTTGAAACCTCCTCTTGCCTGGTTGGCAGATATCGTATCAGACAGCAGCAAGAAGTATAAAAGGCATTTTTACCGGAGTCGACGGTTAATCGGTGTAATGCACTTCGTCTATACCCTCCCAGGACTAAAAAAATCTCGCCAGTTCGAGCAACAGGAAATCATCTTGTGCAAAAGCGAAGAGTGGGTCGGCTGGATCGATGTTTGAAAATAACTGCATTTCTATCGTGCCCTTCCAGCTATCACCGATGCGCCGATTAGCTTCGAGCCTGAACGCCTGGCTACCCTTCTCGGTATCATAGAATACTCCGGCAAGTACCTCGCTACTTTGTACATCGTTAAACGCCAGTCTTGCGCCCAGGAACAAATCGCGATCAAACACACCCCGGTCACCCGGATCACGGCTATCGTAGGAATATTCCGCAATACTGCCCAGGTCGATGTCGGTTTCAAAAATGCCGTAAAAAGTGTATTCGAAGCCGCCAGTCAAAGCCTGGAATGACGGCGCTTTCGTATCGCGATGAATCAACTCCAGTTTCCAGATCCAGTCCTCGTAAATCAGTTGCACATCCAGCCCAAGCTGGGTCATCTGGATGTATCGCGGGATCAATACATTATTGCCGTTACTATCGATACCCGGTAACAATTGCGGATCGCGGTTGGTCCCTTTGAATAGCGAGATGCCAAGATCGAGATCGTCGTAGGTTTGCGAAAATCGGATGGCTAAATCGACGTGCTTATCTTTATCGGACGATTCATACAGCACCTGATCGGTATCCACCACCAGGGGTAGTCGCGGGCGCCCTCCGACCCCCCGAAATGTGCGTTCGCGAAATCCGGGCAGTACCAGGAAATCGAGCACACCCCAGTCTTCGTAATGTTTTAAATGCACCATCGGCTGTCCGAGTTTGTCTTCCCCATCGACGCCCTCGACCTGATCGATCTGGTTGATCACATCGACCAGGTGTTGCGATTCGGTGACACCCCAAAACATGGTATTGATACCGACACGCCACTCATTATCGCCATCGAGGTGCAACCAATAAAACTCGCGAATATCGAAGTGCTCACGCCCGTCATCCCTGTCGTCCGCGCGCAGGAATAGCTCGGCACTCCAGGCATCGTCGCCATGGTTCCAGTCGCCCGTCCATTTAGGCTTGAACGACAACGTTATGTTGTCGTCCATCTGCCTCGGATCGAGTCCCGACTCGCTGAATGTCAGCGATTCGGCGGCAATATTGCCTGAGAACTCCTGCGCTGCCGACAAGCCCGCAAAAGCGCCCAGCAGGATCGAAATCAAGCCTCGAATCATCGACTCTATTTCAGCCGTTTCAGGGCTTGCGAGCGAAAATCCCGATCAGTGAGGCCGGTTTTAAATTCATAATTGGTCCATTCGAGGGTGGTGCTTTTACCGGTTAAATGATTCTTCATCTCCATCTTGCCGGGGCGCCAGTAGTGTCCGAGGTACTGCTGGAAATCACTCGCGATCAGGGTTTTTAACAGGGCTTTCTTGCGGTCATAAAAATCCACCTTGACGAGCCGGTAGGCTTCCTTGTCGAGCCAGGCTATCTGGCTGGTATAACCCGAATATTTGTAAGCAGGTTTGCGTTCGATCACGTAACACTCCCAGTCACCACAGGATTCCTCGCGTAAAAATTTGTAACTGTATTTTTCGATTTCCTGCGAACCCAGGTCTTCAAAGGCGAAGGTGCTGCCCATAAAAGGCCCTGACTTGTTGCGCGAACTGATGCGTTTTACCTTTTTCAGGGCCGGCAGGTATAACCACTGGTCATCCGGTTCGAGCCCGTGCGAAAAGGTCAGCATCGCGGTACCTTTCACGTCCGCCGGCACATCAAAAATCGACAGGCTCTTATCGCCATCGCCTTCTACCTCGAGCGTTTTAATGCGGATCAGGCGGGTCGAGGTTTTGCCTTTTTTGGACTTCAGGATCATCGTCATATTCGCAGTAAAATCGCCGAACCCCTGGTCGAATGCCTTCGCCGCCTGCGCGATTTCGAGGCCCTTTTGTTCGGCAGATTGCGCCAACACCAACGCAGGTAATACCGTCAGCGTAAGAATTGCGGCAAAGATCGCGTTTTTGTTAAGCATTGGCTTTCTCCTTGCCATCTAAGGCCATTAACAGTGGGGGTAGCAGTAAAAAATCGGCCAGGATCGCGAATACGATGGTCACCGCGGTCATGAAGGCCATATTAGAATTTAACTGAAATGCCGAGAAAGTCAGCACGGTAAATCCCGCAATCAATACGATGGAAGTGACAATCAACGCGAGGCCGACAGTATTGAAGGCATAACGCACCGCATCCTGCGCATCCAGGCCTTTTTCACGTCGTGCGCGCAGGTACTTACTCAGGAAATGCACCGTGTCGTCCACCACGATACCAAGCGTCATGCCGGTGACAACCGACAACGCGAGACCTATTTGTCCGACCGCGATACCCCAGGCTCCAAACGCCAGCGCCGCCGGAATCAGGTTCGGGATCAGGCTGATCAGGCCGATTTTGAACGATCTTAACGCGACAATCAGAATGATTGAAATCAGAATCAGCGCCACCGTGGTGCCCAGCAGCATGCTCTTGATATTGCGCTCGCCAATATTGCTGAACATGATGGTAGGGCTCGCGCCATCGGTTTGCATGCTGGCCTGCACATTGTCCTGTAACCATTGCTGCGCCCGCGCTTCGAGCGCGAGCACCGTTTTGGTCGTCATATTGTGCAACATCGCCGTCATGCGCGTGGCTGATTTATCGATGTTGATCTGGTTATTCAAATCGAGGCCATAGGGCAGCGACATTTCGTACAGCAATAAATACTGTGCCGCGAGATCCCGCTCTTCGGGCAATCGATACCACGACGGGTCATCGCCGTGCATACTGCGATTGAGCCGCTTGAAGGTGTCCGAAATGACGTTGACATGGATGACTTCCGGCTGTGCGCGATACCAGTTGGCAAATTTTTCGATATTTCGCTGGAAATCCGGGTCGCTCACACCGCCATCCATCCCTGACTCGAGTGAATAGTCGATCAGATACAGACCGCTCAGATTTTTTGAAGCGAAGTCCGCGTCACGGCGAAATTCGATCTTTTTACTGAAATATTTGACGAAATCGTCGTTGAGTTCGTTTTGAGGCACGAACGAAATTAACGCGATGCAGGCGAGGCCCATTCCGACTAACAGTTTTGAGCGTTTGGCGATGACAAATTCAGCAAAGCGCCCCATTGCCTGACTGGAAGCGGTTTCCCTGGCTTTTTGCCTGCCCGGCAAAAGCATCATCACCGCCGGCAGGAAGGTGACACTCAGGGCGAACGCGACCATCACGCCCATAGCGACAATATTTCCGAGATCGCGAAACGGGGGCGCATCGGAAAAGTTCATACTCAGGAAACCGATTGCAGTCGTCACGCTGGTCAGAAACACCGGCTGCATATTGATGCGGATACTGTCGACCATCGCTGCGTGCTTGCTTTCGCCGCGCTGCATCGCCAGTACATAATTCATCAACACATGCACACTATCGGCGATTGCCATGGTCGGGATAATCATAATCGCCGCAAACGACGGCGGCGTGAGCGCAATCCCAAACCAGCCCGCCATGCCCATCGCGCCGATGATGGAAAAGATAATAATCACGAAGGTCGCGAAGGTGCCGCTGAGCCCTTTGACCCAGAAAAACAGCACGCCGACAAAAACCAGTAGCATCAAAGGAAACAGGGTGGACATATCGTATTGGCTGGCTTCGGGAAACGCCTGGTTCATCATGATGATGCCGGTTAGCTTGACGCCTATATCGGGATAGGCCTGGCGAAATTCCTCGCGCAAACTGCGGATAAATTCGACCACTTCCGGGTTTTCGACAATTTGATCGATACCGGGTAATTCGATGTTGATGTTGATACCCGTCACGTGCGCTTTCGGTGAAATCAGGCGGTTAACCAGTACCGGTTCATTCAGTGCGATGTCACGAATGCGAGCAAGCTCGTCGGCACTCAGGTCGCCCGGCTCGTAGGCGAGGTCTTCCACCAGCAGGTCGTCTTCTACGGCAGAAGTATGCTGGTAATTGGTCAGCGACTCGACACGGGTTGAATGCGGAGTCTGCCAGGCGCGCTCGGTCAACCAGGCTACGGCCTCAAGTGTGTGGTTGGTAAACACTTCGCCATCTTTGGGCACCAACACAAACATCACATTATCATTTTTCGAATAGGTATCCTGAAGATTTTCGACCGTAGCCGATTGCGGATTATCTTCGCCGAAAAATACGCGGTAATCGTTGGTAAAGGTCAGGTGTTGAGCGCCTGCACCCATCGCCATAATGACGATTATGCTGAGGATTACCGTGATTACCCTGTAACGGATCACCCATTCTGCGTAATTTTTAACCATGTTATATTACTGTTTTCTTATCAGTTTCAAATACTGAATCAAGCCAGAACCACAAAGGTAGAGCTTGTTGAGGTCCTGTGCCACCTTGGCGGCTACTATCGAACCTTCCAGGGTTGCCACGATCATTACCGCGAGGGCTTCGGGGTCGATCTGCTCGATAATATGCCCCGATTTCTTCGCCTCGATCATCAGGTCGGTGATCGACCGGTGCCATTTTTGGTAAATACAATTCAGTCGAATCCTGAATCCTTCGTCGATTGGCGCCATTTCCTGCGCCAGGTTGGTGAGCGGACAACCGAGTTCGATATCGGTCATCGAAAAAGCTTTACCCGCGTTTCGAATGAGTTCGATCATGCCATCGATCGGATGATCGAAATGTTGCAGCGGCAGGATAAAACTGAGATCAATGCGTTTGGCGATCACTTCGTCGATTACCGCGTATCCCAGTTCAAGCTTGTTTGGAAAATGGTGATAGAGCGCGCCCTTGGTAACCCCGGTATGCGCGAGTATGTTGCTCAGGCTGGCAGCCTGAAATCCCTGGCTATGGATTTCCTTGTAGGCGGCGAATAAAATTTTGCCCCGCGTATCCGGCTCGCGGTCTTCCAGCGGGCACCACCAATATACATCGTTGTCGGTTAAATCGTTCATTGAGTCTCACACATACCAATCGGTATGCTTTATAATACCGACCGGTATGTATGTCAATAGGTTTTTTGTGAAACTATTAAATTTCAGGAAATGATCTTCAACTTTTTGCCCAAGGAAAGAGGTGGGATGGACCTGGTACTGCCCCCCAGTAGAAGAAGACGTAGCGCTTTGCTTGTGACAATCTTGCGATTACCGGTATGATTAGCCTGTTCATGGGTTGGTAATAAAAAAATGAGCCACGCCACAAAGTATGTACTTGCCATCGATCAGGGTACCACATCGTCACGCGCGATACTGTTCGACGCTGACTATCAGATAAAAGCGGTGAGTCAGCAGGAATTTGAACAGCACTACCCGCAATCGGGATGGGTAGAGCACGATGCGGAAGCTATCTGGCAGACCACGGTTACGACTTGCCGACAGGCGCTAGAACAGGTCGGAGCAAAGGCAGCGGATATCGCCGCCATTGGCATTACCAATCAACGTGAAACCACGGTGATTTGGGATCGTAATAGCGGCAAACCGATCCATCGGGCTATCGTCTGGCAGGATCGACGCACTTCCGATATTTGCCGGGAACTGCGCGACGCCGGCAACGAAAAGCGGGTCAGCGCGAAAACCGGATTGCTGCTCGATCCTTATTTTTCAGCCACCAAAATTGCCTGGATACTCGATCAGGTGCCCGGCGCGCGCGAAGCTGCTTCGCGCGGCGAGCTCGCATTCGGCACTATCGATACTTTCCTGCTGTGGCGCCTGAGTGGGGGTAAGGTACACGCGACCGACGCGACCAATGCGAGTCGTACCCTGCTGTACGATATCTACCAGCATTGCTGGAGCGATGAACTGCTGCAACTATTCGACATACCTGCCTCGATATTGCCGGAAGTAAAGGATTCGGCCGCGGATTTCGGCTTCACCGAAAAATCGATCTTTGGCGGAACCATCCCAGTCGCTGGTATCGCCGGCGATCAGCAGGCCGCAACCGTCGGGCAAGCCTGTTTTGAGCCGGGCATGATGAAGTCTACCTACGGTACCGGCTGCTTCGCCTTGTTAAACACCGGTGATACGGCTGTCGTATCCAACAACCGGCTACTGACGACGATCGCATACCAGCTCGACGGACAGACCAGCTACGCACTCGAAGGGTCAATTTTTGTCGCGGGCGCCGCGGTACAGTGGCTGCGCGATGGCATCGGGCTGATCGATCACGCCAGCCAGTCGGGTGAGCTTGCGGCACGCGCCGACGAGACCCAGGCTATCTACCTGGTACCCGCGTTTGTCGGTCTGGGCGCGCCCTACTGGGACGCCGATTGCCGCGGTGCGATTTTTGGTTTATCGCGTGGTACCGGGCGCGCTGAAATCGCACTCGCGACGCTCGAATCGGTGTGTTACCAAACCTGCGATCTTTTGGATGCAATGCAGCGCGACTGGGGGTCTGCAGGTAACACGGTATTACGCGTCGATGGCGGCATGGTGGCTTCCGACTGGACCATGCAACGCCTTTCTGATCTGGTCAATGCCGATGTCGACCGGCCCAAAGTGATGGAAACTACTGCGCTCGGTGCTGCCTGGCTCGCCGGTATGCACACCGGGTTTTATGGCGGCATGGATGATTTCGCGCAAAGCTGGGGACTGGAGAGGCGTTTCAGCCCGGGCATGGACGAGGCCACCAGAACCCGGAAACTTGCCGGGTGGAAGGATGCCGTAAAGCGTACGCTAAGTAATCCATCGTAAAGGGGCTAGACCGCTATCATCACGCGCACGGCATCCAGCCTTAATCTCGCATTGACCAGGGAAGCTTCAAACCCATCGAGCTGATCACGAAAAAATTCGATTTCTTCGGCACGTACGTTAGGGTTAGTCTGTTGCAATGCGATCAATCGATCGAGTTCACGGCCTAACACCTCCCTGCCCCGTTGCCGGGCTGCGGACACCAGCGCAGGCACCTGAACATCCGCCTCTTTCTCGGCCTGCTCCAGTATTGCGGATATTTCGGACTCCTTCGCCTTGACCACCTTGAGTGAAGTGTCGAGATCAACGCGCTGGTACATGCGCTGTATAGTATCGTCGTCGAGTGCAGCTTGATGATCACCTTGGTACTCGTCTATTACCACGCGCACGCTACTGTTCGGGAAAAAGCGCGTACTATCGATCGTGCTGTCGTGCGAAAATTCCATTAGAAAACGACAGTCCAGTAGCAGGGTACCGGGATCGAGCGCGGAATACTTGATCGCAATCAGCGCTGTATTGCCAAATTCGCTGCTTAAGATCAGATCCATCGCGTTACGCACGAACGGGTGTTCCCAGGTCAGAAAATGCAGGTCTTCATTGGACAGTGCAAGGTTACGGTGATAGGTCACGGTCATTCCATCATCCGGTAGTCCCGGCATTTTCATCAGCATATTATCACCCGGGCCTATTACCCAACAATCCTCGGCACGAATATCGCTGTTGACTCCAAAACAGTCATATATTTTTTCCATATACTGGAAAATATCGAGGTCGAAATCGCGTTGCATCGCCTGGTCAACCAGATCATCGGCAACCACAGGATGGCAGGAATTGATTTCAAGCAACCGATCGCGTCCTTTTTGCAGGGCCTGGTTTAACTCCAGATAGAGCTGACTGGAACGTTCGATAAAAGCCTCGGTGGGTAACAGGGGGTCGGCAAGATGTGTCTGCAAATCGTGGCGTAGTTGCATATACGCCTGATGACCGGCGGGGCAGGTTTGCTCGAATGCATTGAGTCCCTGGTGATACCAGCGAAACATGACTTCCTGCGCTGTTGTTTGTAGATAGGGCACGTGAATATTGATCGTCGCATTTTGACCTATACGGTCGAGCCTGCCGATTCGCTGCTCGAGTAGATCAGGATTCGCCGGCAAGTCGAACAATACCAGGTGATGGGCAAACTGAAAATTTCTCCCTTCGCTGCCAATTTCGGAACATACCAGCACCTGGGTTCCGGAATCATGATCGGCGAACCAGGCAGCGGCCCGATCCCTGCCAACCAGGCTCATGCCCTGGTGAAATACCCCGGCACTAATCCCTGTATTACGCTTAATTTGTGCCGCCAGCTCAATAACCGTGTCGGCCGCTGCGGTGATCACCAGTACCTTATTCTCTTTGTGTTCGAGCAGAAACTGACCTAGCCATTCAACCCGGGGATCGGCACTAGCCCAGTCGGACAGCGCCTTTACTGTTCGCAAACCTAGCTCGGGGGACAAAAGTAACTGCGGATCGGACCCGTCCCACATCCCCGGCGATTGTAAATGCGCCAGCCAGGATGCGGGCGGATTCAGTGGATAAGCGTGCAGTTCACGATCGGGAAAGCCCTGGATCACGTTGCGGGTATTACGAAACAGTACTCGTCCGGTACCATGTCGGTCCAGCAGGTGTTCGATCAATTGCTGGCGCGCATGCGATCGTTTCGCCGGGTCTGCGTCATCGAGTAATTCAAGCCATTGCCGATTGTCGCCTTCATCCAGGGTTTGTTCGAGTAACTGCAGTTGATCCTGATCGAGCTTGGCACCCAGCTGCAGGGCATCGACCAGATCGGCCAGTTCTGCATAACTGGATTCTTCCCGCAGAAAACTGGTGAGATCGCCAAAACGATCAGGGTCCAGCAGTCTCAGGCGGGCGAAATGACTCTCCTTGCCGAGCTGTTCCGGGGTCGCACTTAACAGCAATAGACCCGGCGTTTCCTTCGCCAGCGTTTCAATCATTTGATATTCAGGGCTCGCTGATTCTGCCGACCAGACGAGGTGATGGGCTTCATCGACCACGAGCAAATCCCACGCACCTTCGAAGGCCTCGGCTGCACGCATCGGATTGGCAACCAGAAATTGCAAACTGCAAATAATCAATTGCTCGCTATGAAATGGATTATCGGCATCGCTCAGACTATCGTCATCCGGGTTCAGCATGGCATCGCAACGTTCCTCGTCGAACACGCTGAACACCAGATTAAATCGGCGTAACATTTCCACCAGCCACTGATGCACAAGACTCTCGGGGACAAGGATCAATATTCGCTTCGCTCTTTCGGTGAGTAATAGCTGGTGCATGATCAATCCAGCCTCGATGGTTTTTCCCAGACCCACTTCATCGGCGAGTAACACCCGGGGAGCGTAACGCCGCGCGACTTCATGCGCGATATATAACTGGTGAGGAATCAGGCTGGTACGACAGCCCGCAAGGCCGTAAATGGATGACTGCAATAGCGTATTGGCGATTTGCCGGGTCTGGGTGCGCAGGGAAAACCATTTATTACGGTCTATCTGGCCATGGAGCAATCGCTCGCCGGGGCGATTTAGCTGCAAAAAGTGGCTCAGTTTACCCTCAGCCAGTGGCACCGACTGGCCAGCTTCATCTTCGCACCGATATACGATTAAACCGTTCGACTCTTCCAGTTCGACAACTTTCAGCACCTCACCCTGTTGGCTCTGAATCCAGTTACCCGGCTTGAAACGCACCCGCGACAAGGGTGCATTTTGCCGCGCGTATATGCGCGTTTCGGTGGTAGCAGGGAATACAATGCTGACGGTACGATGCTCGATTTCGATCACCATACCGAGGCCTAAATGAAGTTCGGCCGCACTGATCCAACGCTGACCGATAGAAAATTCCTGCATTACAATTCCTGGGTTTTAATAACTCTGCGACTCCCCTGATGTTCGAAGTTGGTTGTCGGGCTGCGATTATAGCAAGTGCACTCAATCGCTGCTTGAAGTCGAAGGGATAGTTGCACAGAATGTCGCATGATTTCTGTGAACCGCTCAGGGTACTTCATTACCGGCTCCGACACCGATGTGGGTAAAACCTATATCGCCTGTGAGTTGATCCGGCAAATGCGGCAATTAAAGCTGGAGCTTGAAGTCAGAAAACCGGCCGAGTCTGGTTGTTTCCTCGATGAATCAGGTTGTTTAATTGCCAACGATGCTTTGAAATTACAGGCGGCAAACGAAAATTGCGAAACCGTGGAAACCATTGCGCCTTATCGATTCAAGGCTGCACTTGCACCCCCTCGAGCAGCCTGGCTTGAGGGAAGCCATCTGTATACCGCCGATTTACTTGCGGCCTGCGCTCTCGACAATCGCGATCACAGCCTGATCGTGGAAGGGGCCGGTGGATTTTATTCACCGTTAAGCGAGGATGGATTGAATGCCGATCTCGCGAGTTTATTACAGCTACCCGTAATCATTGTAGTCAAGGACAGAATCGGGGCAGTTAACCAGGCGCTAATGACCATCCAGGCGGTCGAGAGCCGGCATTTATCCATCGCCGTAGTCATCATGAACCAGGTAGATAAACCCGAGAATAACGACATGGACAATGTAGCGGACCTGAAAATTCGCAGCGCTTATCCGGTTTTTCGCTGCAAGCATCAGCAATGTCTTGAACCTTTATTTGAGGTAACCAGTGCGCAGCCCTAATTTCGTTCAAAAATTTCCACTATTGCAGTTTCTAGCCGGCATATCCCATGAATAAAGGTTACCCAATCATCCTCACCGGGTATATCAGCTGGGGACTGTTCCCTCTGTACTGGGCGCTTTTGGCCCATATTCCTGCACTCGAAGTATTGCTGCATCGCATGCTGTGGTCGGTCCCGGTTCTGCTGGTGCTGGTGGTACTCAGCGATCGCCGCAAATCCCAGGTGATCGCGGCGCTTCACTCCTGGCGTGAAATCGGCTACCTGTCCTGTTCCGGCATGTTAATCTGTTTTAACTGGGGGATTTATATCTGGGCCGTGTTTAACGATCGGGTTATCGAAGCCAGTATGGGTTATTTTTTAACCCCGCTGTTGAATGTCATAGCGGGCGTGCTGGTTTTCGGAGAAAAACTCGATACGCTAAAGGTAATCGCGATCGGGCTTGCTGCTGTCGGTGTACTTTATTACATATCGACTGCATCGGTTATCCCCTGGACAGGATTCGCTGTCGGACTCAGTTTTGCAGCCTACGGGTTGTTGAGAAAGAAAATGGAGACCAATGCAATCCCGGGGCTTTTGATTGAAACCTTATTGCTATTACCGATGACGCTGGGGCTAATTCTCTGGTTGCACTACAGTGATACCGCCTGGTTTTTAAACCATACCCGGACCACCGATTTTTGGCTGATACTCGGAGGGCTGGTCACCGTGGTTCCACTGGCATTTTTCACCGCTGGAGCACGCATGCTGCCGATGGCTTCGGTTGGGATTTTATTTTATGTCACCCCGACACTTCAGTTTCTATTCGGCGTATTCCTGCTCGGCGAACCATTTGACCTCGATAAACTCATCGGCTTTGTCGGAATCTGGATCGGACTCGCCGTGTTTACTTATAGCCTGCTGTCCGCTAGCACGAAAGCCCGGGCCGAGGTAGTATGAGTTGGGAGGAGATACGTCATACCGGCCTTGACGCCTACATGGATGTGGGTGGTTGGGCATACAAAACACTCCTTTTTTACTGCTAGGCCTCTGCATCAACTCCATCATCTGATGGCAACTCTAAAAGAGGAACAGGCTGAACTGCATTGCCTGCAATCCCCTTTATTGAGCCATACATATCAGTCGTATTTAATAAAACCTTATCAATCTGTTTCTCTCGCTTCTTCCATATAGCTCGCATCGAGCGTTGTTCTGATTCCAGGTCCGATTTCATTTGCGTGAATCCTTCCACTATCGCTTCAATTTGTAGCCGAAATTCATTACTTGTAAGAAAGTCATACAACATACCCATCTTATCGCCTTTGTTTTCCTGGGTAGTAATTGCTGTGCTTATTTGAATAATGGATTCCCGCAGGACAGTACACAAGCCTTTGAACTCATCAAACGAACACACCCAAATTCCATCTTTTAGTCCAAGACGATCCATGTCAGAAGGCATCGCCTCTGTCACCAATACGCCGATATTCGCATTCTTTTCACGAATATCTGATTTGAACTTTTCAATCCAGTTTGCCTGGAATGCCTTAGTTCGCTTACTTTCATAGTAAATAGACCCACAATTCTGACGCGTTTGCGTGTGTACTATTTGAAGACAATCTGCTCCTCGTTCACCTTTTTTTATCTCCTGGATCACATCTAGTGGGAATTTTTCAGCCAGCCATTCTTCGATAGCCAGCTCCTGTACTTCTCCTTGCGTTTGCATCGAGCCCTGTTCTTGCTTTCGCTTCATTTCTTCAGTTAACTGTTTTTGATCCTCTAGTTGTTTTTCGAGCTTTTTCAGTTTAAGTTCGTTCTTATCGCTTTCTTCTTTTTTAATCTTCTCTTTCTCCTCAAGCAGTTTTTTATTGAGCGCCTTCTCCGCTTCAGCTTTTATGGACTCTTCTAGTTCATTTTTTTCTCTTTTTAGTTTTTCAAGTTCGACAGTCGTCTTGTTTAGCTCTTTAATCCTGGTGGATTTTTCATCTAAATCTTCACGTAATAAACTAAGTGCATCTGATTGCTCTTCTTCAATCTCCGCCTTTATTTTTTTCTTCAGATCGATTTCTTTTTTCTTAACTTCATCTCTGACTTGATTCGCTATCTCTTCCTGCTGTTTGATTTTTTCTGCTGCTAAATTTTTTCGCTCTTGTTCAAGGTCTGATACCTGGGCATCGTACTTTTTCCTTTCTATTGCCAATTTTTCTTTGTATTGTTTTTTAAATTGCTCATCTACTTGATGATACAAGATTTCATTAACATCAATTTCTTTACCACACTCCGGGCAGTTAATCTTACTTCCGTCCTGACTCATAGTTCCTCCTGTCGAGTATTGTTAACGCCGCCAGCAGGGGTTGACTAACCAGAGCTGAGCGGCGGGTTTCGCGCCCCACTTTGAATTCAACCCTTCTACCGACTTCCATCATCATCGGTTAATCGTGAGACTCACCATTCGACCAGTGTCTACGTCGCAGCGATGCACGCGCCAGTCGATTAAGCCTGTCATCTTTGGCATCGGCAACCTCTTGAATACGAAACACGCACAGATGTACAACAGTATTATCTTTAACCAGTGCGCCACCGGTTAAATGCATGCCTCGAACCCTCAGATCTTCACCCTCACCAATGGCCGGAAAGGACTCGATTTCGGCTATTGACGCATCATCCAGTAACGACTGTGGATCGCCTGTCGCTGCGATCATTTCATTATCCCCTTGCGTATCCAGTGTATCCAGCGCGTAGCTTTCGACCGGATGCCTCCTTACGTTAGGCAGGTTAAAGGACCGGCCATTATCCCGGAGCAGGTAGCTCACAGGGCGAGCCACCTATTAAAAAGATGTCTGATTGATTGGTATAAAGAAGAGGTGGCCCCTGTGTCGGGAAGAATAGCGTCGGGTCTTGAATCATGAATTAAAACCGGCGAATCCAGGTTCGAAGTTCACCCTACACAAATAGTAATAGCTTCTCCTTAACCCACATACTTCGCCATATTCCCTACTTCGACAATCTTCATCGCATTGGTGCCGCCACCGGTACCCATCAGATCGCCCTTGGTGATAATCACCAGGTCTCCATCTTCGACGGCCTTTTGTTTTTTCATCAGGTCCACCGCTTCCTGGTTGGCTTCGGCGTGATTGGTATGGATGGTTGGGAAATATATCGGGAACACACCGCGGTATAAATTGACCTTGCGGTTGGTCGACTCGTGGCGTGAGAGGGCATAAATCGGAATCCCGGAACTGATACGTGACATCCACAACGCGGTCGATCCGGTTTCGGTCAACGCTGCGATCGCCCGCACGCCGAGGTGGTTAGCAGTATACATCGAGGCCATCGCGATCGCCTCGTCTACCCGATTAAAGACTGTATTCAATCGATGCGTTGAATGGCTTGCACGATGTTGCTGCTCGGCGCTGAGGCAGATATCGGACATGGCGCGTACTGTTTGACTCGGGTAGGAACCGGTAGCCGTTTCGGCCGAGAGCATCACCGCGTCGGTACCGTCGAGCACCGCATTGGCCACGTCGAACACCTCGGCACGGGTCGGTATCGGGCTATCGCGCATCGATTCCATCATTTGCGTTGCGGTAATGACCACGCGGTTCATATCGCGCGCCTTTTTTATGATCTGCTTTTGCACCGCGGGTAAGTTAGCGTCACCGATTTCAACACCAAGGTCACCGCGTGCCACCATGATGGCGTCGGATACCTGGATAATAGCTTCCAGGTTATCCAGCGCCTCGGCGCGTTCGATCTTGGCGATTATGTCGCCCTCGCCTCCGGCATCGCGTAACAGTTGCCGGGCCTGAATGATATCGTCGGCGTTACGTGGAAAGGATACCGCGATAAAGTCCGCGTCGATATTGGCCGCGGTGATAATGTCTTCCTTATCTTTCTCTGTCAGGGCGGCAGCCGTTAAACCACCCCCTTTGAGATTAATTCCCTTGTTGTTTGATAACTTGCCGCCAACCTGCACCGAGCAGAGAATTTTAGGCCCTTTGACCGATTTGACCTGCAATACGATTCGACCATCGTCGAGCACGAGTATATCGTCCTTACTGACTTCTTCGGGCAGGGTTTTGTAGGTGATTCCCACCTGGTCCTGGTCGCCGTCGTTGGCGCCACAATCGGCATTCAGACAAAATTTACCGCCGTTGCCGAGCTCGATGGCTCCATCACGAAATCGTTCGATACGAATTTTCGGGCCCTGGAGATCCGCCAGAATCCCCAGATGGCGGTGGTTAGCCTTGCCGATGGCGCGCACCTTTTCCGCGCGCGCCTGGTGCTCCTCGGCGCTACCGTGGGAGAAATTGAGACGCACCACATCGACACCCGCCTTGATCAATGCATCGAGCGCCTGATCGGATTCGGTCGCCGGACCGAGCGTCGCTACAATTTTGGTTCTACGCTTGACTGCTATCATTAATTTCCCTTCCTCTGTTCCAGCATTGCCACGGCGGGCAGGCTTTTGCCTTCGAGGAATTCCAGAAAGGCGCCTCCTCCGGTGGATATATAAGATATCTGTGCCGATACTCCATACTTGTCGGCTGCGGCCAGGGTATCGCCACCACCCGCGATCGAAAAAGCGCTCGATGACGCAATCGCCTGTGCCAGCGTTTTGGTACCTTCCCCAAACTGATCGAATTCGAATACCCCTACCGGGCCGTTCCACACGATAGTCGCGGCGTCCTGCAACATTTTGGCGAATCGGTTCGCGCTCTGCGGGCCGATATCGAATATCATATCGTCATCGTCTAGCGCATCGACCGCTTTGACCTGCGCCAGCGCCTGTTCGGAAAATTCTTTAGCGCAGACCACATCGGTCGGAATCGGAATCTCGCCGCCTCTTGCGCGAGCCGCTGCCATCAGTCGTTGTGCTTCGGGAATTAAAGTCTTTTCTACCAGCGATTTACCGACATTATAGCCCGCCGCGGCGATGAAGGTGTTAGCAATTCCGCCACCGGGTATCAATTGATCGACTATGCCTGAGAGTGAATCGAGCATCGTCAACTTGGTCGAAACCTTCGAACCCCCGACGATTGCAATCATCGGACGTTCTGGTTTCTCAAGCACCGCTGCCAGTGCATTAAGTTCCGCTACCAGTAAAGGTCCTGCACAGGCGATCGGTGCAAATACCCCGGCACCACAGGTCGAGGCCTGTGCACGGTGAGCGGTGCCAAACGCATCCATCACGAAAATGTCGCACAGAGCCGCATAGCGCTTCGACAGGTCTTCATCGTTGGCTTTTTCGCCCGGATTAAAGCGCACGTTTTCCAGTAATACCACCTCTCCATCGGACAGGGTCGGGGATTGCTGCAAGTAGTCGCTGAGCAGCACGACATCCTTGCCTAACATTGCGGACAGGTAGTTTGCCACCAACTGCAATGAATATTGCCGATCGAACTGCCCCTCGGCCGGCCGGCCGAGATGCGACATGATCATCAGGCGCGCGCCGGATTCGATACAGAACCGGATGGTCGGCAGCGAAGCCTTGATGCGCTGATCACTGCTAATCGACCCGTCTTTTATCGGCACGTTTAAATCCTCACGGATCAATACGCGTTTACCGCGAAGGTCGAGGTCGGTTAATTTAAGTACAGACATAGGCTGTGTCTGGTTTATTGCCCGATAACACGCACCATTTCGACCACCTTGCACGAATAGCCCCATTCGTTATCGTACCAGGAGACCAGCTTGACGAAGGTGTCATCCAGCGCAATTCCGGCTCCGGCATCGAAATTAGAGGTACAGGCTTCGCCGCGAAAATCGGTCGAGACGACCTTGTCTTCGGTATAAGCCAGCACGCCTTTCATCGAACCCTCGGAGGCCTCTTTCATCGCGGCACAAATGTCGGCGTAACTGGCTGCATTTTCCAGCTCGACGGTCAGGTCTATCACCGATACGTTGGATGTAGGTATGCGAAAAGCCATGCCGGTCAACTTGCCATTTAACTCGGGTAATACAACACCCACTGCCCGGGCGGCGCCCGTGGATGAAGGAATGATGTTCTCCAGAATACCTCTACCACCCCGCCAGTCTTTCATCGAGGGTCCATCGACGGTTTTCTGTGTTGCGGTAGCGGCGTGAACCGTTGTCATCAACCCGCGTTTCAGTCCGAAATTATCATTGATAATCTTCGCGACGGGAGCCAGGCAATTGGTGGTACAGGAGGCGTTGGAGATTATATCTTCACCCGCGTATTTGTTGTGGTTGACACCAAATACGAACATCGGGGTGGTGTCTTTTGACGGTGCCGACATGATGACCTTTTTAGCCCCGGCATCGATATGTTTTTGCGCACCTTCTTTGGTTAAAAATAAACCAGTTGATTCGATCACCACATCGACATCGATTGCATCCCATTTCAGCGCAGACGGATCGCGCTCGGCACTAAGGCGAATTGCGTTGCCATTGACCATAAGCTTATCGTCTTCGACCTGAATTTCACCGTTGAAGCGCCCATGCACGGAATCATGCTTGAGCAGGTAAGCCAGGTATTCGGGTTCTAGTAAATCGTTGATACCGACTACTATTACGTCGTCAAAATTCTGTGCTGCACGAAATACCATGCGCCCTATGCGACCAAAACCGTTAATACCGACTCGAATTGCCATGCTTGCTTCTCCTGTTTAAAAATTAAGAAATAAGGGGGTTTACCCCAGGTGCCCAAGAAGGGCTAGAACCAGATTTCTCCCAGCCCCTATTTTCGTCATTCCGGCCCCCGAGCCGGAATCTATAGAACGCTGGTTAACAGCCTCACTAAGATTCCCGCTTTCGCGGGAATGACGAGCCTTTCGCCGCTTTCGCGGGAATGACGAGTCTAATTTGGTTCAATCAAACCCATTACAGCCTCGACCACCTTGTCGACGGTGAAGCCGAAATAGGCAAACAGTTCTTTGGCCGGGGCAGATTCGCCAAATGTATCGATTCCCACCACCGTGCCATCCAGGCCTACATACTTGTACCAGCCATCGCTCACCGCCGCTTCTACTACCACCCGGGCTGTGACACCGGGGGGCAACACCGACTCGCGGTATTCGATGCTCTGAGCATCGAACACCGTAGTACTAGGCATCGATACCACGCGAATTTTTCTCTCTGCCAGGGCCTCTGATGCGGCAGCGCCGATTGCCAGCTCGACCTCGGAACCGGTCGCGATAATGATTGCTTCGGGCGTACCTTCGCAGTCGCGCAAAATATAACCCCCTTTAGAAATAGCCGTAATCTGGTCGGCGTCACGCGTCTGGTGCGGCAGGCTCTGGCGCGAAAACACCAGGCAAGTTGGGCCATCGCGATGTTCGATCGCTGCTTTCCAGCTCACAGCCGACTCAACCGCGTCGCAGGGACGCCACACCTGCATGTGCGGAATCATTCTAAGTGTCGGTAATTGTTCCACGGCCTGGTGCGTAGGACCATCTTCTCCGAGCCCGATTGAATCGTGCGTGTAAACGAAGATGCTCTGTATTTTCATTAGCGCTGCCATGCGCAAGGCATTACGCGCGTACTCGGAAAACATCAGAAATGTGGCGCCGACGGGTATAAAACCACCGTGCAGGCCAATGCCGTTTAACATCGCCGACATGCCAAATTCGCGCACCCCATAGTTGATATAATTGCTCGCCGGGGATTCATTGCGCATCGGTTTATGGCCAGACCATTCGGTCAGATTGGAACAACCCAGATCGGCCGAACCACCAAATAATTCAGGGAGTAACGGTGCATAGGCTTCGATCGCGGCGAGGGACGCCTGCCGGCTCGCCTTGTTTTCGGCAGCGGCATCGACCTCGTTGATAAAGGCTTCGGATGCTGCCGCCCAGTTCTCGGGGAATTCTCGATTCATGCGGCGTTCAAACTCGGCCGCAAGTTCAGGATATTCGTTTCGATAGGTTTCAAATTTCTGCCGCCAGGCATCTTCTTTAGCCTGTCCCCGATTCCGGTGGTCCCACCCGGCGTAAATCTCTTCCGGCACCACGAAGGGCTCGTGCTCCCAACCGAGCTCAATACGCGCCAGCGCTATCTCTTCTTCGCCCAGAGGCGCGCCGTGGCAGCCATGCCCCCCCGCTTTATTCGGCGCACCGTAGCCGATAATGGTTTTACAGCATAACAGCGATGGCTTCGCGCTGACTGCACGGGCTGCTTCTATCGCTATCATGATCTCATCGGCATCGTGTCCATCCACTTCGACCACATGCCAGCCATAGGCTTCAAATCTCTTAGGGGTATCGTCCTGGAACCAGCCTTCGACCTTGCCATCGATGGAAATACCGTTGTCATCCCAAAAAACGATCAGTTTGCCTAGCCCCAGTGTGCCCGCGAGCGAGCCGGCTTCGTGGGAAATTCCCTCCATCATGCAACCATCGCCCATAAAAACGTAGGTGTTATGATCGACAATGTAGTGGTTTTCACGATTAAACTCGGCCGCGAGCGCGCGTTCTGCAATCGCCATGCCGACCGCGTTGGCCATACCCTGGCCCAGTGGCCCGGTGGTAGTTTCGATACCCGGCGCATAGCCATATTCGGGATGGCCGGGCGTCTTTGAATGCAATTGGCGAAAATTCTTTAAATCGTCTATCGAGACTTCATATCCAGTCAAATGCAATAGCGAATAGGGCAACATCGAGCCGTGCCCGTTAGACATGACAAAACGATCGCGGTTAACCCACTCGGGATTTTGAGGATTGTGGCGCATAAAGTCGTTGAACAGGACTTCGGCAATATCAGCCATGCCCATCGGGGCGCCAGGATGCCCTGAATTGGCCGTTTGAACTGCATCCATGCTTAATGCTCGAATGGCATTGGCAAGCGTTTTTCGTGAGGACATATATTAACTCCTGGGAACTCGAACTTCGACTCTAGCCCGAAAACCACCGCGAATATTTGAATGAATCAGGCTCCACTGACCTGCGTTTTTAAACGGGCGGCAAATCACTTTCTTTCAACCGGACCCGACAAGGCGCGATATTCTCTCGCAAATGCAAATCAACGGCAACTTATAATATCTTTTATACCAGTTAGGCATGCCTGAAGCGGCTGGTTTCTGTAGTGAAATTCGGGCTAAAAAATTCGTGGCGTCCCTATTGTCTAAGCTTGTGTTTTAACCTATGAGACACTATATTGTGCCGGTTTTCCCATCTCTAATAAGGACTGTTCCATGGCATCATCATTTATCTTTACTTCTGAATCAGTCTCAGAAGGGCACCCAGATAAAGTCGCGGACCAAATCTCCGATGCCATTCTGGATGCGCTGCTGGAGCAGGACAAGCATTCACGCGTTGCCTGTGAAACCCTGGTAAAAACCGGCATGGTAATGCTGGCTGGCGAAATCACCACCCAGGCATGGGTCGATATGGAACAGGTGGTACGCAACACAGTATCCGCCATTGGGTACGATAACCCAGAATGCGGGTTTGACGGTAACACCTGCGCCGTCCTGACCGGTATCGGCAAACAGTCGACCGATATTGCGATGGGTGTCGATGAAACGGCCGGCCGTGAACAGGGGGCTGGCGACCAGGGAATGATGTTTGGCTATGCCAGCAATGAAACCGACGTGTTGATGCCGGCACCGATTACCTATGCCCACCGCCTGGTGCGTCGTCAGTCCGAAGTCAGGAAATCCGGTGAGTTACCCTGGCTCCAACCCGACGCCAAAAGCCAGATCACTTTTCAGTACGAAGATCACAAACCGGTGGGTATCGAAGCCGTGGTGCTATCGACACAACATTCGGCCGACATTGACCTCGAAACCCTGCGCGAGGCCGTGATCGAAACGATATTGAAACCGGTTTTACCGCAGGAATGGTTTTCAAAATGCAGGAGTGAGAATATCCACATCAACCCGACGGGCCGATTCGTGATCGGCGGACCGGTAGGCGATACCGGCTTAACCGGGCGCAAAATTATCGTTGATACTTACGGGGGTATGGCCCGGCACGGAGGCGGCGCGTTTTCCGGTAAAGATCCTTCCAAGGTGGACCGCTCGGCTGCCTACGCTGCACGCTACGTGGCGAAAAATATCGTCGCCGCCGGCATCGCCGATCGCTGCGAGATACAGCTATCTTACGCGATTGGCGTCGCACAACCGACTTCGATCAGCGTCGAAACTTTCGGTACGGGCAGAATAGACGACGATCGCATTACCAGGCTGGTGCGCGAACATTTCGATTTACGGCCCAGGGGACTGATTGAGATGCTAGACCTGCTGCGGCCGATTTACCAGCAAACTGCTGCCTATGGTCATCTGGGACGCGACGACATTGATTTAAGTTGGGAAAGGACCGACAAGGCCGACTTGTTGAAGTCGGAAGCCGGACTATAATTTATATCAGGGGTTCCCTGGTACCAGGATTCGAGGGGCGCTGCGACAGACTCTCTGCCAGGCTCGGATCCCGATCATATTCAACTGCGCTCATAAATAGACAGGTTTATTTATGAATACTAATCTAAAAAACGATCCGATCCAGGATCATGTTGTAGCCGACATTTCACTCGCCCCCTGGGGACGCAAGGAAATCGCGATTGCCGAAACCGAGATGCCGGGTCTGGTCTCCTTACGAAACAAGTACGGCGCGGAACAACCGCTCAAAGGCGCACGTATCGCCGGCTCGTTGCACATGACGATCCAGACTGCGGTATTGATTGAAACCCTGGCCGCGCTCGGCGCCGAGGTACGCTGGGTATCCTGCAATATTTTTTCGACACAGGATCATGCGGCGGCGGCTATGGCCGAAACCGGCGTGCCGGTATTTGCCTTCAAGGGCGAGTCTCTGGAGGAGTACTGGGATTTCACCCACCGTCTGATGGAATGGCACGATGGCGGCACACCGAACATGATTCTCGACGATGGTGGTGATGCGACCATGCTGGTCTACCTGGGGAGCAAGGCTGAACAGGATATCTCTGTACTGGACAATCCAGGCAGCGAAGAAGAAGTGATAATGTATACCGCGATCCGCAAAAAAGTCGCCGAGTCACCCACCTGGTACTCGACAATCTTAAAAAATATTCGCGGCGTGACCGAGGAAACGACGACCGGCGTTCATCGGCTTTACCAGATGCAGGAGAATGGTGAATTGCCTTTCCCCGCATTTAACGTCAACGATTCGGTCACCAAGTCCAAGTTCGACAATCTTTACGGCTGTCGAGAATCATTAGTCGACGGCATCAAGCGGGCGACCGATGTGATGATCGCAGGCAAGGTAGCGCTGGTACTCGGCTACGGCGATGTCGGCAAAGGCTGCGCACAGTCGCTCAAGGGCCTCGGCGCCACCGTCCTGGTGACCGAAATCGACCCAATATGCGCACTCCAGGCTACGATGGAAGGTTTTCGCGTGGTGACTATGGATGAGGCTTGCAAACAGGCCGATATCTTTGTCTCTGCCACCGGTAACTTTAACGTCATCCGCCACGATCATATGGTGCAGATGAAGGATCAGGCGATTGTTTGCAACATCGGTCATTTCGATAATGAAATCGAAGTCGCGGCGCTCAAGCAATACGAGTGGGAAAACATCAAGCCGCAGGTCGACCACATCATCTTCCCCGATGGCAAGCGCATCATTTTGCTCGCCGAGGGCCGGCTGGTCAATCTGGGTTGTGGAACCGGACATCCCAGCTTTGTGATGTCCAACTCGTTTACCAACCAGACTCTGGCGCAGATGGAAATTTACTGTAATCCCGGCAAGTACGGCAACGAGGTTTATACCCTGCCGAAGCATCTGGACGAAGAGGTTGCTCGCCTGCACCTGGCAAAGGTTGGCGCCTCATTGACCCAACTGAGTGAAGAACAGGCGAAATATATCGGCGTCAAGGTAGAAGGCCCCTATAAACCCGAGCTTTACCGCTACTAGGTACTCCTTCAAGGTGCCAGGCGGGCGATTTTCGCCATGCGACTTTCTCGTATTTTCGTGGCACAGCCACTGACGCCTGGCACTAGTATTCAACTTGAACCGGCTATCAGCCACTATGTGCGGCATGTACTGCGGCTGAAAGCCGGCGACGCAATTACCCTGTTTAACGCCGATGACAATTATGACTATGAGTCACTATTGTCCTGCCAGGGTAAACAGACTATCGCTTCGATTCAAACTCGTGTTTTAAGCGACTGTGAGTCTGGCCTGTCGAGCGAAATCATCCAGGGATTAAGCCGCAACGACCACATGGACTGGATGGTTCAGAAAAGCACCGAGCTCGGGGTCAGTCGGATATCTGTGTTTAATGCTCAGCATACGCAGATTCCACTCAAACCTGCGCAGCTCGAAAAAAGACTGTCTCACTGGCGCGCAGTGGCGATCAATGCCTGCAAGCAATGCGAGCGCCATCACCCCCCCTGAAATCGGCTTCGACCGGAAATTGGGCGATGTCCTCGGCCATTCGGTTCAACGCCAGAGCAAAATATTACTCGGCATCGATGGCGACAATTTAAAATCGTTACTGACTCCTGATTCAACTGAAAAACAAATTTCAATGTTGGTGGGTCCTGAAGGTGGTCTGTCGGATACAGAAATACAGACCGCCAAACAGGCTGGTTTCGTCTCAATCAGGCTGGGACCACGCGTATTGCGAACAGAAACCGCGGCGATTTCTGCGCTGGCTATTGCACAATCGTTGTGGGGAGATATTTAAGCAGGGCCAATAATTCGGCTTAGCAAGCCCTGCCCGGTCATGGATTACTTATGCAGAGTTTTACTAGGGAACCTCTGAATAATTCATCCTTGAATTCTCAGAGGACGACAAACGAAAAGTTTCATTTTCGTTTGTCTCACAAAATCAATGCCTTAGCGGCACTGATTTTGGCAGTACCTCCATGTACTGCCGGAAGGTCTGAATAAATCAGACCTTCCCTAGGCTTTCATCTGATCGATTTTTTCCTGGTCATATTCGGTCTTTAACTCGGCTATTATCCGATCCAGGTCAGGAATGGCTCGCGCCTGGTGGTCTTCATCAACTCTGGAAAGCAGGTACTGGCTTAACCCATCGTCGCTTCCTGCTTCCATTTTATCGGATTCGGCCAGGTAGGCTCTCGGTATATCCTGCATGTGTATGCCCAGGTAGGGGATTTCAGGGTCTTTTTCAGGGTTGTAAATTATTCCGATTCGAGCCCGGGGGCCGACATGGACCGAATCGATCGCACACATTTCTTCTAACGACACGACAGGCACATCCACACCTCGCCACGATACAACACCAAGAAACCAGTCACTCGTGTCGGGTACAGGCCTGGGGGTCGAATAACCGATAATTTCCGCTACCCCAGAGTTGGGGATAACCAGATTGAGCGAAGACAGTGGCAATAACATACAGCGTACTGACCTGACCTCGTCATTCATTGTTTAGCTTGCTGCAGATTATGCATTAGTTAGTTCCCAGGGCGAGTTGTATATTTTCAATTAGTTCCTCTTCCAGATAGGGCTTGCCCATGTAATTGGCGACCCCAATTTCAAACGCTCGATCACGATGTTTTTCTCCCGTTCTGGAAGTGATCATGATAATTGGAATTTTCGAGTAAGACGCCTCGTTTTGCATGTGCTTGGCCAGCTCAAAACCATCCATACGAGGCATCTCTATATCGAGCAGCATGACATCGGGACTGACGTCTTCCAGTTGCGCGAGCGCATCGACACCATCTTTTGCGGTCACTACCCGATAATTATGCCTCGTCAGTAATTTACTTGCGACGCGGCGCATGGTTATTGAATCGTCGACTACCATAATTGTATTTCGAGCGCTGGAAATCGTCTGTGTACCATCTTCCGGCACACCTCTATAGATTACCTTTACGGAACTGCCCGATCCATGACGCACCAGTCCGTTGATGTCCAGAATGAGTACGACGCTACCGTCGGCGAGTATGCTGGCACCTGACAGGCCCTTGACCTGGCTGAGTTGTTTGCCTAAGGACTTGGCAACCACTTCACGATTACCCAATAGCTCGTCTACGTGCAAGGCGAGACGAGCATCACCCGATCGGCTCAATATCACGGGTTGCTTGGACTGGTCATCCCTGGCTATAAAGCGCTCCTCTGCATCCACCAGTTTAGAAAGATAGTGCAGCGAAAAATTTTGCCCCGCATATTCGAGCTCGGGTTGTTCTGTTTTATAGAGCTCCGCCAGTTTATAGGTTTCAAGTCGAGTGATACCCTCAATACTGTTTAGAGGGATCGCGTAGATCTCTTCACCCGCTCGCACCAGTAAGGCCTGGTTGATAGACAGGGTGAATGGCAGCCTGGCGATAAACGAGGATCCCTGGGGGCTGGTTTCGATGATCAGCGTGCCTCCGAGCTCTTTAATCCCGATATCAACCACCTCCAGCCCGACACCCCGACCATACAGCTGGGTAATATGTTCAGCGGTACTGAATCCCGGTTCCAGAATAAACTGCACCAGATCGCTATCCGAGGCGGGCTGGTCATGTGCAAGCAAGCCCAGTTGCAAGGCACGACTTCGCACCTTGTCGAGATTGATGCCAGCTCCGTCGTCGCTCACCTTGATGACAATATCAGAGCCATCACGGCTGATATCGATCGATATCCTCCCAATCTCTGATTTACCTTTCCTGACTCTATCCACTGGCTTTTCGATACCGTGTGAAATTGCATTACGAATCATATGCTCCAGTGGCGCGACCATACGGTCGATTACCTTGCTATCGATTTCATTTTCCTCGCCGGTCACCACCAACTCAGCTTTCTTGGCCAGTTCCTGGCTACTCTGCCGAACCAACCGACGCAAGCGAGTGAGTAAGCCTGAAAATTTGACCATACGGCTCTTGATCAGGCCATCCTGTAAATCGGTGTTCACACGCGACTGTTGCAGCAACAGGGTTTCGGATTCCTTGACCTGTTCACCAAGCATCCCCTGCAAACTCGAAAGGTCGCTCACACTTTCACTGAGTGACCTGGACAACTCCTGGATCATGGTATAACGATCCAGTTCGAGCGGATCGAATTCATCGGCCGATTCCGCACTGATACGGTGGCTGAAGTGTATTTGTGCATCGGTTTCGGTTTCCAGGCTGCGCAACTGGTTTTTCAATCGCGTGATGGTCTGCCCCAGCTCTCCGAGATACGAACCCAGACCCGCGACCTGTTGTTCCATACGTGCCCGATAGATACTGACTTCGCCCGCCGAATTAACCAGATTATCGAGCAGGTCAGCCCTTACCCGGATCACTTCCTGGACTGATCGTTCGGTGGCGCTATTGGGCGCATAATCAAGGTTTTCCTGCACGATATCGATGTTTTCGTTATCCAGATGGCTTTCAACTGCCAGACCCGGCTCTGATCGGTCTTCGCCGGTACCGGAGCGTATGGCTTTCAGCAGTGCTACCTGGTCCCCCGATCCAGTCACAGGTTGACGCTTCTGAGTCTCTCCTATCTGTTTATGAAGCAAATCAAAACTGTTCTCCAGCAACTCGATTAATTTATCGTTCTTCTCTACCCGAGTGTCGATCACCGCGATGAAAACAGATTCAATTTCATGACTTAAATCGCCAATCTCCTTCAACTCGGCCATCTTCGCGCCACCCTTCAGGGTATGCAGATATCGCTGCAGCTCCATTACTGCGGTAAAGTCGTACCCACCGTTTTCGTCGGCCTGCTGGTCAGCCCAGTCATGCAGGGTATGATCGCTCATTTCGAGCAATTCATTTGCTTCATCGATAAATATGGCCAGGAGTTCTTTGTCCTGCTCCTGATCGGGAGCTCCACTCATTAGCCTCATAGTATCGACAAAATCTCCAGAAGGCTGGTCTGAATCATCTGCTATTTCTACGGTGTGTTCTTCCAGGTCCTCGGCCAGAGCCTGGAAACTAATCTTCAAATCTTCGGGTATCGGGGGCACCTGGCGAGTTTCGACCAGTTCACTGGTCAGGGATTGTAGCGCCTGATAGCCCTGACGATAGAGGGTTATGATTTCGTTATCCAGCGCCATCGACTGCGTGATCGCAGACTTGAGCGGTTTTTCCATCAGGCCGGCGAGCATACCAATACTGCCGATATCGGCAGTACGGGAAGCGCCATGGATAGTATGCAGAGCCCTGTAAAGATCTTCCTGAGGAATCAACTCCTGCCTTTTTTCAGCCTCTTCAAGGGCGGTATTTATTGTGCTTAGGTGCTGCTCGACCTCTTGTTGATAGATGGTCAGTAATTCCGGATCGAACGACAGGCCGGTTGGTTCGACCGGCTCTTGAACGTCGGGCGTGTTCGCCCTTGCCTCTTCTCCAGGCATGGGTTTCTCTTTCGTCAGGACGAAAGGGTCCGGGGGGGTCTCCTCAGATTCGGATTTAGCGACTGGCGCTTCATCATCCAGAGCCTCGGGTTCTATCGGTTCAAAATCATCTGCTGCGGATGCCGGGCCATCGGTAATCAGGTCGTGGGGAGATTCTCTTATTGCTGCTATATGCCGCTTATGCTCGCTCAATACCTGCCTGGCCTTGAATTCGGCAAGTGCTCTGGCCAGACCTCGCAAGTAGGGAATATCAGCCGTTGGGGGCTGGTTGGTTTTTAACTCCACGACCAGTTCAGCCAATGCAGCTGCCGCCTGGCCCACCGCGTCGATGACATCGGTTTTAGGTAACACTGTTTTGTCGATCACCCGATTGAGCAGTTGCTCGTAGTCCCAGGCAAATTCTGCTATCTTGCTCGCGCTTACCAGGCGCCCGCTACCCTTGATAGTATGAAACGCGCGACGAATATTCGTCACTGCGTTTTCATCTTCCGGGTGCAACAACCAGTCCTGCTGTAAGCGACGAATATTCTCCGACTCTTCCTCTGCTTCTTCCAGATAAATCTCCAGTATCTCCGTATCAGTGTCCGGGCCTAATACCGGCAAGGCCTCATCGACTGGAACAACATTTACCGCTTTATCAACTGATTCCTCTGCCGGGCTCTCGAATTCAGACGGATCTTCGCCAGTTACATCGACTTTGGTATCGTCTTTTGCCGGCTCCTCAAGAGCATCGTGTATATCGATCAGCTCGTCGCTCAATTCATCGACTAACTGTTCATCGCCTGGCAAGGCCTCCGAACCCTGTGATATCGGTTTGGACGATGGGATTTCTAATTCAGAATCGACAGCCAGTTCGGCCGCTATAACCGGGGCGGGCTCTTCGGCCGGCGCTTCGAGAGTCAAACTGTCGTCGGCTTCGACGGGTGCTTCCTGGTCAGTCAACTGGACAAATTCTGCCTCCAGTTCCGGGTCTGGCGCATCATCAATTTCAAGTGTAGACACCTCGAATAGACCTGTTGATTCGGCAGTATCCCTGGCCTGGTCGTCTACTATGACCAGCTCTTCACCAGCGGCAGACTCGCTGGGGAGTGTGGCATTTGACAGTAACGTCTTAATTTGTGCATCGGCAAAGTCGAGAATACTATCGGCATCGCTTCGATGTTCGCCCAGGGCTTCCAGGTAATATTCGATACTCACAACCACCTGTGACAGCGAATCGAGTCGATTCGTATCCATAAATTCGACAATATCATGTTCTTTCAGATACCGAATCAACCCATCGATCACCAATACTGCACGGGGCTGATTGAGTAATTCCAGCGCCCCTTTCGCCTCTTCCATCAGGGTAACGCACAAATCGATATTTTCGGCGCGTGTAGGGTCCTTGATAAAATCCAGGATAGCGCTCTTGGTTTTCTGGATATTATCCAGGGCAGCGGTCACTACCGCAGTCAATACGGCATCCAGTTCGAAGTCCCTGGATACATCAGCCTCAGAGCGCTCGTCTCCGCCGTTGATGGGCTGGCGTTTTTGCATCTGATCCAGCGCCTGATCAACCTGAATCAATTCTGCCGCCATAGACAGTAATTTTTCTTCGTTCGGCTGCTCCCTGCCATCGATGATTTCCTTGACCACGTCTATTTGGGATACGATCAACTGGCGCTGCTGACCTAGCCCGATCATCGCCAGGGTATCTGCAATGACATGCAATTCCTGAGGAATATCCCTGAGCAATTCGATATTACCCAGATCACCATTAACATAAATTTCGAGGGTAGATTTTACCGTTTCGATATCGGCTTTCATCGCTTCTGCGACGGCTTTTAACAGTGCCTGATTAGGGCCGGCAATATTGTTGAGGACCTTGCTCCGAACCGCTTCGCTGGGCAAGAATTCCTCTAAACGATAGGCTGTTTTTATCGCCTGGGATTTAGGCCCGTCACATTCTGGCTGAGCTATATAAAACAGGAAGTTTTTAATTAACTCAATGGGTTGCCTGTTCAACAGTCCGCGCTCGCCGATTATCAATATGACACGAAACAGTGCGTCTACCTTTCCCAGCAGGCTTTTAATCGATACACCCAGCTCCAGATTTTGGCGTGCCACTGACTCTACCAGAGCGCCGACGATCCACCAGATGCGCGCAACCTGTTCCGAAGCGGATCGCTCCTCCAGAGTTTCACAGACCTTTTCCAGGTGAGCCAGGCTATCTTCTACCGATTTATCCCGGATCAGGTTGAGCAAAGCGAACTGAAATATCGGGCGTAGTTTCCTGGCTAATAACTTCGATACCTCGTTACTCTTGTCATCGATAGACGCGTCTTCGCCTCCCTCCTTATGCATTGACAGGTCGGGCAGGAATAATAGTTTTTCCGAAAACAAGTCCTGATTTTTTACCGCTCGAATATCGTTAAGCAACGGCAATATCGCGATCGGTATATCCCGGTAACCAGATTGTATATGTTCGAGATAGTCAGGCAGTTGCAATACTGCGCGCAACAACACTTCGACTGCCTGGCCTTCCTTATCTTTCTTGCTTTCGGCTATGAATTCACATAGCGAAACCATTTCTTCGGTCAACATGGCTGAGCCATATTGCTCAACCATGGTCAGAACGCCCTGTATAACCCCCAGTCGTTCCTGTACGGCTCCCAGTAACGTGCCGTCATCCTCTTCTATGTACAACCTTAAATCGGTGCTGATTTCAGACAGATTGTCGTCGATAGACTTTTTTACCCATCCCAGAGCGCTTTGTTTAATCGAAGTCTGTTGGCGACTCATGCGGGCGTCCGTGGTCTACCTGAAATTGCCTTTTACCGACAATTCGGTAATGTCGTGAATCGAGCTATCGGCCGCTTGGATACCGGGTAACTTGAATCCCGCTACCGACTTGTGCATGGCCTTGACCATGTCTGACAATACGCCAATGGATTCGGAGGCCTGGCCCGATCCTTGTGACGTTTTCATCGTAATCTGTTGAATCACATCCATCGTTTGAGTAATTTTGACACTCTCGGCAGCCTGTGCCTTGGTTGCATCCGATATCTCGAGAATGCGTTGCGCCAGATTCATCGAAACTTGCTCGATTTTATCCAGTGCACTACCTGCATTTTCGGTCAATTGGGCGCCCTTCACCACGTTTGATGTGCTTTGCTCCATCGAAGCCGTTGCTGCATTGGTATCCGCCTGGATTGTTTTCACCAGCGCCTCGATCTGCTTGGTTGCATCACCAGTACGTTCTGCGAGGCGCTGTACCTCGTCCGCAACCACTGCGAAACCTCGGCCAGCTTCGCCCGCCATCGACGCCTGAATGGCTGCATTCAATGCGAGAATATTAGTCTGATCCGATATCTCGGTAATTAGATTGACGATATCACCGATTTCCTGGGAGCTCTCGCCCAGACGTTTAATACGCTTGGACGTTTCCTGAATTTGTCCGCGGATTGTTTCCATACCGGCAATAGCCTGACGCACTGTTTCGCCACCCTGATGCGCGATACTCACCGATTTACGAGCCACCGCAGCAGAGTCTGCCGCTTTATCCGATACCGTCGACATCGATTTGGAAATTTCAGTGATTGTATTGCTGGCCCCGATTATCTCCCTGGCCTGAGTGGCGCTTTCCTTTTCCAGTCGAGACGTTGTGCCTTGTGTTTTCCTAACCGCACTGCTCACCTGTACCGCGGTCTTGTTGATAGTCCCAACCAGATCGCGTAATGCATCGATAGAATAGTTAACTGAATCTGCGATCGCACCGGTGATATCTTCGCTCACCGTGGTATGGATCGAAAGATCGCCATCAGCCAGATTGCCCATTTCATCGAGCAGGCGCAAAATAGCTCGCTGATTTTTATCATTCTGATCCTTCGATTCGGCCAGGCGTGCTCGTGTACGACGTATTAAGGTAAATAGCAGGGTGATCATCAAGATCGAAAGCAATACAACGAACCCAATAGCGGCAAGCGTTGACATCTCCATGTGGTCATCGTGGGGTTGAATTTTCGAAATCAAATCGTCTGAAGCCCTCAACAGAATTGAGCTTTGCGAATGAATTTGCGTTGCCGCCTGGCGCACCTTAATTAGCTGGCTCGAATTTTTCAGTATCCCATCGACGTTCTTTTTTACTACCGAGTACAGGTCAGCAAATTGAACCAGCTTGGCGACAACGGCGGCTCCTTTGAACTTTTCTATCCCGAGCGACCTACTGCCTTTCAACATGGCGATTAGCTGCCTTTCGATTTGAATTGCATTTCTGGAAAAACGATCAGCTACTGTCATTGCAGCTGCACCCTGGTTCATCATGCCGGCACCCTGGTCCATCGTATCTGCGCCATGATCCATCATACTTGCATCATGGTTCATCAAGATCAGGTTAAGGCTGTTCTCCATCCCACCAACCAGGGCCAGTTGGCCTGATGCCAATGCAATATCCTTGCCTGGCGCACGGGTGTTAATTAAGTCGCTGACTATTATATTCGATAAAGATATTAGCTCTGGCAGGGATTCTTTTATCTGTGATATATATTCGCTGACCGCTTCGAGCGAAGGCTTTGCGGCAACTATAATATTGACATTTTTGTCATAACCTTGCCAGATATCCTTTAATGCGGAATACTCGATCGAAAACGTTTCGGGTAAAGGCGGCAGATCACTCAGACTATCCCCGTTATCCAGTATTAAAATCGTTTCCTTAAATCGGGATTGACTACCTGCCAGTTGGCCTAATACCATCCAATCTCCCGACGCGGCAGCGAGCGCGTTAATCGCTATTTGCTGTGATATAACTTGCTGTTCCAGGGTAAGGGCCGAAAAGGTTTTGTTCTCATTCTTGTGTTTTATATCAAAATGTATCGCTGCCGCCACAACTACAATCGAGAGGATCAGGAAACCGCCGGCAATAGCAACTCTGGTATCAAATATTCTATCAGCACGATCCGAATCAAGCGCAATCCTCCCCACACTCCCGGGCAGGAATTGTTTAAGTTTACCTAGCAGCGCCATAAGGCCTCCATCGTTTTATCGCTTATTAACATTAATTCATACTACCTTGATAAACTGCTCGGTTTTCACCAGTTTATCAACGCTAAACACATTCCATCGGCGCACCTGGTCAACAAATGTACCAGCCAGGTAATCCTTGACCGAACCTGTATCGGGGTCTACCTCGTCCTTAAGTTCTTCCTGTTTGAAACGCCTCAAGCCAAACACTTCTTCGACCAGTAAAGCCGCAACCAGCCCTGATTTGTTGATCACCAGAACCCGGCTATTCTTGTTAATTTTAGTGGCAACGCCAAATAGATAGTCTTTCATGTCCAGCACCGGCATCAGGGAACCACGGATATTTGCCAGTCCCCTGACCCAGGCCTTGACCCCTGGAACGCGGATTGTTTGCGGCGGTGGTAAAATTTCACTCACCTCTTCCATTTTAGCCAGCAATGGAATACCGTTAATTTTAAATCCGATTCCTATCCAGTCATCCACCACTTTTTTTACTAGCGGCAGCCCAACCGAATTTTTTCGACAGCGCGTGTCCAGTAGCTCCAACATTTGAAATGGTGAAGTTACCGTCATGGCTTATCCAGCACCTTGTTTATTCTTTCTATTAAATCCGCTTCATTCACGGGTTTGACGATATAGTCCTTTGCGCCCTGCCGCACTCCCCATATCTTGTCGGTTTCCTGACCCTTGGTCGTAATGATAATTACCGGAATCGATGAAGTCTCGGGGTTACGACGCAGGTCTCGGGTGGCCTGAAAACCATTTTTCCCCGGCATCACTACATCCATCAGAATACAGTCGGGCTTGAATGCAAGCGCCTTCTCTATACCCTCTTCACCATCGGCTGCTACCGACACATTCATGTCATGCTTTTCCAGCATTGTCCGGAAAACATGAACCTCGGTCGGCGAATCGTCTACTATCAGAATATGTGTCATAAGTGCGTTACTCAATAAGTGCCTGGTGTTTCAGGAACGAAATTATCCCTGTCCAACATAGGCGGTTATAGCATTAATTAAATCTTCCTTGGAGAAGGGTTTAGTCAGGTATTTTTCCGAACCGACTATACGTCCACGAGCGCGGTCGAATATACTGTCCTTGCTTGAAAGCATAATGACCGGAGTAGATTTAAAGGATTGATTGTTTTTTATCAGGGCACAGGTTTGGTACCCATCAAGGCGTGGCATCATGATATCGACAAAGATAATGTCCGGTTTATTAACGGTAATTTTCGCTAGCGCCTCAAAACCGTCGACCGCAGTAATAACTTCACACCCCGCTTTTCTTAGCAGGGTTTCGGCGCTTCGACGAATAGTTTTGCTATCATCGATTACCATTACCTTAACATTTAAGGCAGCAGGATCTCGCGCGCTAACTGCTTGCTGAGACTTGTCTTTCACATATCCCCCAGGGTTTACTACCAAGTTTAGGCCCACCAAATATTCGATAGATTATAGTGGTTTACTCAAGTAAAACCAGTGATTTATTTAAACTAACTGATGTGATTTCTACTTTGAAATTGATGCCTTTCCCGGGCGGATAAAGTGACCGGCTACCCGCACGAAGACAGTAGTAGCAGCTTTATGAGAACGCTTATTCGGACAACCGGCAACTACCAGCGTAACCCAATAATTATTCCTGAATGGGGTGGGCTAAGTCATCATATTTCAGTAAAATCAATGTCATGGTTACTCAATACCCACAATCATGAATGCACAAATCCTGGCGGCTGTCCTACACCTGCTGAGAGCGGCCAGAAAAATTGCCGAATCTAACCGATGACGAACAGGAAGCTCGGAATTGTGATGGATCCGATCGAATCCATTAAACCCTGGAAGGATTCGAGCTTCGCGATGTTACTCGAAGCGCAAAACCGAGGCTGGCAAATTTACTACATGGGTCTCGATGACCTGTACATGGACAGTAGCATCAGTTATGCGCGTTACCAGTTACTTCGGTTGCAGGATGATAACGATGACTGGTTCGAAAAAGGCGAAGCAGGGATTTGCCGGCTCGATGAACTCGACGCGATACTGATGCGCAAGGACCCACCGTTCGACCAGGAGTATATCTACTCTACCTATCTGCTGGAACAAGCCGAAGAAAATGGCGTGCTGGTGGTGAATAAACCATCTAGCCTGCGCGATTGCAACGAAAAACTCTACACCCGTTTTTTCCCGCAGTGTTGCGTCGAAACTCGTGTGAGCAGGAATCCGGAGCTACTACTCGAGTTTATTAACCAGCAGCGCGATGTCATCGTCAAACCACTCGATGGTATGGGCGGGGTATCTGTTTTTCGGGTTCAGGCAGGCGATACCAATACTAACGTTATCCTCGAGACCGTGACGCGAAACGGAACCTCACAAACCATGGTGCAACGATATATCCCCGAAATCGCTCAGGGCGATAAACGCATCTTGCTGATTAACGGCGAGGTGGTGCCCTACGCACTTGCGCGCCTGCCCGCCGAAGGCGAGAACCGCGGCAATATCGCCGCTGGCGCCAGCACGCGGGGTCAGGCCTTAACCGAGAGAGACCGCTGGCTTTGCGAGCAAATTGGCCCTGCACTGCGTGATAAGGGCCTTGTCTTCGTCGGTATCGACGTGATCGGGGATTATGTCACTGAAATCAATGTCACCAGTCCCACCTGTATTCGTGAACTCGACCAGGAATTTGGCCTGAATATCAGCGCAGACCTATTCAATTGCATAGACCAGCTCATCGCTCGTTAACCATAATGCTTCTCAGTATCGCCCTGCTGCCAGCAGGCTGCGAGAAAAAGGCGCACCTGGTCGAACAACGCCTGCTGCAATTTGGCACGATCATTGACATAACGCTGATCCACCCCGATCTGGCTAAAGCCGAGTGGGCGTTAAGCGAAATTGAGCAGCAACTGGCTACTTATCGCAATCAATGGCATGCCTGGGAAGATAGTGATCTGACTCGTTTTAACCATCGCCTGGCGAGTTCAAAAAGCACGGATATACCCGCGTCATTGAATGAGCTGATTCGCCTGAGCCAGGGGTACTACGAACGTTCGCAGCATTTGTTCAACCCTGCGATCGGTAAGCTGATCGCAGCTTATGGGTTCCACGGTTCATCCAAACCGGACACCGAGTTAATCAAAACCCTGCGGCAGGATATCCCAACAATGCCTGATCTGGTGATTCGCGACGGGCAGGCGCAAAGCACTAATCCGGCCTTGCAGCTGGATTTCGGCGGCATCGCCAAGGGTTATGCCTTAGACCGGATAAGCGACTTCCTGCATCAACAGGGTTTCGAACACTTTTTGATCAACGCCGGTGGCGACCTGCAGGTTTCGGGTGACAAAATGGGGAAGGAATGGCGCATCGCGATACAAAACCCATTCAGGCCAGGTACCATCGCCGGCATCAACCTGAGTGGCCAACAGGCTCTATTTACCTCTGGAAATTATCAACGCTATTATCGGCGGGGCGACAAAATAATTCACCATATCATCGACCCGCGTACCGGAGCGCCTTCTATTCGTATCAGCTCGGCCACCGTAATGGCTTCCGACCCGGTGCTCGCCGATGTTGCGGCAACCAGCCTGATGATCGGTGGTCTCGAAAATCATCGGAGCCTGGCCGAGTCACTGGGTATCGACGATTATTTGATAATAACCGATGATGAACAAATCTTTGTCACGCGTTCCTTTGCAAACAAATTAGAATGGATCTCGGATTTGCCTGTTTCCATCATCGATTAAAAAATCAGGCTCTTTCCCTGATAGAAAACATATCCGGTCGAATGAATTCGACCCTGCACAATTAGAAATTATTCGGCCGATAATCATTCGGGGGAAGAACCTGTAGGGCCGAATTCATTCGGCCAATAATAATCATGGGCAGAGCCAAATATTGAAGTATTTCGCTTAGTTACTGCAAATGACTGGTGAAGCGGCGGCATTGTTGGCAAAATAGGGGCCGCGATGGTTGAACAAACGATACAGCAGCAGCCCAGGGTTAGCGCGAGCGACCGTTTGGGCTTTACACTGTTTCTCGCACTGACTATCCATACAATCGTGGTGCTCGGTGTCGGATTTACCCAATCGACCAATCCCCGTTCTAACGCTTTACCCAGCCTCGAAATTATTTTTGCAAATTCGCACAGTCCTGAAGAAGTTAAAAACCCCGATTTTATCGCCCAGGCCAATCAGGCAGGCGGTGGCAAAGCAGATGAAAAAGCGCGGCCCAGCGCGCCGGTTTCTTCCAATACCCCTATTAATCAGCGCGGCCTTTCCGACCAGGCCCGAGAGGAGTTACGAAGAAATCAGTTAGCGATCAACCACCTTTACTTCATTTCTCAACTCGAATCGCCAATGAAATTCGATCAACAGGTTCAAAACCGAAAGCAGGGTGCCGGAACCCGGAAAACCAGCGCGGTAGAGCAAAGGCAGAGTAAAATAGCCCGGTTACAGGCGGAAATCAGGCAAATGTCGATCGATTATGCAAAACGACCCAAATCGATTACGCTAACCGCAAGCACTAAAAAGGCCGTGGAAGCCAGTTACCTGGCCTCATGGGTGCAGAAAATTGAACAGACTGGAAATTTGAACTATCCACAGGAAGCGAGGATCAAAAAATTAGACGGCCAACTACGCATGAACGTGCGACTTAACGCAGCCGGAGAAATACTCAGCGCGAAAGTGACGCGCTCTTCCGGCAACAATGTGCTAGACCAGGCTGCAAAACGCATTCTCAGGCTGGCGGAACCGTTCGCGCCTTTTCCTGAAGAACTGAAACAGAGTACTGATCAAATTGTTATCATCAGAACCTGGGAATTCAAAAGCAACCGACTGATTACCAACGGTGAGGTGAGTTAGATGGAAGACGAAAAAAACAGTCTGGTACACAAGTGCCTGATCGCAACACCAGCAATCAAGGATCCGCTATTTGCTTCGAGCCTGATTTATATGTGCGAGCATAGCGAAAATGGCAGCATGGGTTTAGTCGTCAATCACCAGACCTCACAAAATCTGCAGGATATTTTTGACCAGCTCAAGATCGAATGTGACGATGACTCGATCAGGCACCAACCGGTTTATATTGGTGGCCCGGTGCAACTGGAACAGGGATTTGTGTTGCATACTACTGCTGGAGGCTGGCAAAAAAGTATCGAAGTGTCGTCGGACATACATTTAACCAGTTCGATAGACATACTGCAGGCGATAGCGGAAAAAAAGGGCCCGAAAGATTACCTGGTGATACTGGGTTTTTCCGGATGGGCTTCCGGTCAGCTAGAATCTGAGTTGCACCAAAATTCCTGGCTCACCACGGCTTCGAGTGCAGAGCTTCTGTTTCACCACAATTCCGACGACAAATGGCAGATGGCTTTCGATACCCTGGGCTTCGATATCAGCAAACTATCACCCGTGAGCGGGAATGCCTGATACTAGCCCGCCTTCGAGCAATATGGGGGCTAAAATCGAAACTGTCATCGGGTTCGACTTGGGTACTGGCTGGACAGGCGTCGCGGTCGGTCAAACCCTGACCACTCAGGCACGTCCGCTGGCAGCGATCAAATCGATCAGACAAAAGCCAGACTGGCCTGCCATCACCCGGCTGTTACGGGAATGGAAACCACAAAAACTCATTGTTGGCCTGCCCCACTCCGATTATGACGATATTCAGGTCATGGGCGACAGTGCCGCTCGCTTTAGCCGGCAATTGCACGGCAGGTATCATATAGAAACCGAGCTAATAGACGAGGGATTGACCACGCGGGAGGCTTTCAATCTTACGGTTGAAAGCGGCCAACGCAAAAGCAAACCGGAGATCGACAGTCTCGCCGCGGTTTTAATCACAGAATCATGGTTGCGCGAATATCAACGGCATCAGTCAACTCTGCAATCACCCGAACCTTTGCTTGAGAAAAAATCGTCACAATAATGAGAAACAGGACTAAAACTACTGTAGTTCGATAAATTTTGTGATATAAAGCGTTCCCAGTTGAATACCTGGAAGATTTGTGTCCCTACCATCAGTCGAAATCTTAATCAAAAAGCTGACTCAGGCACTTGAACCCTATTTCCCAACCGATCAAAGTCCCGAAGAACAGCCGATTATCGTCGGCATCGAGACCGGTGGCTACTGGATAGCCAGGGCGATTCACCGGAACATTGCGCCGGAAACCGATCTGGGTCGCCTGAATATTTCATTCTACCGCGACGATTTCACCCAATCGGGTTTGCACCCGACCGTAAAACCGTCGAGCCTGCCACCCAATATCGATGGAAAAACCGTAATTCTGGTCGATGACGTGCTGTATTCCGGTCGCACTATTCGTGCTGCGATGAACGAGATATTCGATTATGGCCGTCCACTTCGGATAGTCCTCGCGATACTGATAGACAGAGGCGAGCGAGCAATTCCAATCCAGGCAGATATCGTTGGTGAAACCGTTCACCTGGAGGCAGGTAGCCATATCAAGCTGGAAGGGCCTGAGCCACTGCAACTAACCATCAAGTCGTTAACGGATCATGTCAGCTAACAACCTACAACTCGATGCCAACGGCAAGCTACTGCACTTTCTCAGCATCGAGGGCCTCAATCAACAAATACTCACCGAAATACTCGATACCGCCGAATCTTTCACCTCCGTAACCGACCGTACCATCAAGAAAGTACCAATACTGCGCGGCATGACGGTCGCCAATTTGTTTTTCGAAGCCAGCACCCGCACGCGCTCGACCTTCGAGCTCGCCGCACAGCGTTTGTCGGCCGATATATTGAGCCTGGATGTCAATACCTCGGCCACGGTTAAAGGCGAGTCTCTGCTCGACACGATCCATAATCTGCAAGCCATGCAAATCGACATGTTTGTTATTCGCCACCCGGACAGCGGCAGCGCTCACTTCTTCGCCCAACATGTTCATCCCGGCGTCAGTGTTTTAAATGCCGGCGATGGACAGCACGAGCACCCGACACAGGCTATGCTCGATATGTACACCATCCGCCATTACAAACAGGATTTTTCGCAACTACGCGTGGCGATCGTCGGCGATATCATGCATTCACGGGTCGCAAGATCGCAAATTCATGCGCTCAACCTGCTTAATACCGCCGAGATACGCGTGATAGCACCCAGGACGCTGTTACCGGTCGACACCGAATCGCTCGGCGTACATCTGTACGATAATCTGGAACAGGGTCTGCTCGACGTAGATGTCGTGATCATGCTGCGCCTGCAAAAAGAACGCATGCGTGGCGCCTTGTTACCCAGCGAGAAAGAATACTTCAAAATGTATGGACTGACCCAGGAAAGGCTGAGTCGAGCCAGCCCCGACGCAATCGTAATGCACCCGGGACCCGTCAATCGCGGTGTAGAAATTGAGTCTAGCGTGATGGATGGCAGTCAGTCGGTCATTTTACAGCAAGTGAGTTTTGGCATTTCGGTACGCATGGCTGTGATGTCGATGATCGTAGGCCAGTCCGGCTTGCAGGCTAAGGCATGAATATCCATATCAAGAACGGGTTGCTAATCGATCCAGTCGCGTCAACCGCACACGAGATTGACGTTTTTATCGAGGGCAATCTAGTGGTTGGAACAGCCACGGCACCTGAAAAATTCAAGGCCGATCAAACCATCGACGCCACCGGTCACTGGGTAATGCCCGGTCTGGTCGACTGCCAGGCGCGCCTGCGTGAACCTGGGCTCACACACAAGGGTAATATCGAATCCGAAACCCGCGCCGCAGTAGCCAACGGCATTACCAGTGTTTGTATGCCGCCGGACACCCAGCCGGTGATCGATAATTCTGCCGTGGTCGAATTGATACATCACAGTAATGCCAAGGCGGGTAACCGATGCCATATCTATACCATCGGCGCGCTGTCGCGTGGCCTGGAGGGTGAGCACCTGACCGATATGGCAAGCCTGAAAGAAAGTGCCTGTATCGCTTTCAGCAACGCCAACCGTCCATTTGCCAATAATCTGGTTCAACGCCGAGCCATGGAGTACGCTGCCGGGCAAGATATGCTGGTGATTATTCAACCCAGAGATGCTGATCTTTACGGCAATGGATGCGCGCACGAAAGTGCGATATCAACACGCCTTGGATTACCCGCGATACCGGTAGCGGCAGAAACCGCTGCACTCGCCAAGGATATCGAGTTGGTCGCCCAGACCGGCGCCAGGACCCATTTTGGGCAATTATCCTGTGCTCGTTCGGTCGAAATGATCCGCCAGGCAAAAGCCAGCGGCTTACCTGTCACCTCCGACTGCGCGATGCACCAACTGTTTCTCACCGACCACGATATCGGCGAATTCGACACCAACAAACTGACCATGCCACCATTACGTAGCCAGCACGACCGGCAGGCACTGCGTGAAGGCGTTGCCGACGGTACCTTAGACTGCCTGTGCTCAGACCATCAGCCACACGAAATAGACGCCAAGTTACGCCCGTTTCCATCGGCCGAAGCAGGAATCAGCACGTTCGATACGCTGTTGCCGTTGGCGCTACGACTGGTAGAGGAAAAATTGCTACCACTACCTCAACTGATAGCCAAACTCAGCATCAATCCCGCGCGCATTCTGGGAATTCCTGCGGGTCAAATTGCCAGCGGCGAGCTGGCCGACATCACTATCGTCGATCCCGCGGTGCACTGGATTTGTAGCGCCAGCGAATTTACCTCTGAAGGTAAAAATACTGCATTCGAAGGCTGGGATTTTAATGGGCGCGTGGTGACTACCATCGTCGCAGGGCAAATCGTATATAAGATCTAAACTTCTTCCGATGGCAAGGTCAGTTCTTCCAGCCCCCCCTGCTGGTTCAAATGGTGCCGGGTATCCAGTTTTCTCTGTTCACCGCCAAAATTAATCTTCCATTCCAGGTTAGTACTGGAATCGGCATAGGCCAACGCATTTTTGATGGAAATTTTATCAGCCTTGTACAAATCATACAGCGACTGATCAAAAGTCTGCATACCTGTAGCGTCGCCCTTTTCCATAATTTCCTTAATTTCGTTAAAGTTGCCGTCACGCAGCAATTCCGAGATATAGGGTGTATTCATCATCACTTCGACCGCGCAGGCGAGTTTGCCTTTCATACCGGGTACCAGCCGCTGTGATATGACTGCTCGCAAATTTAAAGACAAATCCATTAAAAGCTGTTTACGCATATCGATCGAGAACATATTCATCATGCGATCCATCGCCTGGTTGGCATTGACCGCGTGCAGTGTAGTCAGGCACAGGTGGCCGGTATCGGCGAAATTAATCGCCGCCTTCATGGTTTCGGCATCACGAGCTTCACCGATCATGATCACTTCCGGCGCTTCGCGTAATGCTTCTCGTAGCGCGTTTTCGTAACTGAGTGTATCGATACCGACTTCGCGTTGTGAAACTACCGATTTATTATGGCGAAATACGAATTCGATCGGATCCTCGATGGTCAATATATGTCCGCCCTCATTTCTGTTACGGTGATCGATCATCGCAGCCAGGGTAGTCGACTTGCCAGAACCCGTAGAGCCTACTACCAGTACTAGCCCATTTTGATTCATCACGACTTCCTTCAACACCTGGGGCAAGCCGAGTTCCTCAATCGTTGGAATGACCCATTTGATGTAGCGGATTACCATCGATACTTCGGAACGCTGGACGAAAATATTGACGCGAAAACGCCCGACCCCTTCGAGTGTAAATCCCAGATTCAATTCATGGTTGATTTCGAAGTCCCGCACCTGCTCGTCATTCAACAGGCTATAGGCCAGTTTTTGTACCTGGCCAGTCTCGAAAGTGTTTTTCGCGATTGGAGAGGTCTTACCCTGCAATTTCATATTCACCGGGGCACCGGTGACGAAAAACAGGTCTGAAGCCTGTTTTTCGGCCATAATTTTCAGGTAGGGTTCCAACAACCTGGTAGTAGGTTCTCTGCTCATACCAACCCTCCGGACTCACCATCGTCGGATTCTTCCAGTTCAAAGTCGCGGTGATCCTCCACTATCCCGGCCTTGCGCGCGGTGTCACTCTCGAGCTTGATGCGCAAACGGATATCATTCACCGAATCAGCGTTGCGCAGGGCATCTTCGAAGGTAATTTTGCGTTCTTCATAGAGATCGAACAAAGCCTGGTCGAAAGTCTGCATGCCAGCCTCATTGGATTTGGCGATCAAACTCTTCATTTCGACTACTTCGCCCTTGAATATCATATCCGCCATCAGTGGCGTATTGAGCATGATTTCAATCGCCGGGATGCGCCCGACACCATCGATTTTAGGTATCAGTCGCTGCGCTATCAATCCCTTCAGGTTCAACGATAAATCCATCAATAACTGCGATCGTCGCTCGTCCGGAAAAAAGTTAATAATCCGATCCAGCGCCTGGTTGGTACTATTCGCGTGCAGGGTCGACAGACACAGGTGGCCAGTCTCGGCAAATGTAATGGCGTGCTCCATGGTTTCGCGGTCTCGAATCTCGCCAATCAGTATCACATCGGGCGCCTGGCGCAATGTGTTTTTCAGGGCGATGCCGTAGCTCTCGGTATCGACGCCCACTTCGCGCTGGGTCACCAGACAGTTGCCGTGATCGTGTACAAATTCGACCGGATCCTCAATCGTAATGATATGTCCATGGCTATTTTGGTTACGATAATCGACCATCGATGCGAGTGAAGTCGATTTACCCGAGCCAGTACCACCGACAAAAATCACCAGTCCGCGCTTGGTCATCGCAATATCTTCCAAAATGTCAGGCAGGTTCAATTCTTTAAAACTCGGAATTACGGAATTGATGATACGCAGCACCATGCCGGTACTGCCACGTTGCACGAAAGCATTCACACGAAACCGTGAAACGCCTGGCAACGCGATAGAAAAATTACATTCCTGTGATGCTTCAAACTCAGAGACCTGTTTATCGTTCATAATCGAACGCGTGAGCATTTGAGTGTGGGCGGGAGAAAGAATTTGTTTCGAAACCGTCGCTATCTTGCCATCGATTTTCATCGCTGGCGGCGATCCCGAAGTAATAAACAAGTCCGAGCCATCCCTGCTCACCATCATGCGCAATAAGTCATGCATGAAATTAATTGCCTTGCTACGATCCATTACCTGTCCTCAGTATCGATTCTGATGCCATTACAACGCCTCGGGATTTGCCGCCTTTCGCTTCGCCTCGTCCCGCGACACCACGCCCTGGGCGAGCAGATTTTTTAAATCTTGATCCAGCGTTTGCATGCCGACATTCTGGCCGGTCTGGATAGCCGAGTACATTTGCGCTACCTTGTCCTCGCGTATCAGATTACGAATCGCCGGGGTGCCAATCATAATTTCATGCGCGGCTACCCGCCCACCACCTATTTTCTTCATCAAGGTTTGTGCAATAACCGCCTTTAACGATTCTGATAACATCGACCTGACCATCGATTTCTCGGCTGCCGGAAATACATCGACGATACGGTCGATAGTCTTCGCCGCAGAACTGGTATGCAAGGTACCGAACACCAGGTGGCCGGTTTCGGCAGCGGATAACGCCAGGCGTATGGTTTCCAGATCTCGCATCTCGCCCACCAGTATCGTATCTGGATCTTCACGCAATGCCGAACGCAGGGCCTCGTTAAAGCCGAGAGTATCGCGATGCACCTCGCGTTGATTCACCAGGCATTTTTTACTCTCGTGCACAAATTCAATCGGATCCTCTATCGTGAGTATATGCCCATATTCGTTGTCATTTTTATAGTCGACCATCGCTGCCAGAGTAGTCGATTTACCCGATCCGGTCGGCCCGGTGACGAGCACGATACCGCGCGGGTACTCGGAAATTTCCTGGAAAATCTTGGGTGCGCCCAAATCGTCCAGGCTCAGAATTTTCGATGGTATGGTTCGAAAAACGCCACCCGCGCCTCGGTTATGATTGAACGCATTGACGCGAAACCGGGCGAGCCCCGGGATTTCGAACGAAAAGTCGGTTTCCATATACTCCTCGTAATCCTTGCGTTGCTTGTCACTCATGATGTCATAAATCATATCGTGCACCTGCTTGTGATCCATTTCGGGCACATTGATCCTGCGAATATCACCGTCTACACGGATCATTGGCGGCAGGCCAGCAGAAAGGTGCAAATCAGAAGCGCCTTGTTTAACACCGAAAGCTAACAATTGGGCTATATCCATGAATGATCCTTAAGTTTTGTCAAAACACTTTGTTAAAGCTACTGCCGTCGTCTGTTTCACTAGCGATGCCTATTGAATATTCCAGGGAACCCTTGCTAAAGGCCGGGTTTCATTAATTACCGCACTCGCTCACTAAACCACATATAATCCACCTGTATACTGCGCAACCTTGAATGAAATCCACTGCCTGATGTCGGCAATAACAGATAGTACAATAGCCAGACTATAGCAAAACCTATGCAGAACATCGAAAAAAATCTCATCCAGGTACGCAGCCAGATAGAGCAGGCGGCCAATCGCTATCAGCGCAGCCCGGGCGATATTTCCTTACTGGCTGTGAGCAAGAAGAAACCCCCGGAGGATATCCGGGCTGCGTACGCTGCCGGCCAGAGGGATTTCGGTGAAAACTATCTTCAGGAAGCGCAACAAAAATTTCCAGCCCTTTCGGATCTGGACCTTAACTGGCACTTCATTGGTGCGATTCAATCGAACAAGACAAGGGTACTCGCCGAACACTTTGCCTGGGTTCATGGCATCGACCGTTTTAAGATCGCACAACGATTAAGCGACCAGCGACCAGACTCGATGCCACGGTTAAATGTTTGCATCCAGATCAACGTGGATCTCGAACCGAGCAAATCTGGCATCGCCCTGGAACAGGTTGCTTCGCTTGCCGAAAGAATCAACCAATTACCCAGGCTTCGACTTCGAGGTCTGATGGCGATGCCGGCACCGCATGAGGACATCAAAGCCCAGCGAGAACCCTTTGCCAGGCTGCGCCACGAACTATACAGATTGAATCAAAACGGCCTCGACTGCGATACGCTTTCGATGGGTATGAGCCACGATATTGAAGCAGCGATTGCAGAAGGTTCAACTCTGGTTAGAATAGGTACGGCAATATTCGGGGAACGACTTTGAATCAACAACGTTTGTGTTTTATCGGTGGCGGCAATATGGCTACCAGCCTGATCAGCGGCATAGTAGCCAATGAATACGACGCGTCATGTATTACAGCCTGCGATATCGACACGGATAAACTCGAAAGACTGGCCAGGGATTTTGGTATTTCGACTTCGGCCGATAGTCGAGTCGCAATCAGGGGCGCCGAGGTCGTGATCCTCGCGGTAAAACCGCAGGTAATGCAGGCAGTTTGCGAACCACTGGCTGATATCGATAGTGCTCGGGACTGCCTCTACATCAGCATTGCGGCCGGAATTCGCGAGCGGGAAATCAATCGCTGGCTGGGGGGCAACCGGGCAGTGATCCGTTGCATGCCCAACACGCCCGCCTTGATACGACTTGGCGCCACCGGAATGTACGCGAATCCACTGGTCAGCAACGCGCAAAAGCAACTGGCACAGGCCATATTGGCTGCGGTTGGCATTACTGTCTGGGTAGATCAGGAAGGTGAACTCGATGCGGTAACTGCAATTTCCGGCAGTGGGCCTGCGTATTTTTTTTATTTTATCGAGCTACTGCAACAAGCGGGTAAAAAGCTCGGCCTAAAGGAGGACACGGCCAGACTGCTGGCGCAGCAGACTGCCCTGGGCGCTGCGTCGATGGTAAAAAATGGAAACGTGGTCGAGCTTCGCGCACAGGTAACATCAAAAAATGGCACCACCGAACAGGCCATACTGTCGTTCCAGCAAAACGATCTCGCATCGCTGGTCGACAGGGCCACGAGAGCCGCGTACGACCGCTCGGTTGAACTAGCCCAGCAATTTGGCGAACAATAATAAACTACAGACGAGTCTGAAATGAGTTCAAACTACCTAATATCCCCGCTCACGTTAATCATCAATGCCTTGTTTGATTTGTATATCCTGCTGATATTGCTGAGGTTCATCCTCCAGATACTACGAGCCGACTTTTACAATCCAGTTTCTCAGTTCATCGTCAAAGTGACCTCGGCGCCGCTTAAAATACTACGCCGTTTTATCCCCAGCATATCGGGCCAGGATACCTCGTCAGTGGTGTTGTGCCTTGGCCTGATTTATTTTAAATTTATTCTTTTACGGCTGCTCGATATTCCAGTCGTATCGATTGGCAGCGCAATCGCCCCCATTGGGGGTGCGAGTTATGCCGGCCTTTTCGTTTATTGCATCGCCGACCTGGTATCCCTGACGCTCACAATATTTTTGATCGCTATTATCATCCAGGTGATTCTGAGCTGGATTAGTCCGGGTCAATACAACCCGATCATTGGCCTGGTCAGTACGCTGGCCGCACCGGTACTGCGGCCGGTACGAAAGATCATTCCCGCTATCGGTGGACTCGATCTATCACCGATTTTTGCCACCTTAATGATCATGGTGGCAAAACTACTGATCGTTCCTCCCATCGTTTATATAGGGAGTCTGTGATCACGTCATAGCCGACCAGGAGTCGCTAGAGAAGCATTTCCTCGGCCCTGTGCCGGGCACGGATAAATTCTGCGTGCGGTACATATAGCAGATCGGCGATCTTGCGAATTAAATGTTCTTCGTAATGATCCTTAACCCCATCGGCGTATACCACCTGCCACATCATTTCTATCACGCGTATTTTCATCGCTTCGTCAAACTGCTCATTCAGTAGTCGAGTAATATGCTGTAGCGAGACCAGGTCGTCTGCTTTTTTTCGCGCCTGCTGCACTAATTCATCCAGTTCGTCTTGACTCAGGGAAAAATGCTGTACCAGCAACTGACGCATGTGTTCGAGTTCGGATTCCTGTTCCTGAAAATCGGCGCGACAAACTTCAATCAATAGCGTGGCGGTGGACAGGCGCAGTGCATGTTCTCGATCAAACTGCGGTGATTGTGGAGAATCAGGCTGAAATAATTTATTGAGTAACGATCTCACCGGTAATTCCTCTTAGCAGCTTATAGTTTTAAGGAACCTCTGAATAATTCATCCATGAATTCTCAGAGGACGACAAGCGAAAAGTGTGATTTTCGTTTGTCTCGCAAAATCAATGCCTTAGCGGCACTGATTTTGGCAGCACGTCCATGTACTGCGGGAAGGTCTGAATAAATCAGACCTTCCTTAAACCATTATAACGAAAACTTTAATTGAAAGATTTTGTTATATTATGCAGAATCGACGTAACATTACTAAACTACTTCATTCCGCATATTGCATCAAGACGGCAGCGACTCATGACCTTAACCGAATTACGCTATATCGTGGCCGTGTCGCAAAAAAATCATTTCGGCCAAGCGGCCCGGGCGTGCTTTGTTAGTCAGCCCACGCTCAGTATTGCGATCAAAAGACTCGAGGAAGAACTCGGCGTACGCCTATTCGAACGTAGTTCGAAAAACGAAATTCGAATCACCGACATTGGTCAGCAAGTGATCGACCAGGCTTACATCGTACTC
>JADFMY010000056.1 GCA_022563685.1 Pseudomonadota bacterium | reverse complement strand
AAACAACCCGGCGAACAGGAGTATGAGCGAAGCGATTGAAGAGCAAATAACCAGGCTTGAAATGTTATGGGCAGAGCAGGAACACACGCTGCAGGCACTAAACGAGGTTGTCTCGCGCCAGGATCGGGAGTTATCTCGAATCAAAAACGAGTTGAAATTGCTCACACAGCAATACCAGACCCTGAAATCACACTTGCCCGACCAGCTCGATCCGGTCGAAAAGCCACCGCATTACTAATGCCCAGAACGGTTGACGTCAGCGATGCTCACGATTACTTACGCAAGCGAGGTAAGGATTTAGACGAAAACCTGGATATTGTGACGACCGACGATGGCGTGATCATCGAATTATTTCTACCGCCCGACAGGCTCAGGTTCAGGCATTCCTATGTCGAGTCCGGGTTTTTCAAACGCGCCCAACAGTCCAGCCAGGCTTTGCTGAAAGCCTGCAATAACCGCCAGCGTGGTATTCACACCGTGCTGGATCTCACCGGGGGCTGGGGTATGGACAGCTTTATCCTGGCGCAGCATGGGCAAAGGGTGACCATGATCGAGCATGACCGGCTGATTTATTCGATTAGTACGCATTCACTGGAATGCGCCCGATCGATCAGGCGGAGTAAAGCTGCGGCGAACCGAATCGAAACGATTCATGTTGATGCGCTTGAATTCCTGCAATCCCTGGGCAAAGAGGAACACTTCGACTGCATTTACCTCGACCCGATGTTCCCATCGCACCACTCGAGCGCAAAACCAGCCGGGGAAATGCAAATTCTGCAATATTTGACCAGCAACGACGACATCGACCGATGTTTTGACCTGGCCTTGCGAAAAGCGGGCAGTCGGGTCGTGGTGAAAAGACCCGCTAAGGCTGCGCCCCTGGCAGACTCGTCACCCGACCTGGTGTTTCGCGAAAAATCGATTCGCTTCGATGTTTATCTGACGACGGGCCTTAGTCACGAAAATTGTTAAATTGCAGAGGAATACCGAGATTAGCCTCGCGCAGCAATTCCATTATCTGCTGTAAATCGTCGCGCTTTTTGCCGTTCACGCGCACCTGCTCGCCCTGGATAGCGACCTGAACCTTTAGCTTTGAGTCCTTGATCAGTTTGACAATTTTACGCGCCAGGTCTTTATCCAGCCCCTCCCTCACCAACACCTGCTGGCTTGCTTTTTTATTCATTTCGACGATATCCGAAAATTCCAGGCAACTCACGTCGATGCCACGTTTTGACATTTTCTCTTTAAGAATGGGGGCCATTTGTTTTATTTGAAACTCGGACTCTGCACTCAGGGTAAGCTGATTATCCGTCTGCTCAATTTTGGCGCCCGAACCCTTGAAGTCGTAGCGCGTCCCTATTTCGCGGTTGGCCTGGTCAATGGCGTTACTCAGTTCGTGGTGATCGACTTCGGATACGGTATCGAATGAAGGCATAGCTTAGGGGTTCACAGTCAAAATAGTAAAATCATTGCTGAAAGTATAATCGGGAATCCTCAGATTTTGAAACTGATTTTTTCCTGTTAACGCACGCCCGGCAAAATCGTATTGTGCCGGACCGCAGGATTCACGCAAGATCAACCCGTTGCCGGCTCGCAATGGACATTCCAGGTCCGTGCCCCTGCCATAGGCGACGAAATAGGCCTGATGCCGCGATCGAAGTCGATTTTTGGCGTATTGCGGTTGTCGGCTCGATTTCGAATCCGGGTCCTGCAACAAATCATCGGCCTGGCTTAATGCTTCGATCAACCGCGTGGAGCGGTAAATCACGACGATAATTAAATTATCCTGCCTTAACCAGAGCGGTTGGTCGATGGTCAAATTGCGCAGGCTAAAACGGTAGCTGGCATGGATGTTCGAAGGTCTGAAATCGATCAGGTAATCCAGCGACACGTACATAAACGCGAGCAGCATCAGGCCCGAAAGGTATTTTGTTAATCTAAGGAGGAGGACCCGCCGCTCTGACACGAACAACACTCGCGCTACTGTGGGCACTGCACGACCGTACTACCACAGGCCCCAGGGGAGAAGATGACAACTAAGGATTTAAAGCTCAACAGATTCCCCGGCCTGTTCGGAGCAATAAATGCTTAACTGCGTCATCAGATCACGACTTGGGTCGCCATCCAGGCACCAGACCTGGTTTTCCTCGTCATAGTCAAAATGGTACCCGCCTGAACGCGCCGCTACCCAGATCTGGCTTAACGGGGTTTGCCTGTTGACGATAATCTGACTGCCGTCGGTGAATTCGAGCGTCAGGATATCGCCCGCATTATCGTAATCGATGTCCGCACCCGAGGCATCGATCGCCTCCTCGATTGCCAGCATGGTCTGTTCGGCGAGCTCATTGAATTGTGATTCGTTCATTTTTAGACGGTACCTTTTTAATCTTGTTCAAATATCAGGGATAACGAGTTAATACAATATCTTTCACCGGTCGTTTCGACTGGCCCATCGTCGAACACATGGCCCAGATGGCAACCACAATGATCGCAGGTCAATTCGGTGCGCCGCATTCCCGGCGAACCGTCCTGTTCGTAGCGAATCAGGTCTTCTGACACCGGCCGATCGAACGATGGCCATCCTGAACCCGAATCGTACTTGTGCTCGGATCGAAACAGGGTTTCACCGCAACATTTACAGCGATAGGCGCCCACGCGCTTGTTGCTGTTGTATCCACCAGAAAATGGTGGTTCGGTACCCTTTTCACGACAAACGAGGTATTCCTCAGGAGTCAGTTTATCACGCCACTTTTCGTCATCATTCATTATCATCAATCTCCCCAGTACCATTGCTATCGGCCTATTGCTCCCGGTATAGTTCCTTACCATCGACCAGATATATCCAGCCCTTTGCAACTCGATAAATCAACCATATCATGGCTATTCCCAGAACTGCATAGCCAACCAGTAGAAATGTCGTCATCACCCCGAGCAGGGTCCACAATAGTCCGTACCAGAAAGTGTTTTTTTGCCAGATAAAATGCGACTGTAGCCAGGTACCCTCCACATCTTCATCCTTGATGTAATTGATAATAATTCCGATCAGCGCAGTGAACAGTACAACAATCGAAAGCGCCTGTAATATATAAACCGCGTAGGTGTATTTCTTGCTATTTTGATCAGTTTCGAATTGATTCATAAGCTTTCTGGCGATTCATTATAAACTGCTCCTGAAAAAGTACGCCTGGGTGCCGGGTCAACCAATCAGCGACTCAAACCCGGCCTGGTCCAGTACTTCGACCCCGAACGCCTCGGCCTTGCCTACCTTAGACCCCGGTTTTGCACCGGCTATGACCGCGCTGGTTTTAGCCGAAACGCTGCTGCTCACCCTGGCCCCTTTCGCCTTTAAAAGCGCTGCGGCCTGATCACGGCTCAAGCCTTCGAGCGTGCCGGTAATGACGTAAGTTTGCCCCGCTAACGGCTGACTGCCAGTTTTATCAGATGATTCGATTTCTGGCCAGTGGATACCCTGTTTTATTAAATTCTGGACGATATCACGATTTCTCTCCTGTGCGAAAAATTGCACGATATTCTCTGCTACCACCGGCCCGACATCGTCGACCTGTTGCAGAGTGTCGATATCTGCCTGCATGATTGCGTCCAGGGTTATGAACGCATTGGCCAGCGCTTCGGCCATCGCCTCACCCACTTCACGTATACCGAGCGAAAAGATAAAACGCGCGAGCCTGGTGGACTTGCTGGTTTCCAGTGCCTGCAGCAGGTTGCTCGCAGATTTTTCCGCCATGCGTTCCAGCCCCGCAAGCTGAGAGTGCTCGAGACGATACAAATCGCCGATCGACTGGATCATGCCGAGTTCGACCATTTGCTCGACCAGCTTGTCGCCAAGACCCTCGATGTCCATCGCCTTGCGCGAGGCAAAGTGCTTGATCGCTTCTTTGCGTTGCGCCGCACATACCAGGCCACCGCTACAGCGCCAGGCAGCCTGGCCTTCCTGCTGCACCACATCGGAGCCACAAACCGGGCACTGTGCCGGCATTTGCGGTAGCGGTAAATCGCCCTTGCGCTCCGCCACCACCGGGGATACGACTTCGGGAATCACGTCTCCTGCCCTGCGCACTATGACTATATCGCCGATACGAACGTCTTTACGATGTATCTCATCCATATTGTGCAGCGTCGCGTTGCTGAGCATCACCCCGCCCACAGACACCGGTTCGAGCCGCGCCACCGGTGTCAGCGCGCCGGTGCGCCCGACCTGGAAATCGACATCGAGCAAGCGTGTCATCACTTCCTGCGCTGGAAACTTATAGGCCACCGCCCAGCGCGGCGCTTTTGCAACTTTGCCCGCCTGTTCCTGCTGGCCGACGTTATCGAGCTTAAAAACCACCCCGTCGATATCGAACCCAAGCGAATCGCGTTGCGCCAGTATTCGTTGGTAGTAATCGAGGCATCCCCGGACTCCTTGGACACGCTCGATATAGGCGCTCACTGGTAGACCGATGGACCTCAGCAAATGCATGCGCCGGTATTGGCTGCCGGGTAACTCGTAGCCCTCGATCCAGCCGATCGCATAGCTGCAAAATGTCAACGGCCTGCTCGCGGTAATTCTCGAATCGAGCAGGCGTAAGCTACCCGCTGCAGCGTTTCGCGGATTGGCGAATACCTTGCCATCGTTTCTTTTCTGATATTCGTTGAGCCCGGCAAAATCGGCGAGCTTCATGTAGACTTCGCCACGGACTTCGATGCCGGGTGGCACGGGATCACCAACCAGCTGGAGCGGTATCGAAGCTATGGTGCGTGCGTTGGCGGTAATATTTTCACCCGATTTACCGTCGCCACGCGTGGCGGCGCCCACCAGTCTGCCCTGCTCGTAGCGCAGGCTTATCGCGAGACCATCCAGCTTTGGCTCCGCTGTATAACTCAGGGGTTCATTACCGAGGCCCAGTTTTTCACCCAGGCGTTTTTCAAAAGCGTACATTTCACTCTCGTCAAAGGCGTTGTCGAGTGACAACATCGGCATTCGATGCTCGACCGTTTCAAAATGCGTTGCCGGTGCGGAACCGACGCGCTGCGTGGGTGATTCGCCTGAGGCGAGTTCTGGATACTGCTGCTCGAGCGCCTGCAGCCGGCGGTAAAGCCGATCGTAAGCCTGATCGGTGATCTGCGGATTATCAAGCACGTAATAGCGATGATTGTGCGCGTTTATTTCGTCCCTGAGCGACGAGACTTCGGAAATCACTTGGTCTGGAACAGCCATGTACTTGATATTAAGGCTTCAGTCGTTTCCTGACTTGCGTGATTTCGCTGATAGTGAGCAAGTCCTGGCTCGACTGGTATACCTTGACATTCAATACCCGAACCAGCTCGTCGATTTTTTTCAACATGTTTTCGTAAGATCTTCCAGCGTCGCTGGTGGCATCCAGGTCGATAAAACAGATGAACCCGAGCGTGTTAAAATCGAGCTGCTCCACCTCGGCAAAATCACCCGGCTCGGAAAGACTGGCGATGGTAAATTGCACTTCACCCTGCTGGCGAAACTCCAGGTAATTCTCGTCATTGATCGAAAGCCCAACGTGGTTTATCGCGCTTACAATTTCTTCGCCGGTAATCAACCGATGATCAGGGTGCTTGAGTAGATAGCTGATCACGCGTTCGTCTTCGATGCTGGCTACCACATCTGCGATGAATAAATCGGGCGTGGGCAAACTGACTGACGGCAGGTTCGCTTCGAGTGCAGGATTAATGCTGATGTCTTCGAGACTTTCGAGCGTGTCGGTTTCGTGCATGATTTGATTCAGGTTATCGAGTTCCTCGCGTAGTTGCTGGTCCTCGATAAATGCCGAATCGATTTCCTCGCGTGTAAAGGTTTCCATTGCGGCGCGTTTACGTAAGCGGCTCTGGTGCAGACCATACAGGTATATACCGACCAGTATTACGATACCGATAATGGCGAGCGTCCAGCGAAGCGCCGAAGCATCCATTACTTAACCCCTGCCAACTCCACCGCTTCACCGATATCTACCGATACCAGCCTTGATACACCTGGTTCGTGCATGGTCACGCCGTTCAGATTCTGCGCTAACTCGATAGTGATTTTATTGTGAGAAATCATAATGAATTGTACATATTCTGACATTTCTTCCACCATCGCGCAAAATCGTCCGACGTTGGCGTCGTCGAGCGGTGCATCGACCTCATCGAGCATGCAAAAAGGCGCAGGATTGAGATCAAAAATTGCGAATATCAACGCTACCGCGGTCATCGCCTTTTCACCACCGGACAGTAGCTGCAGATTAGTGATACGTTTGCCCGGTGGTCTGGCCATGACCATCACCCCGGTACTGAGCAAATTGTCCTCGGTCATTTCAAGCCGCGCTTCGCCACCCCCGAACAGTTTTGGAAAACGCTTGCCAATAAGGCTATTCACCTGGTCGAAGGTTTCCTTGAATCTATCCCTGGTCTCTCTGTCAATTTTTTGCATCGCTGCTTCCAGGATTTCAAGTGCCGACACCAGATCCTGATTCTGAGCGTCCAGATACTCCTTGCGCTCTGATTGCTCTCGATGTTCGTCGATCGCGGCCAGATTGATCGGCCCCAGCCGGTCTATACGTGCGGACAGGGCATCGAGCCGTTTTTGCCATTCTTCCGACTCGGCTTCAGGGTCGAGTGCCTGCTTCAGCTTTTCCAGATCGAACCCCGTTTTTTGTAACGCCTGTTCGATTGTATTACTGCGAATAGCGAACTCCTGGCTGTGCATGCGTTGCGATTCCAGCTTATCCCTGGCCTCGTCCTGAGCCTGCTGCGCCTCGTGTCTTTGTGCCTCGAGTTCGCGTTGTTGGTGATCGAGCCCGGTCACATTTTCCTGCGCCTGGCCAAGCGCCTTTTCATTTTCGACTCGCGACTGCAACAGCGCCTGTAGCGAGTTTTCCATCGACTCAATCGGTTCCCCCGCGCCATCGATCGCCTGGGTCAATTCTTCTATACGCCGGTCATATTGCTCATTTTGCAGGACTATACGTTCGATATTAGCGAGTGTGGATCGATGTTCGGATTCGACCGATTGCAACTTCATTTGTAGCTGGTGAAACTGATCGCGCGCTTGCTGTAACTGGCTACGCGAAGCACCCAGGCTTTCCTGTAACAGGGATTTTTGCTCAAGCAAAACATCCTGTTGCGTTGTCATACGCTCTATCTCGGTCAGGAACGCATGGCGCTTTACGCTATTCTCCTGCAGCTCGGATTTATGCGCTTCCAGCCCCTCGTCGATTTCGCCTAATTCCTTCTGTAGCTGCTGATATCGGATTTGTACCTGGTCTACTCGTCCCTTGCGTTGGGTCAGTTGATCACGGATATCGGAAGCCTGCTGTTGTAACCGGTTGAGCCTACGCTGGTCTTCATCCCATTGCTGCTCGATGCTGTGCAAACGCTGGCGCTCACCATCGGTTTGCGATTTCAACACCAGCGCAGATTGGGTGATTTCTTCCAGTTCCCTGCGAATACTGCCAATTTCCTGCTCCCTGCCAAGCATACCGCTGTGCTGATCTTTGTCGCCGAGTTGCAACATCCAGTTGCTCCCCGCCCAATGTCCACTCGCGGTTACCAGGCTTTCGCCGGCTTCGAGCTCACCCTTTCTTTGGTTCAACTCTTGCATATCCCGACACAGGTACACCTTGCAAAGCAGCGAAGACAGGTCGATGTCACAGTCAATGTAATCTAACAGGCGCGGCCACTGCCTTGATGACCGGGTGTCCTGCCGGTTTCTCTGCCGGTCGAACAGCGCGATGTTGTGATCGGGTAAAATCGTGTCGGGGAGGGACTGTCGCTCTGCGATGCAGTAAGCACCCAAAAAAGGCGCCAGTACCACTTCTGCGGCTTTTTCAAAACCGTCTTTGACCTTCACCACCTCGGTCAGTCGTTTTGCAGACACAATCTGGTGGCGTTCCAGCCAGTTTTGAATTTCTTTACTGGTCTCGGCCAATACAGGCTGTTGCAGCGCTTCGAGAGCGCTCAGGCGGCCACGAAGGGTTTGCACCCGGTTACGTTTTTCATCCAGTTGGGTTGATTGCGCATCGATCGCCTGGCGTAGCTGGCGTATCTCGTCGGCCCTGTTCTCTACCTGTTCCAGCGTAGCCGCGTGTTCCTGGATTTTTGCGTCAGTTAACCGCTCCAACTGCTCGATTTCCGGGTCGATCGACGATGGTTCGAGTGATTCCAGTTCTTCCAGAAGGCGTTTTCGACGCTGGCGCGACTGCGTTACCTGCCTTTCGATATGTTCGATTCCACGATTCTCTATTTGCACCGACTCATGCGCCTGGTGGAATTCCCGGCTGAACTGATCCCATTGATCTTGCCAGCTGGACAGTTTGCCTTCGGCATCGATAGCGTCCTGTTGTTGTTGTTTCAAGGCCTGTTCGCTCACTTCGAGCTGTGGTCGAAGCGAGACTAGCCCGCTTTCGAGTGCTTGCGTTTTTTGCTGATCCAGCGTAATGATCTGATGTGAATCGAGTTGCGACTGGCGAATATTTTCAAGTTCCTGCCGATTGTGCTGGCGCAGGTTTTGCTGATGCTCGATCGATTGCTCCTGGCCTGAAATATCGGATCCCAGCCGATAATACCGGCTCTGAACCTCATTGTGCCGATCGCTGGCAGCCTGTAGTTGCTGCCTGGCCTCCTCGATCTGCTTCTCTATATGGCGGAACTGGGCTAGCTTCTCCTGCATCGTGGTTTCGGCCGAAGCGAGTTCACGGTTTTGATCCTCGATTTCCGAATCGAAGGCCATTTTTTGCAACAGCAGGCTTTCGGCTTCGAGCCTGCGCGCATCCTGCTTGAATCGTTTGTACTTTTCTGCCGACCTGGACTGACGTTTGAGGCGCAGGAGATGGTTGTCAATTTCTTCGATCAGGTCTCTGAGGCGATCCAGATTTTCGCGCGTATGGCTAATACGAGTCTCGGTTTCTCGCCGTCGTTCCTTGTATTTGGAGATGCCGGCAGCCTCTTCCAGGTATACCCGCAGTTCGTCTGGTTTGGCGTCGATGATACGACTCACCATACCCTGTTCGATGATCGAATAGCTACGCGGCCCCAGCCCGGTGCCGAGAAATATATCGGCTATATCTCGCCGGCGACAGCGTACATTGTTGAGAAAATACTTCGATTGCCCAACTCTGGTCGCCAGACGCTTTACCGATATTTCATTGTACTTGGCGTATTCGCCTTTCACCCTGCCGTCTGAATTGTCGAAAATTAACTCTACCGACGCCTGACCAACCGGTTTGCGGGTCGAAGACCCACTGAAAATAACGTCTTCCAACGAGTCGCCACGCAAATTTTTTGCCGATGATTCCCCCATTACCCAGCGTACCGCATCGATCACGTTAGACTTGCCACAGCCGTTCGGGCCGACGATGGCGGTGACATTCGCAGGGAATGCTATCTTGACCGGATCCACAAAGGATTTAAAACCAGCAATATTAATTTGGCTCAGGCGCATGCGTATTGGGTGTGACGTTCGACTTTTTGGAGTTCAAGTATATCACCTGAAACTACAGGTGAAAGCAGATTTAGTTTCCTCAGGGTGTTCATTGGCTACCGACCCTGGCGCAGTTGGTGTAAACTCGCGCAACTATTTTTCAGGCCGGATTCGAGAGATAAGCAGTTTCGGATAATTAGGGAACCTCTGAATAATTCATCCATGAATTCTCAGAGGACGACAAACGAAAAGTGTCATTTTCGTTTGTCTCACAAAATCAATGCCTTAGCGGCACTGATTTTGGCAGCACATCCATGTACTGCTAGAAGATCTGAATAAATCAGACCTTCCTTAGCCTGATTTAACCCCAAATGAGACACGGTGATGAGTACCAAAGCTTCCTCTACGTTGGAAACATTCGACAATCCACAACCCGACCGCGACTATACGATCCGCATCGATACACCTGAGTTTACCTGCCTTTGCCCGATGACGGGTCAACCTGATTTCGCCAGTATTCAAGTCGAATATATCGCCGATAAACTCTGCCTGGAGCTCAAATCATTAAAGCTTTATTTCTGGTCCTATCGTGACGAAGGCGCGTTCCACGAAGCGGTAACCAACCAGATTCTAAGCGATCTGGTCGCAGCTATATCACCTCGATTTATGCGCGTCAGCGGCGATTTTAATGTTCGCGGTGGTGTTTATACCCAGATAGTAGCCGAACATCGCGCCGATGGCTGGATCGCGCCCGAGCCGGTCGAATTACCTCAGTAACCACCGGTAGAAAACCCTGTGATTACAGATATAGGCCTTGGTATTACTTATTTCGCACGCGGGTTTACACTGATCAGGAAACCCGAGATTCGGGCCTATGTGTTGATGCCCATTTTAATTAACTTTGTCCTGTTTGGGGGACTCATCTGGCTGGGGTATGCCCAGTTTTCACCACTGGTGGAATGGATGATGTCTTTTATACCGGGGTTTCTCGATTTTCTGCGCTGGATTATCTGGTTTTTGATCACCATTTTGAGTGCGATTATTGTGTTTTTTACCTTCACACCGGTCGCCAATATCGTCGCGGCGCCCTTTAACGCGCTGATGTCTGAAAAGATCGAAACCCTGTTGACCGGCAACACGATGGATAGCTATACCCCATTTCTCCAACTTGCACTGAGCAGTGTGCGCTCACAACTGGGCAAGCTGCTCTACATCCTGCTCTGGTCAGTCGCTTTGTTACTTTTCAGCCTGATTCCCCTGATTAATTTCGCCGCACCCATATTATGGGTGATTTTCGGATCCTGGCTGCTATCGCTGGAGTATCTCGACTATCCGATGGGTAACCACGAACTGGAATTCCCTCAACAAAAACGCGTACTCGGTGCACGAAAAGGTCTGGCGCTCGGATTTGGCGGTGCAACCCTGGTCTTAACCAGTATCCCGCTACTCAATTTTATCGTTATGCCTGTCGCAGTTGCGGGGGCCACCGCGCTATGGGTAGAGCAATTGCAAAAGTCAGCTTAGAGCCAGGAATGACGAATATGCCTTCCGTCATTCCCGCGCAAGCGGGAATCTATTGAGGGTCAGCATCCACCCGCTTGAACGTGTAGTCAAGTAGGTTGGGGTGAGGGACGAACCCCAACATAAGGCCAGTAGGTTTCGGTTCGTTACATGGGCAAGGGTTGTTCCTACAACCCAATTGCATTTCCACCATCCATGGCGGTCATGTAACTTATTAGAGCACCAACAGTAGGCGCTTTTAGGCGACGCAGGAGCAGTTGCCGAGAGGGACGAACCCCAACCTATTGATTTGCATTAGTAATGTTGGGCTTCTCAGGCTCAGCCCAACCTACGGGTTCTTAAACGCGTAGCGGTTCGAGTGTGAGCCGCTGCCCCTGCTGACGCCGTTCTTCGGGCGGCAAAACATCCTGACTTGGCCATAAACCATCGGTCAGTGCCTGCGCGTATTCCTGCATGCCGGCAGCCAGTGTGGAACCCTGACTCAGTGCCGCATCGTAGACGAGCCGATGCCAGCTCACCTGGAACCCTTTGGTATCGGGTTCGATCAGCATGTACCAGCCATCGGTACTACCATCGTTTGCCGGCAGACCCACAACCCCGGCGTTGAGCCAGAGTTTGTTACCGAAAGTTTGCCCAAATGGAATTCCCGAATGCCCTCCGATCACGGCATCGACGCCTGCCTCGGTAATTTGCTCGAGCTTTAATACCGAAGGAGATGAGGGAAACACGTACTGGCTGATATTTGACACGCCCGCGTGCACCACCTTGAACCGGAAAGCCTGGAATTCGAAACTAATCGATCTCGGCAACGCTGCCATCCATTGGCGTTGATCAGGTTTTATCTGCTGACTGGCATACCGATACCAGGTAAACGAAAGCGTGGAGCAGGCGGTTCCCGGATCGAACCCGCAGCCACAGTCGTCGCGCGCGAACCCGAGCGCTTCCTCGCAATTACCCATCACCACGTGGATGCCCCAGTCGCGTATTAAATCTACTGTTTCAACCGGCTCGGCACAGTATGCGACCAAGTCGCCGGTACAAATGATGCGTTCAGCCGGTATATCCAGACCCTCTGCCCTGTCGCGCATGGTCTGCGTGGCAGCCAGGTTACTATACGGGCCACCGAATATCAGGAGCCGGTGGTTTATCTTGCCAAGGTTCATATCGGTCGGATTATGACACATAGATCTGTTTCATACTGCTCTGGAAGAATAATGCCTCTCCCGATCTTGTAAAGGTCGAATGAATTCGACCCTACAATAATTAGAATTTATTCGGCCGATAATCATTCAGGGGAAGAACCTGTAGGGCCGAATTTATTCGGCCGTTAATCATTCAGGGGAAGCGCCTGTGTGGTCGAATGAATTCGACCCTACGAACATAATCTACTCGATTTTGAATTGCGTGGAATCCCAGGCTTCATTGTATACTGCACGCGAAATAACTCAATCCGGGCCAGGCAATGCGCGTAACCATCCAATTTTTGCTGATATGGGCACTGGTACTGCCTGCAAGCGAACTGATTGCCGGCCCCAGACAATCGCTGGTGCCGGGTGGCATTGCGCTGATCGAACTGGACCGGTCGGACAAGACCCCACACTTTTACTTTAAAGGCAAACCGGTACTGGTTGCAACATTGGACGATAAATTTGTTGCCATAGTCGGTCTCCCGCTGAACCTGAAGCCCGGTGAATACCATATCTCCGGGCATTGGGGTAACGAGAAAGCTCTGCAAAAGAAATTTTTTTCCGTCGTTGGCAAAGAGTACACCACGCAATATATTAACATCGAGGACGACCGCAAGGTAAACCCTTATGCCAGCGATATGGCGCGTATATGGGCCGAACAAAAACGTCAAAGGAAAGCGAAAAGCCACTACTCCGACACACCCGTTGATGTGAATTTTATCCAGCCCACGCAGGGCATTTTGACGGGTAGCTTTGGGCGCCGGCGCATCTTTAACGGCGAAGCCAGGCGGCCCCACAGCGGTATGGATATCGCGGCTGATCAAGGGGTTCCAGTGTTATCGCCAGCGGACGGCAAGGTGGTCGAACTGGGTGATTTTTTCTTCAGTGGTAACCTGGTGTATGTCCATCACGGGCAAGGAGTGACGTCGCTATTTGCCCATATGAGTGAAATCAACGTGGAATTGGGACAGGCGGTGAAAAAAGGCCAGCTCATCGGCAAGGTCGGAGCAACGGGACGCGTCACCGGACCCCACCTGCACTGGAGTCTGGGCCTCAACGGGGCCTGGATAGACCCGGCGTTATTCCTGCCTTAGCCCGTGTGGTCGAATGAATTCGATCCTACAATAATTAGAATTTATTCGGCCGATAATCATTTGGGGGAAGGGCCGGTAGGGCTGAATTCATTCGGTCAATTAATGTGTTGAAACGCGATCGGTCGAATAAATTGAAATCTCCTAAAACGTCAGACGTACACCGACGTGGAGTCGATCGTCGTCAGCTTCGTAATCGGTAAAGATTTTGGTATCAATTTCGATACGCCTGAATCCGACAAACGCTATCGTCTGCGGCAAAATTTCGATTTGAAACCCTAGCAGGTAGTCGCGCACTTCTATAGTATCGGAGAAACTGGTTATCTTCGGTGCAATGTGACCGGTTAAATAAAATGACATCGGCATCGTTCCCGGCAGGGTGTAACGGATTTCGCCGCCTATAGCCAAAGCGAGAACAGTCTGGTCAGGGGAATCGATTTTCCCCACATAGCCTTTGACACCGACACCCAGCGTCAGGGGTGTTTGTGCCGAAGCCCGTCTTACCTGCATAAGACTCACCTGCCCCAGCACATCGTTCCGCTCGTTATAGAACAGGCTGAAGCCTAGATCCGCGCCGCCCCACCCGATCAAACTGGAGTCGGAACGGAAGGTAAACTGCGCAGTTTCGGAACTCAGCGCCGCTTCAAAATCGTTCGCCTGCGCCAGGTTAATAGACCCGTAACAAACGAGGCCCAGGAAGATAATGTGTAAGGTTTTCATATCGATTATCGGTCCAAAAAAGTGGCGCAATCATACCACAGCGATTTTAAATGTAATGCCCGATGGGCATAAAATAATAATCAATTATTTGTCTCTTCCCCTGATTGAGTCGATTATACCTGTAGGGCCGAATTCATTCGGCCGATCGCGTTTCTACTGATTATTGGTCGAATGAATTCGACCCTACATGTTCTGGAGGGGGGGCTAATTTTCGCGCTGGGAGAATAACGGTCTGATTTCGGCAGACTCATTTGCCGTCGGGGTTTCCAGCCACCGAAGTATTGGCGCCCACTGTTCCTTGTCTACCTTGTTTCTCGGTGAGTTGATTTCCTGTACGCCTATACCCAGTTCAAACGCGTGCACATAGAGCTGTGTATCGCGTAGACTGGAAATGAAGGGGATATTTAAGCTGAATAAAAATCGCTCGAGCGCATGATACATGATGGTATTTTTGCGCACCCGGTTTGCTACCACGCCGAGGCGAATCAATTTATTGCGCACCTTGCCTGTGGTTAATAATTCCTTGATAAAGTGCGCTGTCGCATGGATATCGATTGGTGACGGTAACACGGGTATCAAAACGGTATCGTTCAGTTGAAACAATGCTGTCAGCTCGGTTATATCGGCTCCTGCCGGAGTATCCATAACCGCCACATCGGTTCCAGGTGGCACCCGTAATTGCCAGGATCGGGTCAGGCGGTGGTCGGAATTTTTTGAAGCATCGACACCCTCGATAGGATTAAGTGTTTCCGGACGCCGATTGATCCAGGCCAGCGATGACCCTTGCGTGTCATGATCGAACAGGCGTACATTGAGCCCCTGGCTGGCATAATGCGAGGCAATATTCGAGGTCAGCGTGGTTTTACCACACCCGCCTTTACGGTTAGTGACCAGGATTCGTTGTAAGCCCATGAGGAAAGTCTATTAGTTATTGGGCAAAATTTCATGTTTTTTCCCGAAAAGACGACTTATATCTCATTTTTTGGCCTGTTTTTTGCTTTTTATTAACCTTATTTAAACCCGTTAACCCTAATTCACCCCAAAAATGCCAATTTGCCCATTAACGCCTGTTTTTCAATTTTACCGGGATTAGCGCTTTGCATGCTTGATGAGGCGCCTTTTTTTACCTCGCTGCCGCTCGCTTAACGGGTTTCGCTTTCCTGCAAACGGGTTTTTTCCAGACTTCAATTCTATGCGCACCGGAGTGCCTTTCAATTTGAGTCTGTCGATAAAAAAACTCATCAGGTAACGCTGGTAAGCATCTGGCAACTGCTCGGTCTTGTTTCCATGTATGACGATGACCGGCGGGTTTTTTCCACCCTGATGTGCGTATCGCAGTTTGATGCGCCGGCCATTGTGCAACGGGGGATTATGTTTGAATACTGCCTCTTCCAGCAGGTCTGTCAGAAATCGCGTATTGAATTCACGGAATGCCGATGCATAAGCCCGGTCTATCGATGTCATCATTTCACCCACACCGGTGCCGTGTAGAGCCGAGATATAATGTTGTGCGGCAAACGAGGCAAATGTCAAACGACGCTGGAGAGTCTTCTTGTTATAGTCTCGTTGCTCTGGCTCCAGACCATCCCATTTATTCACGGCGATGACCAGCGCCCGCCCACTGTTGAGCGCAAATCCTAGCAAGGTCAAGTCCTGATCGGTTAATCCATCGCGAGCGTCGATTACCAGAATTACCACATGGGATTTCTCGATCGCTTCCAACGCCTTGATCGCGCTAAATTTTTCGACCACTTCCTGGACTTTTCCTCTTTTGCGCACACCAGCCGTGTCAATCAGCGTGTAGTGTTTGCCGCGACGTTCGAAGGGTACCGAAATAGTATCCCTGGTGGTTCCAGGCTGGTCGAATGTGACCACTCTTTCTTCACCGACGAGGCGGTTGATCAGGGTCGATTTTCCGACATTGGGACGCCCGATTACCGCGATCGATGGTCCCTCATTTTTGACACTTTCAGTCTGGTCTTCGGGGTAGGATGCGAGAACCGATTCAAGCAAGGGATTTATACCCTTGCGATGCGAGGCTGAAATTAACTGTATTTGCGAAAATCCCAAAGCGAAAAAATCAGCCTGGGCCTGGTTCGGATCGACACCGTCAACCTTGTTGATCACCACACAGGTGGATTTACCGAATTTCCGCACTAGCTCGGCGATCAGTTCGTCACCACTGGTTAAGCCATCCCGCGCATCGACCATAAACAGTATTTCATCGGCCTCTTCGAGAGCGAGCAGGGTCTGGTGCGCCATCAAATCATCCAGATCCTGTTTTTCACCGCTGAGGCCACCCGTATCGACGACGATGAATTTCTTTGTCCCACGGCTACCTATGCCGTACTGTCGATCTCGCGTCAAACCCGGCATGCTCGTGACAATCGCATCGCGGCTGCGAGTGAGCACATTAAACAGCGTCGATTTCCCGACATTGGGTCGACCGATCAACGCGATTACCGGGATCATAATTACTTCAGGCTAATGGACGACAGGTATCCATCGCTATCGATCACTACTACCTTTTCCTGCCATATCTGAGGTTGGGCCAGGTGTCGTGTATCGGTGGGTCGAACCCGTCCGGTTAACGCGCCATCAGCTTTATTAAACCAGTGAACATAGCCTTCCAGATCGGCTACAACCAGCCTGTTATCGACTAACACGGGGGCTGTAATCTTGCGCGCGTGCAATATATCCTGCATCCAGAACGCACTGCCGGTCCTGCGATCTATCGACCATAAATGACTGTTGTCGCTACTCAGATAAAGCGCTTCGTCGTCGGCCACTATAGACTGAAAGCTGGAAAATTTACGCGACCACAAAACATTACCATCGAGCGCCTGTATTGCCACCAGCCTGCCCTGGTAGGAACTGATATAGATGACGCCATCGCGCAGGATAAACTGACCATCCAGATCAACCATGCGTTCAATTTCGGTTCGTCCACTTGGATTACTCACCGTAACTTCCCATACCGTAGAGCCATTGACACGATTGAAAGCCGCTATCTTTCCATCGTCAAAACCACTGTACACCAGATCCCCTCGCACCAGCGGCGCGCTATTTCCTGTCAGCGATAAGGCGGGTACACGCCGCGACACAGTCCATTGAACGGTTCCGTCCAACAGCGATATTGCCGCCAGCCTGCCATCCGAGGTGCGCACAAAAACCTGCTGATCATCGACCACGGGTGTCGCCCTGATTTCCCCCTTTAGCCGGATAGACCAGCGTAACTCCAGCTCCTGGTCGAGCAGATCATAAGCATTAAGGTCGCCGTTCCTTGAGCTGGCAACCAGGACTTCAGAATTGCCAGCGAGCCCGGTAATCGCCGACAATCCGGTTTCGAATTTCCATTTCACCTTACCCTTTTCGGCGCCAATGCTTTTAATCAGTCCCTCGGTGTCCACACTAAAAAACTGGTTCTGAACCAAAAGAGGCCGCATGGTATACGACGCGGTATCGATTCCAGCGCCGGTATTAGTCGTCCAGTGGACTTTCAGTGGCAACGGTTGCTCAATCTCGGTCAATGGAGCGGGCGGCTCGCTATTATCCCCGGTGCTGCACGAAAGGACCGATAAGCATACAGCCAGGATGGTCAAAGCACGATAAATCATGGCTTAGCCTGTCGCCCCCAGGTCGTCGAGCTTTTGTTGCAGGAAGTTCGCATTTGCAGGTCCGGGAGTTCCGCTCTGAGCCTTGCGATAAGCATCGGCTGCTTCAATTATCTTGCCCTGCCTGGCATAAATATCGCCTCTCAGTTCTTCCACACTAGCCCTGAATGCGTCAGGGAAATCGACCGCTAGCGTCGCTAGCGCCTGTTCCAGACTGGCCGTTTGTAACTGAATTGCAGCGAGTCTCTTGCGTGCCAGAAAACCTAAGGGGTCTTGCGCTGCGGTTCCAATTATCTGCTCTAATTGCTGCTGCGCCAGGATATATTCTTCGCTTTCGACAAAACTACGGACGAGCGCAAACCTGGCCAAAATAGCGTACTCGGTAGTCGAATAGTCGGCGATCAGAATTTCCGCCTGCCGGCTGACACTCGCGTTGTCACTGGCTTCGAGCGACTCCATCATTTGAGTGAAATGGCTCGATGCACGTTCGGCTTCAGTCTCTTTCATATCGACCCAGTAGCGGTAGCTGAACAGACCGCCGACGCCGATGACGATGCCAGCGATCACCGATCGGCCGTTTTCCTTCCACCATTTCTTTATATTTTCGACCTGTTCTTCTTCTGTTTCCATCAATACCTCAAAAAATTAATTAAGAAATTCTGCCAGTTTACCCGACAAATCTGCCTGAGCAATTTCGATTTGTGGAGACTCTTCACGTAAAAATTTAATGCCCACACTACCGGATTCCATCTCCGATTCGCCCAGAATCAGGGCCAGTTTGGCACCCGACTTATCCGCTTTACGCATCTGGCTCTTAAAACTACCACCACCGGCATGCACTACCATGGACAACTGCGGCAACTGATCGCGAGATAGGTCGATCCCGTCGAGCAACTCGTCCGAGAGTTCGTCGGCGTTTGCGGTCAGATGGAATCCGAGCTTGAGATCGCAGGCCAAAATGTCAGCGGCGCGAACGATGCTGCCGAACGGCTGCAGCTCCATTGACAATCGCTCCGGCGTGTGGTGCATGCTCACGACCGCCCGCAGATTCCGGGGAAATTTCCATTTGGCGGTGAGACCACCCCCAAAGGCCTGATGGTCCGCCCCGACGACCTTGTTCTCCCGTTCGAGAAAACTGGCGCCCCCCTCCGTGCACTGCTC
>JADFMY010000055.1 GCA_022563685.1 Pseudomonadota bacterium | reverse complement strand
TTACCGGATCGACGGGATTCTGCACGATTTGATGCTGCCCCCCAAGGAATGGCACGCCGCGATCATCTCCCGGGTGAAGGTGATCGGGCGAATGGATATCGCCGAGAAGCGAATCCCTCAGGAGGGCCGGATTCACATCGTGGTCGAGGGGCGGGAGGTGGATTTACGACTTTCATCCATGCCGACGATCCTGGGTGAAAAGATCGTGATGCGTGTTCTGGACAAGAGCAACCTGCAGTTGAATCTCGACAAGCTGGGCTATTCGCTTCAGATGGTCAAGGCGCTCAAGCGGATGTTGGCCAAGCCCTATGGTTTGTTTCTGGTGACCGGTCCGACCGGAAGCGGCAAGACGACCACGTTGTATTCGGGGCTTGATCTGTTGCGTAATAAAGAACGTAACATCGTGACGATTGAGGATCCGGTGGAATATCAGCTTGAACAGATCAACCAGATACAGGTTCACGAGGCAGTGGGATTGACCTTTGCCAGAACGCTGCGGTCGGTACTTCGTCAGGATCCGGATATCATCATGGTGGGCGAGATACGCGATCAGGAAACCGCAGAAATGGCAATACAGGCCGCTCTCACCGGGCATTTAGTGCTATCGACCCTGCACACCAATGACGCCCCGTCGGCAATCGCCAGACTTTCCGAAATAGGGGTGCCACCGTATCTGATCAGCGCGACGCTAATTGGCGTAGTGGCGCAAAGACTGGTGCGCACCTTGTGCCCCCATTGCAAGCAAAGCCAAAGTATCGACAAGCGTAAATGGAAAGCCCTGATCAAACCCTGGACCACTGCGGCGCCGGCGGAAATAGCACGGGCCGAGGGCTGTCTGGAATGTCGGCAAACCGGGTTCATTGGGCGTGTAGGTATTTATGAGATGATGCCGATCAGCGAGACCCTCAAGCAGGAAATAGGTTCGGATTTTGAGTTGGCCCAATTCAGGAAAACGGCGATCAAGCAAGGTATGAGGCCACTCAATTTGGCTGGTGCGCAAAAAGTCGCAAAAGGGATGACGACTATCGAAGAAGTGCTGAAGGTCGCACCACCGCGTTACGACGGTTAGCCCAGATATTCCTATTGCTTAAACCACCGGGTGTTGAGCGCCTCTATAATCTTGATGGAATAGGTTTGCCTGCCCAGGCTACCGTTATAGCGCGCCAGAGCCCGCATCAGGTCGTTGGATTCCATATCCATATAATAGCGTAATATCGTGCACCCCATACGCAGGTTGGTGCGTATTTTAAACAGGTTTTTATCTGAAATGCCGATTTCGTCGAGCCAGAATGGCATGATCTGCATCAAACCGCGGGCACCCGACACCGATATCGCGAATTGATCGAAGCGACTTTCGATCTCGATTAGCGCCAGTACCAGTTCTGGAGCCAGGTTGACCCGTTTAGCCTCATAGTGCACAGTTTTTAACAGCTTGAGCCGTGATCCAGGATCGCTGATAAATGGTTCGAGTCGGTTCGACATGTCGAGTAACCAGACTTCGGCGTGAAAACGGTCTTCGAAACCTGCATCGCCGGCGATGGCATTTTTCAACAATTGTAGAAGTGCAGGCTCTGGTTCAGTGCTGGTTGAATAGGCGGGCACTGCCATCAATAACGCTAACACGAGCGTTAGTCGATGCAGCCAGGCAATTTTTATGCTGACCCACATGGCTGCTTGAACAGGCGGTCAAGAAATGACGACAATTCGGTTAATTCAAACTTCCTGGCAGATTCGTCCCTGCGCCCTTTGTATTCAAACTGCTGCGCGCTTAATCCGCGTTCGCTCAGTACAATTCGGTGGGAAACACCGATCAATTCCATATCAGAAAACATCACGCCAGGCCGCAGTGGGCGATCATCAAGCAATACTTCGATTCCACGGCTGAGGCAATCCTGATAAAGCTCATCGGCGGCCTTTTTGACATCATCAGACTTATGATAATTGATCGGGCAAATTGCCAGGTGAAAAGGCGCGAGTGAATCGGGCCAATAGATACCGCGTTCGTCGTTATTTTGCTCGATCGCCGCCGCGACAACACGGGTCACGCCGAGGCCGTAACAGCCCATTTTGGTAACCGCAGTTTTCCCATTTTCGTCGAGCACGGTTGCCTGCATTGCCTCACTGTATTTATCTCCGAGTTGAAAGATATGACCCACTTCGATACCACGTAAAATTTTGAGCGTTCCCTTGCCATCCGGACTGGGATCACCCTCTACCACATTGCGAATATCGACGACCTCCGGCTCATCGCAATCGCGTCCCCAATTGGCATGGATATAGTGCTGGTCATAGCTATTGGCGCCACAGACAAAATCGCTCACCAGCGCGGCGCTTCGGTCGACATAGGTTTTGATGTCGAGTCCAACCGGCCCGATAGAGCCGATATCGATTCCTAGTTCAGCATTTATCTTGTCGCGATCGGCAAGTCTGAACGGACTTGCCACGCCTGCCAGTTTCTCTGCTTTTAGCGGGTTAAGGTCATGGCATCCACATAATACCAGCGCCACCAGGCCACCATTATCGGCTTCGGCGATCAGGGTTTTCAGACATATATCGATATCGACATCAAGGGATTTTGCCACATCTTCAATCGTGTGTTTCCCCGGTGTATCGATGGTCTGCATCGCGGCACCCGGTTTAGCGCGAACCTTGTCATGCGATATAGCTTCGGCCATTTCGACGTTAGCTGCATATTGGCTTTGGTCGGAAAATGCGATAGCGTCTTCGCCAGATTCCGCGAGTACATGAAACTCATGCGATGAACTGCCGCCAATAGCGCCGGAGTCGGCGGTGACAGCACGATAGGCGAGACCAAAGCGGTCGAAAATTTTGCTATAGGTCTGATACATCAGATCGTAGGTTTGCTGCAAAGATTCCTGCCCGACGTGAAACGAATAGGCGTCTTTCATGATGAACTCGCGCGCACGCATGACGCCGAATCGGGGCCTGATTTCGTCACGAAACTTGGTCTGGATCTGGTAAAAATTAATCGGCAATTGCTTGTAACTCTTGATTTCGCGCCTGAAGAGGTCGACGATTACTTCTTCGTGTGTCGGTCCGATGCAATAGTCTCGTTGATGGCGATCCTTGAGTCGTAGCAGTTCGAGTCCGAAATGATCCCAGCGCCCGGTTTCCCGCCACAGTTCTGCGGGCTGAATCGACGGCATCAACACTTCGAGCGCACCGGCTCTGTCCATTTCTTCGCGTACTATTTTTTCTACCTTACGCAGGACACGTAACCCCAGGGGCATCCAGCTATAGATTCCGGAAGCTAGTCTGCGAATTAAGCCGGCGCGCAACATTAACTGATGGCTGACTATTTCCGCGTCTACGGGTGTTTCTTTTAATGTCGCCAGGTGGAAACTGGATGTTTTCATATTCTTATCGAGCAGGGGTCTATAGTATTCGGCTTCCTTGAATTTGGCAGCCGAGATTTTAAATCCTGGGTATTATAAAGGAGGGTTTGCCTGATTATTAAGTGAAATTACTGAATCACTAGCAAAATTGCGCGATATCTTCTTCGGCGCTTTGTTTTCGCTCATCGATTTCCTCGGCGCTCATGTAGCGTACGCTGCCATCCGCCGCCTTGAGTCTGATCCGGCTACTGCTACCGATCACTTTCAGATCACTACGAGCATACTCGCACGCAATTTTTGCCTGATCCTCGGGAATATTTCCAGATTGCCGATTGGATGCACTTTGATCGCTCCCACTACCGCTGGCCTTTGTGCCCGTGCCATCCGATAACCTGGGTAAAGCCCTACCCGGGTTACTGGGAGCCCCAATGACCTTCACCGGTTCGGCATTTGCTTCAATTGGAGGTGAATCTCCGTAATATATATTGCCATCATCGTCGGTCCATTTAAGTATCTCTCCGGCACTGAGCGAGGCCGAAACCATGATTAGCAGGTATATCGAATACCTCATATTTATCCTTTTTTCTCCAATTATTAATAGTTTACGAGCGAAATCGAGAATTGTCATCAATTATTACAGATGTGATATGCGATTCTGTGACATTGATCACGTAAATTTCCCCCACGCGCAGACACCCACCCATCAGACATATTTATAACACCTGTAGAACTGTATAAGAATTATATATAATGTGAACCCAATTTTCCGAGTTCTCCAGATCCATGAGTGATCGACGTCTGAAAGTATTTCATACCGTCTCCAAGTTGCTGAGCTTTACCAAGGCAGCCGAAGCCCTGCACATGACCCAACCGGCGGTTACATTTCAGGTGCGCCAGCTAGAAGATTATTTTAATACACGCCTGTTCGACCGTACGCATAACAAGGTCAATTTAACCTCTGCTGGCGAAAAGGTGGCCGAATTTGCCGAACGCATCTTTGATCTTTATGCGGAAATGGAAAATTCTGTACGGGATCTGACCGGTGAAATTAGTGGTGTATTGACAATCGGCGCCAGTACCACAATCGCCGAATATATGTTACCCGCTTTGCTCGGGGAGTTTAAGAATCGCTACCCGGACATAAATTTACGCCTCAAGGTGTCAAACACCGAAGGCATCGTATCTATGGTTGAAGACAATGTGATCGACCTGGGTGTCGTAGAAGCGCCTGTTTCTAACAAGAACCTGGTGGTTGAAGTTTGTCACCATGACCATCTGGTAGTGGTGACGGTTCCAGATCATGAACTGGTAAAAAGAGGTGGTAAGGTTAAACCGGCAGATATCGTGCGATACCCGTTCATTTGCCGTGAAGAAGGGTCGGGTACGCGCGAAGTTATTTTGCAATATCTTCGCGATCAAAATATTGACCCGGCAGATATGAATTTTTGCCTGGAATTAGGGAGTCCTGAAGCCTTAAAGGGGGCAATTGAAGCCGGGATGGGGATCTCGATTTTGTCACGTTCTACGATTGAGAAGGAACTAAAACTCAATGCCCTGGCAGCACTGCAACTCGACCCTCCGCTGAGCCGCTCTTTTTCATTTGTACGCCAAAGGCAAAAATTTCGGGTCGCGGTGATGGAAGAGTTGTTAGAATTTGCGCACGCTTATTGCCGGAGAATAAAATGTCCGCCCGTATAAGGCTTTAATCGGGATGGACGAAATGAAAAATCGGCTCCAACAGCTTGAAACATTAATCTCCAGTCTTGATAGGGAACATCAGCAGGCAGTTGTCGATTATGCGGCCTTTATGGTGCAGCAATATAAGATTCATCCGACTGAGGATAAAAAGCAGGAACCGGAGTCAATAGCCAGACCTGCCGTCGAAACGGTGATCGCGGCAATTAAACGAATGAAGAAAACCTACTACATGCTTGATACAGGTATTTTGCTCAACCAGACCTCAGCGTTAATGGGGCAACATATCATGCAGGGACGAGAAGCATCTGCAGTGATCGATGAGTTGGAATCGACATTTCAAACCCAGTACGAAAAGTATATACAACGATGATTAATCTATTAAAAAAGTGGTATGAGCGTCACTTTACCGACCCTCAGACGATTATTTTTGCGTTCATACTGATTGCCGGTGGGTTGCTCATCCTGGTTATGAACGCCTACCTTATGCCCATTCTGGTCGGCATCGTCATCGCCTATCTATTCGAAGGTCTGGTATACCGGTTGAACCAGATCAGGCTGAACCGAACGATCGCCGCAAGTATTGTCACTACACTGATATTGGCAGCCATATTGATAGTTCTTTTTGTATTGTTGCCGCTTTTAACCCATCAGGTCAGAGAGTTGATTCTTGAGTTGCCCGCGATGTTTGGCAAGGGCCAGCAGCTATTATCCCAGTTGCCGCAACAGTATCCTGAATTTATCTCTACGGAGCAGGTAGAGGAAGTGTTCACATTCGTGCGTACCGAATTAACCAATTTGGGGCAACGGGTCGTGAGCCTTTCTCTCGCGTCGGTAGTGGGTGCGATTACTTTTTTCGTTTATTTGATCCTGTTGCCGTTGATGGTGTTTTTCTTCCTCAAGGACAAGGATTTAATCTTAAGCTGGTTGGGTAATTTTCTACCCGATGAACGTACGCTGGCAAGGGAAGTGTGGACAGACCTCGACTCAAAAATTGCCAGTTACGTACGTGGCAAGTTTATCGAAGTGCTTGTCGTCTGGCTCGCATCTTTCATCGCCTTCGCTTTCATGGGACTCAATTATGCCATGCTGCTCAGTGTACTCGTTGGCCTGTCGGTGATCATACCTTATGTGGGCGCCACAGTAGTCACTATACCCGTTGCCATGATCGCGTTTTTTCAATGGGGCATCACATCGGAATTTTGGTATCTGATCGCGATCTATACATTGATACAATTTCTGGATGGGAATTTACTGGTACCGCTGCTATTTTCAGAAGTCGTTAATCTGCATCCGGTTGCGATCATCGTCGCAGTCGTTTTTTTTGGGAGTCTCTGGGGTGTTTGGGGCGTATTTTTTGCAATACCGCTCGCGACCCTGATTCAGGCCATAATTAAAGCCTGGCCGCACCATGAAACGCAGGTCGAGCGAGAATCCCAGGGCGATATGTAATAGAAGCTTAGCTTATGAACTCGCCGCTGCCAACTATCCGGGTCGTGGCTGGATAAGAAGGCACGCTAGCGATGACAATTGCTTGTACATTCACATCAGTCTTTATAACATACGCGACTTATTTATTATTAAGCGGTGCAGAGGTGCGGCATGTTTAAAGGTAGTCTGGTGGCGTTGGTGACGCCGATGTTAGCCGATGGCGCCGTGGATTATGCGCAGCTCGAAGCGTTGATAGATTTTCACGTAAAAGAGGGAAGCAATGGACTGGTCATCGCCGGAACCACGGGCGAATCAGCAACCCTGGACCCCGATGAGCACTGCGAACTTCTGCGTCGCAGTCAGGAAATTATTAACCACCGCCTGCCAATGATTGCCGGAACCGGTGCTAATTCGACCAGTGAAGCGATCACGCTAACGCGTTGCGCGAAAGAGGTTAGAGCCGATGCCTGTTTGCTGGTGACTCCTTATTATAATAAACCAGCCCAGAGAGGCTTGATACAACACTTCCAGGCGATCGCCAGCGCGGTCGATATTCCACAGATACTCTACAACGTTCCTGGGCGAACCGCCTGCGACATGCTTGCCGAGACTGTGGGAGAGCTGGCGAAAGTGAGCAATATCGTTGGCATCAAGGAGGCGACTGGAAGTATGGAGCGGCTCGCAGAAATCAGAACACTCGTCAGTGACGATTTTGCCCTGTTGACCGGTGACGATTCCACTACCTGCGATTTTATTCTAAATGGTGGACATGGTGCGATTTCGGTCACCGCGAATGTCGTGCCTGCGAAGATGGCTGAAATGTGCCGATTCGCCTATGAGGGTAAGGAACAACAGGCACGCAGTGTGGATGCGGAAATAGCCGATCTGCACCGTCTCTTATTCATTGAGTCAAACCCTATACCAGTGAAGTGGGCGGTTGCAGAAATGGGTTTTGGTGAAGTTAATATGCGTCTGCCGATGACTGTTCTGGCGCCAGAGTATCAGGATTCGGTACGCCAGGCGCTAATTGCCGGTGGTGCATTATGAGGACGGTTCTCTCTTTATTGGTCGCAATTGCGCTGGTCAATCTGGCTGCCTGTGGCAGTTCGTCGTCAGATTTACGGTATCTTGACAGTCGAGTATTACCCCCGTTGGAAGTGCCGCCCGATCTGACTACAGCTAACACCGAATCAGAATCTACATTTGAATTGCCTGCGGTATTTTCTGGTGAATCTAACGATCCCGAATCGAGGAAAAAGATACCCGTGTTGGCAAAAGTCGAAGCGCTAAAACTTGAAGGATTTGCCGACTTTTACTGGCTTAGCCTCGAGGCACCGGTCGATGAGCTATACCAGTTAGTCAAGGAATTCTGGGCGTCAGAGGGTTTTACACTGGCACTTGACGAACCGGTGATTGGCATCATGGAGACCGCATGGGTTTTCAACGAGGAAGGCAAGCAGGAAGAAGATCAGGGTTTTTTTGCCAGGCTTTTTGCTTCTGAGGATTTATCGGCGAGTCAGGATCAATTCAGGACACGAATTGCGAGGGAGGGCGCCGATCAGGGGGTTCGAATCTACATATCTCATCGGGGTACCGAAATAATCTATACATTGCCAACGCGACCTAATGAAAATTATATCAAAAACAACTGGAATTTTCGCCAGTCCGATACCGAGCTGGAAGTGGAGATGCTCTCGCGTCTGATGATTTACCTGGGCTTGCGACATGCCGAGATCGAACAGCAGCTGGAAAACGTTAAACTCTTTGCTGCCAGGGCCTCATTCCATACCGATTATGTAGAGGAAGAATCTTATTTGCTGGTTCAGGGGGGGTATACACGCTCCTGGAACCGGATCTTGCATCAGTTGGATCGGTTGAATTTTGAAGTAGTAAAAGCCACGTATCAAAGTGGATTGAGCAATGATGGTGTCATCCTGATTAACACCAACGTGGATATAGAAGTTGAAGACAGGGGATTCTTCTCATTTTTTACTGCTAAAACAAAAACAGTTAAAAAGCAGGTCGTTCTGGTTTTATCGGAAGAAACGCACGAAACCACACGCATAAGCATCGAGACTCCCGACGGTGAGGTTGATAATTCGCCAGAAGGTATCGAATTTTTGAGTTTGCTGTACCAGTATATTAAATAATACATGGGATCCCTTCTATGCGAATAGCGTCTCTGGGTAGCGGCAGCAAGGGCAACGCAACACTGGTCAGCCACGAAGAGACGACTATCCTGGTAGATTGCGGCTTTTCGTTGCGACAGTTTGAGCGGCGGTTGTCAAAGCTCGGTCTTGATCCTTCGGATATCGACGCAATTTTGCTCACGCACGAACATTCGGATCATGGGGCCGGCGTGGAACGGCTTTCATCCCGATACGATATTTCAGTCTGGGCAACCACCGGTACCGCGTGCGCTGTTTTCAACAGCAGCTTTGCCTATCGAGGAGTTTGCGGGGGACGATCGATACAAATAGGTTGTTTCGAGATTTTGCCCGTCACCGTTCCTCACGATGCGGGCGAACCGGTCCAGTATGTGTTTTGCCATACTTCCAGCGGAAAAAGGCTGGGAATTTTAACCGATACCGGACATATTACCGCCCATATTATTCAGGCTTACGATAACCTGGATGGATTATTACTAGAATTCAACTACGACCAGGTAATGCTTGAAACCGGGCCCTATCCTTATCCGGTCAAGCAACGAGTTTCAGGTGATCTTGGTCATTTGTCGAACGATCAGTCGCTCCATCTGCTTCGTCAGATCAATACTTCGAGCCTGAATTGCCTGATTGTCGGGCATATATCGGAAAAAAATAATAGCCCGACTATCGTTACTCAACAATTGAATCAGCTTGAAGACATCCCAACCCCGGTTTTGGCCAGTCAGGAGTCAGGATTTGGCTGGACCATCGTTTAACTATCCTTGTCGAATTCGATTAACGCATAAGCGGAGTGATTATGTATCGATTCGAAATTTTCCGATTCCAGTACATATTGACGAATACGTTCGTCCTTGTTGAGTTCTCTAGCGATGTCGCGCACCATATCTTCGACGAATTTGGGATTATCATAGGCGTGTTCGGTGACGTATTTTTCGTCCGGTCGTTTGAGTAAACCGTAAAGTTGGCATGAGGCCTGTTTTTCGACTATGTCGATAATTTCCTCTATCCAGATAAATCCTCTGATTTTGGCATTTATCGTCACATGCGAGCGCTGATTGTGGGCGCCGTAGTCAGATATAGATTTGGAACAGGGACACAAACTCGTTACCGGGATGAGAATTTTGATGCGCGTATTGGTGACACCCTTGTTTATTTCACCTATCAGCGTGACATCATAGTCGAGCAACGATTCAACACCCGATATGGGCGCTTTTTTATTGACGAAATAGGGGAAGCGCATTTCAATATTTCCAGACTCTGCTTCCAGCATTTCTGCCATTTCTTTTAGCATATCGTTAAACGAGCTGACCGTTATTTCCTTTGCGTGATCGTTAAGTATCTGCACAAACCGGGACATGTGCGTCCCCTTGAATTGATGGGGCAAAAACACGTACATGTCGAACTGGGCAATGGTATGTTGCACACCATCCGATCGATCTTTGACGATCACCGGGTGGCGTATATCCTTGATGCCAACCTTGTTTATGGCTAACTGGCGTGTATCTTTAGTCCCCTGAACGTCTGGAATTGTCGATACTGAGGTTGCCCTATGGTTCATTGCAATCCCCCTGTCATCGGCCGTGAAGTCCGATTACCACTCTTAGCAATGGTTTGTGAAGCCAGTAATTGATATCGAAGCGGATAAGCTAGCATGGTAATACCTGAGTGAATTAGTCTGTTATTATACCGACGTTGTTTTTTTTGGCAAATACGCATCAATCTATTTTCGCATCTACGGGCTAATAAATCGATAGATAAAGGGGTAGGGTGTATGAATATCAGGTAGATCCTGGTCAGGAGTAGATCGGTGGGTGAGTCAGGACAGGCAAGGCTACTGCTGGTTTCTACCCGTATTTATATCACAAGAGGGTTGTTCAGTGATAGCAGTGTGCTATCTCTAAAACTCGAATGCTCCGGTGTTGGTAACCAGAGCGACGCTAATTCAGGGGTTCTTAACTAATTGGGTTAAGCGGGTGATACATCTTCGGCCTGGGGGCCTTTCGCACCATCGGTAACTTTCATGGTGACGGTTTGTCCTTGCTGAAGCGTTTTGTGGCCCTCAGACTGTATGGCACTAAAATGAACGAACACGTCTTTTCCACCTTCCTGTGAAATAAAACCATAACCCTTGGCATCGTTAAACCATTTAACAGTGCCAGTCACTAAGTCAGACATAACTACTCTCTAATTTAACAAAGGTTGATCGGATGTTGATAAAAAATTTCAAACAAACCAGTAGTAATTGTAAGTGAATACATTAAAAGACGCCATCATTTACGCTAATCAAAGGAAAATTAAGCATTTTTTAGGTGATGATCAGCCGTGTTTGATACCTGATCACCTATAAATTGGATAATTGAGTCCCTGATTCCGGCTTTATCGAGCCCGAATTCCTGCAAAACCTGTTCTCGGCTGCCCTGCGAGGGAAAGTCATCAGACAGGCCAAGGCGCAGGCATCGATTGGTCATTTGCCGCTGATTGAGAAATTCCAGCACCGCAGTTCCAGCACCGCCCAAAATAGAATTGTCTTCGATTGTCACCAGATTTTTATGCTTTGACGCCAGTTGTTCTATCAAAGCCTGGTCAAGCGGTTTGATAAAACGCATATTGGCGACACTTAAATCGAGTTCTTCGGCTACTTCGAGCGCGATTTCGAGGAGCGTACCGAATACCAATAGCGCCGTATCCGAGCCTTCTCGCACCAGCATTCCCTTGCCGATATCTGCTGCAACGCTGGTATTGACGGTATCAGGTTTCGCGGTGCTGTCGCGCGGATAACGAACCAGGGCCGGCCCCGGATAACGATAGGCGGCATTGAGCAATTCAAACATATCATCGCCGTTTGCCGGGGCCATCAGGATAACATTGGGTATGCAACGGGCATAACTGATGTCAAAACTGCCGGTATGAGTGGCCCCATCGGCGCCAACGATACCGGCTCGATCCACGGCAAACAAAACATCCAGATTCTGCACCGCCACGTCATGTACAAACTGATCATAAGCGCGTTGCAGGAAAGTCGAATAAATTGCGACCACGGGTTTTAAGCCATCGCACGCCATGCCCGCAGCGAGAGTAACACAGTGTTGTTCGGCGATTCCTACATCGTGGTATCGCTCTGGCATTTGTTGGGAAAATTCTACCAATCCCGAGCCTTCTCGCATCGCCGGCGTAATCACCTGCAGCAGCGGATCCTCCTGGCCTTTCTTCACCAGCCAGTCAGAAAATATTTGGGTATACGATTGCACGCCGGGTTTACTCGACGCCCGTGACTGACCAGTTGCCGGATCAAAGGGTCCGACGCCGTGGAACTTGCAGGCATCTTCTTCAGCCGGGGCATAGCCCTTGCCTTTCTGGGTCACGATATGTAGCAACTGCGGGCCACGGATTTGCTGAAGATTTTTCACCAGATGGATGAGGTCATTCAAATTGTGGCCATCGATAGGGCCATAATATGAAAAGCCGAGTTCCTCGAATAAGGTACCTGGAACGATCATGCCTTTCACATGTTCTTCCGTACGACGCGCCAGCTCCCAGGCCGAGGGTATATACTGCAGGATTTTCTTACTTCCGGCACGAAAAGTGGTGTATATTTTGCCGGACCAGATTCGAGACAAATATTTGGACATGGCACCGACATTGGGTGATATCGACATTTCGTTATCGTTTAATATCACCAACAAATCGGTGTCGATGCTGCCGGCGTGATTTAGGGCTTCATAAGCCATACCAGCCGTCATACCGCCATCGCCAATGATGGCTACCGTTTTACGATCGATACCCTGTGCATTGGCGGCTATCGCCATACCGAGAGCGGCACTGATCGAGGTGCTTGAATGCCCGGCGCCGAAATTATCGTATTCGGACTCGCTAATTTTAGGGAATCCCGATAAACCACCCTGTTGCCGTAGTCCGGACATTTGTTCGCGACGCCCGGTCAGTATCTTATGCGGATAACACTGATGACCGACATCCCAGATCAAACGATCATGTGGCGTATCGAACAGATAATGCAATGCGATGGTGATTTCAACCGCACCGAGGCCAGAACCCAGATGACCGCCGGTTTTAGAGATACTTTGTATGATAAATTCACGTAATTCGTCGGCGAGCTGTGGTAACTGGCTTTGTTCGAGCGCGCGTAAATCCGCTGGTGACTGGATGCTTTCCAGTAAGGTGGAATTCTCGGATGCCATTAGTAACTCGTACTTCCCACCAGAACCCCGATAGATAGCGCAGGTTGAGCTAAAAGGTGGCGCCCAGGGTTGGGCGAAATAATAGCAAGTTCAGGCGTACCAGAACAGGCCAGGATCGTGACAGGTATGGTTAAGGACATTAATATTTTCGACTCGTTAACTGTCTATTTTTAAATTTCTATTGTGTCTCACTATTCCGCCGCCCCAGGTGGGTATGCGGCTAGTGAGTGCGCTCTACAAACCAGGCCGAAATATACCTTAAAATCTCGGCTTCCTCACCAAATATCGACAGTGCGTCCAGGGCCTTATGGTGTAACTCGCGGGCTTTTTCGCGGGAGGCATCGAGCCCGATTACCGATGGAAAAGTCGGCTTGTTGCGCTCGATGTCAGAACCCTGTGGCTTCCCCAGAGTACTGGTATCGCCGACTACGTCGAGTATGTCATCCTGTACCTGGAATGACAGTCCGACGCATTTTGCGTAAGTGTCGAGGGCTCTAAGCTGGTCGGCGCCAAGCTGTTTCGAACTCAAGGCTGAAAGTTGAATGCAGGTTCTAATCAGGGCGCCGGTTTTATGGATGTGCATGGTTTCCAGTTCGGCGATGTTGAGCGTTTTACCCACTGATTCCAGATCAATCGCCTGACCACCTGCCATTCCACGTGACCCGGAAAACAGGGACAGTTTTTCGATCATTTTCAGTCGTGCCTTACTACTGTGGGTCATATTGTCGTCGTGGCTCAGAATATAAAATGCCAGCGCCTGCAGGGCATCCCCGGCCAGTATTGCGGTTGCCTCGTCAAATTTTCGGTGGCAAGTCGGGCGGCCTCGACGCAAATCGTCGTTATCCATAGCCGGCAGGTCATCGTGGATCAGTGAGTAGGCGTGAATAATTTCAACCGCGGCGGCGATTCCATCCACCAGCTGTAGACCGAGACCCAGGGTAGAGGCAGTAGCGTAGACCAGTATCGGTCGCACACGCTTGCCAGGCGCCAGTACCGAGTAGCGCATCGCCTGGTGTAATTCGACCGGATTGACCTGCTCGTCTGGCAGCCACTGATTCAGTGTCTTTTCGGCCCTGAGCTGATATTTTTTGAGGAGAGATTCGAACCCTTCCGAGTCAATCTTCATTTAGGGACCACTGATTAAGTCTGGGTGAATCATATTGGGATGCAAAATGATCAAGATCAAGGCGCGGAACGCGAGTAATAGCAGGGCTATTGCTAAGTTTCGCAACGCCGAGCTTGATTATTTTGTGCCCAAGATGATCGGTCATGACTTGATCAGTGGTCCCCTGTTTCTTCAAATGGAATGGCCTGCTGCAGCCCGTTTTTCTCAATTAACTGTTCGACGCGTAGTTCGGCTTTGGCCAGGGTATCCTGACAGGATTTGGCGAGGGTGATGCCTTGCTCAAACTGAGCCAGGGATTCCTCGAGGCCGAGCTCGCCGCTTTCCATCTGCGATACTATCCTTTCGAGCTGGGTCAGCGATTTCTCGAAATCCTTCAACTTGTTGTCAGTTTTAGACATAATTATTACTCATATTTTATTTTCGGCCAGATAGAAACCGATCAATTCTCGAAATCAGTAAGCGGTAAAATTATAATGCATCCAGTGCGTCAGCCAAATGATTAACTGGAATCAATTTTAAATTCTTGATCCGATTTTTTTGCCGGGGCATATTGGCCTTCGGTATAATCGCAGTTTCGAATCCGTGCTTGCTCGCTTCGCGTAGCCGGTCTTCGCCATTGGGTACCGGCCTGATTTCGCCAGACAGTCCGACTTCACCAAATACCAGCAAATGATTGCTCACCGGGCGATCACGATAACTCGACAGCATCGCGAGCACCACTGCCAGATCGGCACCGGTTTCCGTAATGCGAACGCCGCCGACAGCATTGACGAATACGTCCCGATCGTAGAGTGGGATACCGCCGTGACGTTGCAATATCGCCAGCAACATGGCCAGTCGGTTCGATTCGAGCCCTATGCTGATCCTGCGTGGATGCCCGGAGTGACTCTCGGTTACCAAAGCCTGAATTTCGACCAGTATTGGCCGGGTTCCTTCTCGCGACACCATGATGACGCTACCCGATACCGGCTGCTCATGCTGCGAAAGAAATATAGCCGAAGGGTTGCTAACCTGCTTCAAGCCCTCGTCGCTCATGGCGAATATCCCCAGTTCGTTGACCGCGCCAAAGCGATTTTTTACCGCGCGAATCACCCGATACCGGGTCGAACCGTCACCCTCGAAATAGAGTACTGTATCAACCATGTGTTCGAGTACCCTGGGTCCGGCCAGTTGCCCTTCCTTGGTCACATGACCGACCAGAAATATCGCGATATTGCTTTGCTTGGCGAGGCGCACCAGCATCGCAGTACTTTCCCGAATTTGGCTGACCGACCCTGGTGCGGATTGCAGGCTGTTGGTATAGGTGGTTTGAATTGAATCGATCACCATCACCGCGGGTTTACTGCTAGTAGCCAGCGCAATGATTTCCTCCACGCAAGTCGCACTCAGCAGTTTCAAATATTCATTAGGCAGTTTGAGGCGCTGCGCGCGCAGACTCACCTGTTGCAATGATTCCTCGCCGGTCACGTACAGGGCCTGTTGTTGCCGGCTAATTTGGGTCAGGCACTGCAATAAAATAGTCGATTTGCCGATTCCCGGGTCCCCGCCCAGTAAAATGACCGACCCCGGTACCAGGCCGCCACCCAGGACCCGGTCCAGCTCGGAAATTTGGCTGCTAAATCGAGGGCTACCCAGTACCGGGATCTGGTTGAGCAGCATGACTTCGGATGGTGCTGTGGCTTCGGGCCAGTGGGTGCTGCGTTTAGCGATTGCGGAAATCACGGGTATTTCCTCGATCGCGTTCCAGCTTTTACATTCAGGACACTGACCCGACCACTTGGGCAAAATGCTGGCGCATTCGCAGCATCGAAATTGCGATTGCGGCTTAGCCATCTGTGGACGATTCGGTTTGCCGGGTTTGCCGGGGCAGGATTTGTTGCGTCGACAGACGTACCGTTTTAACCATATTATTCTTCACCTGCAGAATCTCGATCGGGTAGTGATTGATCTTCAGGCTGGTACCGGCTTCGGGGATGAATTCCATATGTTCCAGAATGAGTCCATTCAAGGTACGGGCTCCCTCGCTCGGCAAGTCAAGATTCAGATTACGATTGATTTCGCGGATATGAGTGGAACCATCAATCAGAAAACTACCGTCTGCCTCCTGAACGAAGGCCTGGTGCAGGTCGGTCGGATCGGTAGTGAATTCGCCGACGATTTCTTCCAGGATGTCTTCGATTGTCACCAGTCCCTGAATGTCGCCGTATTCGTCGACAACAAAACCCATGCGGCGTTTGTTTTTACGAAAATTGAGCAATTGCGTGGTCAGAGGCGTGCCTTCCGGTATGAAATAGCTCTGGCGCGTTAATTTTGCCAGACTCTCCTGGTTAAATTCGTCGGCCATCATTAAGGGTAATATTTTCCGCAATTGCGCGATGCCGACAATATTGTCGATATTGCCAGAAAAAATCGGAATTCTGGTATAAGACAGGGTAGTAATCTGCTTGAGAATATCGTTCCAGCTTTCCTGCAGATCGATACCAATAATTTCGCTGCGTGGCACCATAATATCGTCGACGCTGACCTTTTCCAGGTCGAGAATGCTGAGCAGCATATCGCGGTGCGAATCGGGTATCAGGCCCCTGGTTTCATTCACAGCGATGCGCAATTCCTCGGAGTTAAGCGCATCGTTTTCATAGGTTTTGTCCGATACCTGCAACAGCGCCAGGATCATTTTTGTGAGCCAGTCGATTACCGCGACCAGGGGGGATAACAGTCGTAGCAAGGGTTTGTAAACATAGGCCGCCGGGAAGGCGATGCTTTCTGGCTTATTTGCTGCCAGTGTTTTGGGTGTCACTTCGGCAAATAGCAGTAGTACCAGGGTTAACACACCGGTAGCGATCGCTATACCGACATCGCCATATAATCTGTATCCGATATAGGTAGCGAGTTGGATAATCAGGATATTGATGAAATTGTTGCCCAACAGAATCAGACTGATCAGTTTGTCCGGCTGAGCGAGTAACTCGAGTGCGCGCTTGGCGCCACCGTGCTCTTTACTGGCCAGATGTTTGAGCCGGTAACGATTAAGGCGCATCAGGCCAGTTTCAGAACCGGAGAAAAATGCCGACATCAGGAATAAGACAAGCAGGACAATCAGCAACAGGTAAAGCGGTATATCGTTCAAGGCGTCTGCCGTTATGAGATGTAGGGTTAAAGAATGAACTCAAGTACAAGTTTGCTGCCGAAAAAAGCCAGCATTAAAAAGCCGAAGGAAGACAGGGTCCAACGAATTGCAGTCTTACCACGCCAGCCAAACTGAAATCGACCAAACAGCAGGGTGCCGAGGATAAACCATCCTACGATAGACAACACAGTCTTGTGCACCAGGTGCTGCGCGAAAATGTCTTCAAGAAAGAAGAAGCCGGTAATCAGGGAAGCGCTTAGCGCGATAAAGCCGAAGCTTAGAATCTGGAATAGAAGTGTCTCCATCTCGTGTAGCGGCGGCAAGAAGCGTATGAAACCGCCAGGGTGGTGTGAACGTATCGAGTGATCCTGGTAGGCGAGCAGGGCCGCCTGGCAGGCACCCAGCATAATCAGGCTGTAGGCGATCACAGACACCATGATATGCCCCTGTATGACTTCGCTTCCGGTAGCAATCAAGTGCTCGGAAAGGCCCAGACTGGAGATCAAACCGGCGAGACCGCTCACTGGAAATATCGCTATACCGAGGCTTTCGACGCGGTGATAAATACAGCTCAGCAATATCTGAATCGAAATTAACCAGCAAATTAGCGAGAGAACGACAAATAACCCCAGGTTCAAACCTTCAGGGCCATAAATAATATGATTTAGCACCACTGCGTGCACCAGTATTGCCAGTACTGCGGGCGCTAGAGGTTTCCAGCGTGGCTGAGCCGGGTCACCCAATTGCCTGGATATCAAAAATGCGGACAGACAGTATAAAACTGTGGCGAGCAGGCTTGCTATCGTCGGGAACATCGTTTTTTATTCATGGCTCAGGCCTTAAGTGTAACTGAAAATTTATGCTGTCGCACTAGTACTCCTTGAACGATATTAACTGAAGAAGGTGATTGCCTGCGTCGGATTAATGGGAGAATCAGGGTTCCTGATCATTTTGTGACCAAGCGCATATAAATCCAGACAGGTTTATATTAAGGTGAATTATTCCGCGCTAATTTTCGGTAGATTGAGAAATTTGCTTCGAAATGTATCTAGATTTTGCTATAAACTAGAGTGACAGGCGTAAGCCGGTTAACGAAATAGAATAGTAAGAAAACGACCAGATAAAGATTAATGCAAATTAAAATACTCGGGTGGGCCGGTGGTATTGGGGCCAATCTAAGAACGACTTCTTTTTTAATCGACGACGACGTGTTAGTCGATGCAGGTACCGGACTTGGTGATATACCGCTGAATAATATGACCGGGATACGTCATATATTCCTTACCCATTCCCACATCGATCATGTCGTAGGCTTGCCACTGCTGGCTGACAGCATGTTTGGGGTTCACGACGAGCCAATTATTGTTCATGCTCTGGAAGAAACCATCAAGGCGATCAAAACCCATATTTTTAACTGGATAATATGGCCCGATTTTTCCGAGCTCCCCACCCGGGAGAATCCGTCAATACACTTCAAGGTGATGAAACCGGGTGAAAAAGTCACTATCCGTTCGCGTGAATTCGAAATGATTCCCGTCAATCATACGGTTCCCGGAGTCGGGTACTGTGTCTCTACCCGGAATCGCACGGTCGCGTTTAGTGGCGATACCACAACCAATGACAGCCTGTGGGATGTGTTGAATGGTTATGATCATATTGACATGATATTTGTCGAATCTGCTTTCTCCAACAGTGAGCTGGCAGTCAGTAAAGTTTCTAAACACTACTGTCCATCGCTACTCGGTGAAGATATCAAAAAGCTGAGGCATCGCCCTGATGTTTGGCTTACTCATTTTAAGCCCGGTGAGGAAGACCTGATTTACCGCGAATGCGTCGAGGCCATGCCCGATTTTAACGTGAAGCGTCTTAATGGTGGTGAAATCTTTAAGTTGTAAGGTAACTACTCAATAAGTCCAGTAGGTTGGGGTTCGTTACATGGATGTAACTTATAGTTACTCCGTTCCATTATAAGTTGTTTTCCTTTTCACTTTTAGAGTGGAACATGCCTCTGCTGACTACGAATATGCA
>JADFMY010000054.1 GCA_022563685.1 Pseudomonadota bacterium | reverse complement strand
CGGGTTGTCGGTCAGGGTGAAAATCAGGCGCAAGTCTCCACTCTTGCAGCGGTTAATGAGCTGACAAAATTTCTTTTCCCAATGACCTTGCCCACACAATGCATCGAGGTTATCGACCGCCAGCACTTCACAGCTTGTCGGAATATCGAAATAGTCAGGATCGCACTGTACCAGCTGGTTGCCTTCGTATAAGTGGAACACAAGCGCCTGTTGACGTGCAAAATGTGCGCAGGCATTGATCAGGTGTGTTTTGCCGCTATCGGGGCCACCCCACAGCCCTATCAACGACTCTCCGCTCTTCGTGATCAGCGATTTCAGGTTTTCGATGATCAATTCACCCTGCTCGGAGAAGTAATTTTCCAGGCTGAACTGCCGGTCAAAAGTCAATGGCAGTGCAATTTGAGCCGCTTTAATTGGACTCTCCTCGATCGATATAGGTATAGCTCAGAACCGTCTGGGTATCACCCTGGGCATAGATCTGTGGCAGTTCCTCCTGCTCCAGCAATTCGCCAAATTCGATCAGGCGTTGTAAAGCCTCGGCATCGTTGCGTAGCTTGAGTTCAAAGGTCACTACATCATCGGAAATTAATGTCACTCGCACTGAATCGACCACGTTCAGGGCTTCCAGGTAGCGTTGCACCAATACCAGACTTCCGATGTTATTCATCGATGAAATACTCATTAGCAGCGACTGCCCGGACCGCCGGTGATCGTCTAGTGCATACTCTAATGCCAGAATACGCGCCAGATGTTTAATCAGCTGATCGACCACTACCTGCCTGGAGGCTCCATTGTATTTCCATTTAAATACCTGATCGGCAAATCGAACCTCCCAGTCACCATGCCACCCCTGGCCGCTACGACCTATTATCTGTCCAATGACGAGTACATCCGGCGAGTAGCGATCCGCCAGAGTTTCGATATTGCCATACTGGCGTGAAGCGATATCTCCTATACTCACCAGCGCAATATCTTCCAGATCCATCAGCGGGAATAATACGGGAACGCCCAGCCTGAGAGCAGCCTCATCGAGCAAATCAACCATCTTTGGCGTGGTATCCCCCGATATCAGGCGAATCGTTTCATTCACATCGTAGCTAATAATCAGTAAGCTGCCGGGACGCTCGCGACCCCAGATGGGAAAATTATTTTCCCGCAACAGATTTTCGATCAACCGCTGATCGAAATCTATTTTCAGGAATAGTCGCTCAACCGCATATTCATCTGCAACGTCGTCCTTACGAACCAGGTACCTGAACTGTTTGACGTAACGTGCACTTTTCTCGACAGGCCGTTCGAACGCGGGACTGCGAAGCGCATCATCCGAACCACTGACCTTGATCACAACCTGCCTGAATGCCTCGCTGAAAACTTCCAGACGCAGGCTTGTGGTCTGATCTGCCACCGGCAAATCGATGGTATAAAGATCCTCTACGACGACAGCCCGTGCGACGGTATTAACGACCGACCCGAGGCCTATCAGCAGCAGACAAAAAATCCTGTAATTCATTGTTTCTCCCGAGCTTGACCTGGGGAACCTCTGATCAAGTCTGAGGCTCTCTGGGCATTTATTTTCAAGGTGTGTAAAATAACACACCGCAAATATTTCCTGAACCAGCAATCCATGAAATCTGAATTATCCCTCAGTTATCGTGACTCGGGTGTTGACATAGACGCCGGTAACGAACTAGTCGAGAGAATCAAACCCGCGATAAAATCAACTCACCGGCCGGGCTGCGTTGGCAATATTGGCGGTTTTGGCGGTTTGTTCGAACTTCCGCTCGATCGCTATCGAAATCCGATCATGGTATCCGGTACCGATGGTGTCGGTACTAAATTGAAGCTCGCGATAGATCTCGGCAAGTACCACGGTGTCGGTATCGACCTGGTCGCCATGTGTGCAAACGATATTGTGGTGCTCGGGGCCGAGGCGTTATTTTTTCTCGACTATTATGCAACCGGCAAGCTGAGCCTCGAGGTTGCCGAACAGGTGATCAACAGCATTGCCGAGGGATGTCGGCTCGCGGGCTGTGCGCTAATCGGTGGTGAAACTGCTGAAATGCCCGGCATGTATGCCCCAGGTGATTTTGATCTGGCCGGTTTTTGCGTTGGTATCGTAGAAAAAGACCGTGTGATCGATGGTACTCAGGTGGCGGTCGGGAATTGCCTGATTGCGCTGGCATCGTCGGGTCCTCACGCGAATGGTTATTCTTTAATCCGCAAAATTATCGAGGTCTCTGGTGTCAACCTGTCGCAGGACTGCGAAGGCAAGTCGCTGGCTGAGGCTTTGATCGAGCCAACCCGAATCTATGTAAAAAATATACTGTCAGTCGCCGAACAACATCCTGTACGGGCAATCGCGCATATCACCGGCGGTGGTTTGAGCGAAAACATTCCCCGGGTCCTTCCACAGGATTGCGCGGCCAGGATCGACCGCTCAAGTTGGGCCCTGCCAGAAGTTTTCGAGTGGCTGCAAACTGCCGGCAATATTCAATCCAGCGAAATGTTTCGCACCTTTAACTGCGGTGTAGGAATGGTTTTGGTGGTCGACCAGAACGATCGGGACGGCTGCCTTCGACTACTCGGTCAACTCGGCGAACAAGCCTGGGTGATCGGCGAAATTGTGGAAAAAGGACAGGGGCCATCTGTAATCCTGGCATGACCCGGAAGCCGCCTGATCACAGAAATCTTTCCCTCGTCGTGCTCATTTCGGGCAACGGTAGTAACTTGCAGTCGATTATCGATGCGACCGAATCGGGTCGGCTCAAGGCTCGAATCTGCGCCGTAATATCCAACGAACCCGACGCATACGGGCTAAAACGTGCCGAAATACACGAAATCGAAAACCAGGTTATCGATCACCGTTCATTCACCTCACGCAAGGCCTTCGACCAGGCACTGCATCGAAGCATCCGGTCGTTCGAGCCAGATTACCTCGTACTCGCCGGATTTATGCGCATATTGGGTTCAGCTTTCATTCAGGCCAATGTCGATAAAATTCTCAACATTCATCCATCGCTTTTACCCGCTTACAAGGGTTTAGACACACACCAACGCGTGATCGAAAATAATGAAACAGAACACGGGGTCAGCATTCACCTGGTCACACCAGAGCTGGACGGTGGCCCGATCATCATCCAGGGGCGTTACCCAATCGATGCGAGCGATACGCTGGCCGATTTAAAACGCCGGGGGCATCAACTAGAACACCGCATGTACCCACTGGTTTTACAGTGGTTGAGCGAAGGTAAATTGCAGATAAGAGATAATTCTATCGTGTTTGAACAACATCCACTGCGGGAACCCATCGAATTTGAAAACGTCTAGATTCATTGTTTCGATAGCCTGCCTGATCGCTTTTTGCCTGTTCGCTTCAACATCCGGTCTGGCAGAAGAAATTGCGATAACGCCTTACCAGGCCAGCTATAAGCTCTACAAGAGCGGCATGCAGGTAGCCAAATCCAGTCTTTCGCTCGAACAGTCCGGACGCTTCTGGCGCTGGCGCCTGTCGAGCAGGCCAAGAGGGGTGTACAAACTATTCTCCGACAAAAAGCCGTATTCCGAAACCACATTTTCGCTGCTCGATAACCAGTACCGGATTCACCATATACTGCTTGCAGATGAAGGGGATGATGAACGTTACGAATCAGCCCGATTTAACTGGAATAGCCGTCAGCTAGACATTCAGCGTAAAGGCAAGCGGCGTATCGAAAATCTGCCTGATCAGGTTTACGATTTCCATACCATACATCTGCTGATAGCGCGGATGATGAAAGACGGCACTCAGCAGATGAAATTCAACTTTTACCTAAAGGGAAAAGTACTCGACGCAAAGCTGGCATGGGCCGGAAAAACGATGCTGGAAATTAACGATTTAAAGATAGAAGTCTCAGTTTTTCATCAAACAATTGACGGCCAGAAAACAAACTCGAAATATTACTATGGCCCCGACAGCCGGTTACTTCCACTCAAAATTGAAAATATCAATTCGAAAGGAAAAACCACAGTCATGATTCTCAAGCAGGTGGCCTGGTTATAAGCGGGTAAACCCGTGCTCTTTTACCAGTCGTTCTATTTCGACAGGCGCAAACGGAATTTGCTCGATGAATCCGGGCAGCTCGCTCTGATCGATTTCGAGAATTCGCATCATGGTCTGGCAGGCTTTTATATCGATTATATTATCCTGATCGAGCAAGCGCGCCCTTTCGACAATCGAATAGTTGGCGGCATAGTTGTCTTTTCGAAACAACTGCAATTCTTCACCATGTAGCACTACCGCAATTCGGCCGTGTAGTTCGGGGTCGAACAGCTCCCGCAAACTGTCTGCCCGATTTAATATCACCTCAAGCTCCTCGACAGAAGTGACGGTAACGCCAAATACGTAACCCGGTATCTCCGGAACCTGTATTTCACCGGTCTCCTGGGCCAGCACAACTGAGCCTATCGACGTGAACACGACGATAGTGAAGAATTGTCGAATCCCCCTGAAGCGCATTTTAATCGCTGCCTGCAATGGTCATATTTTCAATCAGAATGGAACCCGTGCGGATATTCCCGCGCCAGTCCAGATCGTTCCCAATTTCGACGATTCCCCTGTACATATCGCTTAAATTGGAGGCAATAGTGACTTCTTCAACCGGAAATTGAATTTCGCCATTCTCAATCCAGAAGCCAGCTGCACCACGGGAGTAATCACCGGTTACTGTATTCACCCCATGTCCCATCAACTCGGTTACGAGAAGCCCCCGATGCAACGCCTTCATGCATTGATCGAAAGATTTACCTGTGTCTTTCAGGGTTAAATTGTGCACCCCACTCGCGTGCCCGGTGGTTTGCAGGCCTAACTTTCTCGCTGCATAGCTATCCAGCAAATAACTCTGGATCACCCCATCGCTCACCAGGTCGGCTTCCCTGACTACGACACCTTCCGAATCATAATTGGCCGAACCCAGCGCCTGCAATTCAAACGGATATTCGACCAATTTGAAAAATTCCGGGAATACACGGGTATCGACCGCGTCGAGCAAAAAACTGGCCTTGCGATACTGGGCCGCACCGCCTATAGCACTGGTAAAATGGCCGATAAGGCTGCGAGCGATTTCCGGCACAAATAGCACCGGCGCCTGCTGCGTCTTCAACTTTTGCGCATCGAGTCGCTGAATGGTACGTTCGGCTGCCTTCAATCCGACCGCTTTCGCGGTCGCCAAACGATCCGGATTACGGCTGATGTCATACCAGTAATCGCGTTGCATCCCGCCATCGGATTCACCCACAACCGCGCAACTGATGCTATGCCGCGTTTTGTATTCGACCTGTAAGAAACCGTGGGTATTACCGTAAACCGAAACACCTGCGTTCAAATCCACCGAGGCGCCTTCAGAATTGACAATCCTTGCGTCAAAATCGAGCGCCGCATTTTCACATTCCAGTGCCAGCTCGATGACTGCTTCCGAAGAAATATTCCAGGGATGATACAAATCCAGATCGGCAAACTGCTGCGCCATCAAATCCCCATCGGCGAGACCGGTGCAGGAATCCTCGGAAGTGTATCGGGCAATATTACAGGCGGCCTCAACCGTCTTACGGATAGCTTCCGGGTCGAGATTGGAGGTACTGGCGCTCCCCTTATGCTGCCCAAAATAAACACTGATACCGAGGCCATTGTCCTGTTGATGTTCGATGGTTTCGACCGCGCGCATGCGTGCCGCTACCGATAGTCCCTGCGACACCGACAAATCGGCCTCAGCCTGCGAGGCACCTTTGACCTGCGCCATTTTGAGCGTATCGGCGATGATGTTTTTAAATGATTCGGCGTCGGGAAATGCTAACATATCTATGTTTTTATCGTTCATCGGCACATTTTAGCCTATCCCCATATGGAAAACGAAATAAAGAATACCGACTCCGAAGATATCGAGACTGTCAGCAAATCACAACTCAAACGCGAAAGTCACAAAATACAGAAACTGGGGAAACGACTGTCAGCCCTGTCCAACAAGCAACTGGGGGGAATTCCACTCGACGAACCCGTAAAAGAAGCCATCGAGCTGGCGCATAAAATTCAAAACAAACGCAGTGCGCTGAAAAGGCATTTTCAGTATTTGGCGAAATTGTTACGCGCCCGCGACACCGAAGCCATTTCAGCAGCCCTGGAAAAACTCGAACAGACCAGTCGGACGCAGATACAACGCCACCATCGAGCCGAATACTGGCGCGATGAAATTATCGGCCGTGGCATCGATGCAATCGAGGCGTTTCTGCTTGAGCAGGTCGATGCAGACCGCCAAAAACTGCGCCAGCTCTGGCGCAACTACAGCGGTGTGAAAACCGAAGAACGCAAAACTCACTTTACGCGTTTGATTTACCGGGAGATTTTGCAGGGGTTTGACGCTGATTAAAGTATGTATGAATCTGGATTTCCGCCAGGGAACCTCTAGTTAAGTCAGAGATTCCCTCAATACATTAGGATCACATTGAAATGAATACTAAGCCTCGGCGACAAAAACTTCGGGGAGTCTTGACTGGTGAAAGTTGCATTTATCCCGGCTCGGTCTACGACCCGATTTCGGCAAGAGTCGCCGAGGATCTGGGCTTCGAAGCGGGCATGTTCGCTGGATCAATCGCCTCCCTCACCGTGTTAGGGGCGCCCGACATCATCGTTCTCACCTTGACCGAATTGGCCGCCCAGGCCTATAGAATATGCCGGGCGGGAGAGTTACCGCTCATCGTCGATGCCGACCATGGTTATGGAAATGCGCTCAACGTTAAACGCACCGTCGAAGAACTCGAAGCTGCAGGTATTGCCTGCCTGACGATTGAAGACACCTTATTGCCCAGGCGTTTCGGCAGTCAGGCAACCGAGTTTCTCACGATTGAAGAAGGGGTCGGCAAGATGAAAGGCGCGCTTGCGGGTCGGCAGGATCCGGACTTGATCATACTGGGTCGTACCAGTGCGGTGGGTGTCAACGGCGTCGAGGACGGGATTGCCCGTGCCAAAGCCTACCTGGACGCAGGTGTCGATGGAATCATGTTCGTCGGCATCAAGACCCACGCCGAGTTAGACTCGATTGCGAGTGCTATCGATGCGCCGATCATGCTCGGTGGAGCCGGCGAAGACCTGCAAAACCTCGATTACCTCAAGGAATGCGGCGTTCGGATCTGCCTCCAGGGCCATCAACCATTCATGGCAGCATTGAAAGCCATGCACGATACCCTAAAGGCACTTCGGGAGGGCACGCCACCGTCAAAACTCAAAGGCGTAGCGTCTACGGACTTAATCAAACAGCTAACCCGTGACGCCACCTACCGGGACTGGCAAGACGAGTTCTTATCCTAAACGCTCGCCGGAATAATCGGCGTCCTGCGCTTCACATCGCTATTCTGCGCCCGATCCCGCAAAAAATGATCCATCAATACAATCGCGAGCATCGCTTCGGCGATCGGTGTGGCGCGAATCCCGACACAGGGGTCGTGACGGCCTTTGGTTCTGATCTCCACGGGCTGTCCATCCAGATCGACTGTTTTGCCCGGCAGGTGAATGCTCGATGTGGGTTTCAGGGCAATATTGATCAGAATATCCTGACCCGAGGTAATGCCGCCGAGCGTGCCACCGGCGTTATTGGACAGAAATCCTTGCGGGGTTATTTCATCGCGGTGTGTGGTGCCTTTTTGTTCGATACTATCGAAGCCGGCCCCGATCTCGACGCCTTTCACTGCATTGATGCTCATCATCGCGTGCGCTATGTCGGCATCGATGCGATCGAATATGGGTTCGCCGAGACCCGGCGGTACGCCGGTCGCAACCACAGAGATCTTCGCGCCGATGGACTCCCCTTCCTTGCGCAGTGCGTCCATGTATTTTTCCATCGCAGGCACCAGGTCGGCGTCGGGGCAGAAAAACGGGTTGTTGTTGACTTCTTCCCAATCGAATTTTTCCGGCTTCAGTGGCCCGAGCTGTGACAGATAACCGCGAATCTGAATGCCACAACGCTCGGCCAGGTATTTTTTCGCGATGCCACCGGCTGCGACGCGCAATGCCGTTTCCCTGGCCGACGAGCGACCGCCGCCGCGATAGTCACGAAACCCATACTTTTGCGTATAGGTATAGTCCGCGTGTCCGGGTCGAAACTGGTTCATGATATTGCTATAGTCTTTGGAGCGCTGATCCTGATTAAAGATCAACAGGCCAATTGGAGTGCCGGTGGTTATGCCTTCGAAAGTACCCGATAGAATTTGTACCGCATCGTCTTCGCGCCGTTGCGTGGTGTGGCGCGAAGTACCGGGCTTGCGGCGGTCCAGATCAGCTTGCAAGTCAGCTTCATTCAGTTTCAAACCTGGCGGGCAGCCATCCACGATACAGCCGATAGCGGCACCGTGGCTTTCGCCAAACGAAGTCACGACGAACAATCTGCCAAAACTATTTCCCGACATAAAGGCCTGACCCTAATGTTGAAATTGAAATTAAAGACTACAATTAACCTGTATGGAGCATTCTACTAAAAAACTCGGCATGATGTTCACCCTGGGCGGATGGATCATCGGCATTTTCGTGCTGTTCCTGGTGTTTTCGAAGATTATCGACTACCAGGTGAATCCTAATCAATCGGTCGCCACTTCCCAATCTGATCGATATCAGGAAATCGTGCTAAAGCGCAACCGCAATGGGCATTATGTATTCGCCGGGGAGATCAACCGGTTGCCAGTCACCTTTCTGGTCGATACCGGCGCCACGCTGATCAGTATTCCGTTCGGATTACAGGCGTATTTGCAACTGGATGCTGGCGCTCCGTTTTCGGTTTCTACCGCTAATGGCGTTACGACTGCCTATAGGACGCGCCTGGACGAACTCAAAATGGGAGATATCGTGTTAAGCGACGTCAGGGCCAGTCTGATCCCGGGCCTTCCCGACGGGGGTGTATTACTCGGAATGAATGTATTAAAGAATATGGAATTGATCCAGCGCGGCGACAAACTTATTATTCGGCATTATTATTAATCCTGACTCTTCAGGAAACAATGGGTACTTGTAGTTAATTATTTACTCTCGCAAAGGCGCAAAGTACGCAAAGATATTTTGGGATTATTCAATAAATCCGTTACCGTACGAAGACCATAATCCGCAGTATCGGCAATACACTCTTGAACCCCTGCCCCTGGCCGGAATAGTCGATGAATTGTTATCGATCTCGTACTGTATGCGGGCTAGAATAACCCGATTAACCCAATAACAAACCGTGAGTCTATTTAGATGCCCAACCTTGACCTGAAACTGAAAGACCTCGATGTATACAACGACTTCATTCGCCGGCATATCGGTCCCGGCCCGGTCGACGAATCGGCTATGCTTACTGAACTCGGCATGAAAAGTCTGGATGAGTTGGTCGACAAGGTAGTGCCGGCATCCATACAGCGCAAAAAACCTCTGGCCGTAAAAACCAGCCGATCCGAGCGCCAGGTTCTTGACCAGCTATATCTGATTTCGACCCGCAACCAGCTGTACAAGTCGTTCATCGGCATGGGTTACTACGATACCCAGACGCCGACCGTGATCGAGCGCAACCTGCTCAGAAACCCCGCCTGGTATACCGCTTATACACCCTATCAGGCCGAGATTTCACAGGGTCGACTCGAAGCCCTGTTAAACTTTCAAACCATGATCAGCGATTTAACCGGCATGGAAATCGCCAATGCCTCAATGCTGGACGAGGCCACATCGGCAGCCGAGGCGATGACGCTGTGTCAGCGCATGTCAAAAAGCAAGGGCAAGGTTTTCTTTGTTGCCGACTCCTGCCATCCGCAGACCATCGCCGTGGTATCCAACCGCGCACTGCATTTTGGCATCGAATTGGTAGTCGGCGATCCGTTCAAGGCTCTCGATGATCTGGACCTGTTTGGCGTGTTGTTGCAATACCCCTGCTCGACCGGTGAAATTTTAGATTACCGCGAGCTGGTACAGCAGCTACACGAGCGCAAAGCCCTGGTTGCAGTCGCAGCCGATTTGCTCAGCCTCACCTTGCTCACCCCACCGGGAGAATTCGATGCAGATGTCGTGGTCGGCAGCTCGCAACGCTTTGGCATACCATTGGGTTACGGTGGACCTCACGCAGCTTACATGGCCACGCGCGAAGCTTTCAAACGCTCGATGCCGGGGCGCCTGATCGGTGTTTCGATCGACAGTCGCGGCAAACCCGCATTGCGCCTGGCACTACAAACCCGCGAGCAACATATCCGTCGTGAAAAAGCCACGAGCAATATCTGTACCGCGCAGGCACTGCTCGCGATCATGGCCAGCATGTATGCGGTTTACCACGGCCCGGACGAAATACGCCGTATCGCACAGCGCATCCACCGCCTCACGGTGATACTGGCCGACGGATTGCGCGAGCTCGGTCATACGGTACCTACGAAACATTTCTTTGACACCATCACCGTTACCACCGGCAATGCCACCGAATTTGTCATGGCTGCCGCACGTTCAGAGAAAATTAACCTGCGCTATGTAGACATCAACACAGTCGGCATATCGCTCGATGAGAAAGCGACGCCGGGTGATATTGAAACACTTTTCAACATATTTACCCACGACCGTGGCGACAGGGTTTCGCTGGATACCATCGATGCCAAAGCCAAAAGCACGCTGCCGGAAGCACTGGTACGAACCAGCAAGTACCTGACCCACCCGATATTCAACAAATACCATTCGGAAACCGATCTGATGCGTTACATGCGCAAGCTCGCCGATAAGGATCTCGCGCTCGATCGCAGCATGATCCCGCTCGGCTCCTGCACCATGAAACTGAATGCCGCGACCCAGTTGGTGCCGGTCACCTGGCCCGGATACGGTCGGATCCACCCATTTGTACCTCTCGACCAGGCGCAGGGTTATCAGCAGCTGTTCATCGAACTCGAACAAATGCTTTGTGCCTGTACCGGCTACGATGCGGTCTCCCTGCAACCCAACTCGGGAGCCCAGGGTGAGTACGCAGGCCTGCTTGCGATCAAGGGTTACCATCAGAGCCGCGGTGAAGGCCACCGCAATGTCTGCCTGATTCCAGCTTCTGCGCACGGTACTAACCCGGCATCGGCGCAAATGGCCGGGATGAAAGTAGTGGTCGTTGGAACTGCCAAATCGGGCAACATCGATATGGATGACCTGAAAGCCAAAACCGAGAAGCACAGCAACGAGCTGGCAGCCATCATGATTACTTACCCGTCCACGCACGGCGTATTCGAAGAAGACGTCACCGATGTGTGCGAACTGATCCATAAGCACGGTGGACAGGTCTATATCGATGGCGCGAATATGAACGCGATGGTCGGCATCTGCGCACCGGGAAAATTTGGCGGCGACGTCTCCCACCTGAACCTGCACAAGACTTTCAGTATCCCCCACGGAGGCGGGGGTCCAGGGGTTGGCCCAATCGGAGTACGCGAACACCTGAAACCTTTCCTGCCATCGACTAGCATGAGTAATCACCATAAATCGACTGGCCCAGTTTCGGCAACCCCTTTTGGCAGCGCCAGTATTTTACCCATCAGCTGGGCCTATATTACACTGCTGGGAAGCGAGGGTTTACCGAAAGCCACAGCTACTGCGATTCTCAACGCGAATTACATCGCCAGTCGCTTGAACGATCACTTTCCGATTCTGTACACCGGCCCCAATGGACTGGTGGCGCACGAGTGTATAATCGACACGCGTATCGTCAAGCAGAGCACGGGAATTACTGTCGAGGATATTGCCAAGCGTTTGATCGATTATGGATTCCACGCCCCGACCATGTCGTTCCCGGTACCTGGTACCCTGATGATCGAGCCGACCGAAAGCGAATCGAAGGAGGAAATCGACCGCTTTTGCGACGCCATGATTTCGATTCGCAAGGAAATCAAGGCCATCGAAGACGGGGAAATGGACGCGCAGGATAATCCGCTCAAAAACGCACCGCATACCATCGATATGGTTTGCGCCGATGAATGGAGTCATGCCTACAGCCGCGACCAGGCCGCCTACCCGCTACCCTCCCTGCGCGAAGATAAATACTGGTCACCAGTGGGACGGGTCGACAATGTGTATGGCGACATGAACCTGGTCTGCTCCTGCCCACCGTTATCAGCCTACGAAGAGCAAGATTAGGATCTGTACATGGCGCTTAGTGTTTTTGATTTATTTTCTATCGGTATCGGACCCTCGAGCTCACATACTGTAGGGCCGATGCGCGCGGCCAATCGGTTCGTGCAAACGCTACAGGCGCAAGATTTGCTCGCCAGGGTACACCGGGTTAAGGCTGAGTTATATGGCTCGCTGGGTGCTACCGGCAAAGGCCATGACAGCGACAAGGCGGTGATGCTCGGTCTTGAGGGAGAACTACCCGAATCGATCGACACCACAGCGATCCCCGCAAGGCTTGAAGCCATCAGGGGCCAGCAGCGCATCGATCTGCTGGGTACGCACTCTATCGAATTCAACGAGGCCAAGGATTTGATCATGCATCGAAGGAAGACCCTGCCTTTTCATTCCAATGGCATGACTTTCGCCGCTTTCGATGCCGGGGGCGAGACTCTGCACCAGGCGACATATTATTCGATAGGGGGTGGCTTCATCGTCGACGAATCGGCCGCTGGCGCCGATCGGATCAAGCAGGACGATACCCAGCTACCCTATCCTTTTCTCACCGCAGTCAATCTGTTAATCCATTGCGCCAATAACACTATGAGAATTAGCGACGTCATGATGGAAAATGAGCAAGTGTGGCGCAGTGAAGCTGAAATCCGCTCCGGCCTGTTAGATATATGGAAAGTGATGCAAACCTGCGTCAAAAATGGTTACCGTAACGAAGGCATACTGCCGGGTGGGCTGAAGGTCAAACGGCGCGCCGCTGACCTCTTTCGTAAATTGAACGCACAACCGCAAATTACCTACAAGGATCCCCTGACGTCGCTGGACTGGATTAATCTCTACGCGCTCGCCGTCAATGAGGAAAATGCCGCAGGTGGTCGTGTCGTCACCGCACCGACCAATGGCGCCGCCGGAATCATTCCTGCGGTGATGCACTATTACCATTACTTTTATCCCCATGCAGACGATGACGGTATCGTACGGTTTTTACTCACCGCCGGTGCGATCGGAATTTTATACAAGGAAAACGCATCGATCTCGGGAGCCGAGGTCGGTTGTCAGGGTGAAGTGGGAAGCGCCTGTTCGATGGCTGCGGGAGCACTCACCGAAGTACTCGGCGGCACACCCGAACAAGTTGAAAACGCGGCTGAAATTGGCATGGAGCACAATCTTGGACTGACCTGCGACCCGATCGGCGGACTGGTGCAGATACCCTGTATCGAACGCAACGCGATGGCCGCGGTGAAAGCGATCAATGCCGCGCGCATCGCGATGCGCGGTGACGGGCAACATTTCGTTTCGCTCGACAAGGTGATCCAAACCATGCGTGAAACCGGCGCCGATATGAAAACCAAGTACAAGGAAACCGCACGCGGTGGACTGGCGGTCAATATTATCGAGTGTTAAAGGAGTAATTATAGGGCCTGAACGGGCGCCTGTTCAGGTATGATATCTTTCGCCAATACGACGACTCGCTTACTAGCAGGAAAAACCCCATGCTTGGTGATTTACAAAATATACTGCAACCCTACCTCGGTTTCTTCGGCGATCACCCCTGGATTCAGGCGCTGGTTACTATCATCGCTGCTTTTATTGTCGCATGGATATTCGACCGCTTCGTCATTACCCTACTGAAAAAGCTGGCGAGCAAAACAAAAATTGAATTCGATAACCGCCTGATCGAGCTGTTACACGGTCCGATCTACATCAGTTTTATCCTGCTTGGCTTCGCCCTCGCGACCAAAATAATCGGAATAGGCGACCCGTTTGATCTGGTCGTTTTTTCGGTGCTACAGACGATCGCCTACATCGTCTGGTTCACTCTGATACTCAGGATAACCCGGCTGATTCTTAGAAACGTCGCACAGGATGATCGGCACATCGGTATTTTGCACCTGCAAACTCTGCCACTATTTGAAAATATTGCCAATATTACGATTATCGTACTCGCGGTCTACATCGTATTTTCTGTCTGGAATATCGACATGACTGCCTGGCTCGCCTCCGCCGGAATCGTTGGCATAGCGATTGGTTTTGCGGCCAAGGATACTCTGGCGAACCTGTTTTCGGGTGTTTTTATCCTCGCCGACGCCCCCTACAAGATCGGCGATTTCGTGGTGCTCGATTCTGGCGAACGCGGTGAAGTCACCCATATCGGAATCCGCAGCACACGCCTGCTGACGCGCGGCGATGTCGAAGTCACGATTCCGAATTCGGTGATGGGCAATACCAAAATTTCCAACGAATCGGGTGGGCCCTCAGAGAAATACCGCATTCGCATCTCGGTTGGAGTCGCCTACGGCTCCGACATAGACAAGGTGCGGGAAATCTTGATGGATATAGCCACGAACGACGAAGCGGTATGCGAAGACCCGGAGCCACGGGTGCGTTTTCGCACCTTCGGGCAGTCGAGTCTCGACTTCGATCTACTGTGCTGGATCGACCAGCCGGTACTGCGTGGACGTGTGATCGACGCCCTCAACTGCCAGGTCTACAAACGCTTCATCGAAGAGAAGATCGAGATTCCCTATAGCAAGCACGACTTGTATATCAAGGAAATGCCGCGGTAGTAGTTGAGACTTGAATTTTAGATTAACAGCAATTGGCAGTGACCGACGTCTGGAAAGCGTAACCACCGGTATAATTTTACAGGAACGCCGTGAACCCATCCCTGGGGGCTCGCGTGCAACATCCCTGTTGCACAGCGTCCTGTAAAAATATCCCAGTGATCACGCCTCGATAGTGAGGCTGTTTTGGGGGGAAGGGCTCAAAACCTTTTTTTCAGGGATGAATAATCAGATTATAAGAATAAACAAATTGTTAAGTGGCAATATCCCGTTTTCTGGTGTATCAGCTACCAGCTAATTGGTATACTGTCCCTAGATATCCGCCAGCGAGCAGCCGCAGATTTGACGCCATAAGCTCTTGTTTTATTGATATATTTATCCCAGAAACGGGATACAGATTGATCCGTCATTGATACTACTCCCTTAGTTAATCGGCATCGCGACCGCATCCCTCGCGTGCTAGTATTATCAAGAATGGAACAACAAATTACAAATGATTTAGACTGCCGCAGTCTATTACCGTAAAAGACAGCCACAGTCTATATTACGTTATGTTCTATACCCCAAGCCAGGCCGATCGATGCTAGAATACGGCAAGGAGATCAATCTATGTCTAGTATTTTAAAACTACCGATTGAAGATCGGATTCGCCTGGTTGAAGATATCTGGGATAGCATTGCGAACGATCAGTCAGTGCTCGACTTATCCGAAGCACAGAGGGCAGAACTCGATAAACGACTAGACGCATTTGAAAGGGATGGCGAAATTGGGCGAGAAGCGTCTGATGTCATTGCAGAAATCAGAAGCAGGCAGTGAAGTCGATAGTTCATTTTCGGCCGGATGCCGAAACTGACGTTGCAGACGCCGCCGCCTGGTACGAGACTCAAAGAGCAGGGTTAGGATCGGAGTTTCTCGATGAAATTCTTTCGACCTGTAGCAGCATCGCTGAAAATCCAAAAACATACCCTCTTGTTCACCGAAAAGCTCGAAGAGCGGTTATCCATAAATTTCCATTTGGAATTTATTACAGAATCGAAAATGGATTGGTAACTATCGTTGCTGTAATGCATGGAAGCCGTGATCCGAACAAGTGGAAAAAACGAACATAATCGGGTAGCCGAGGGTCTCTAACCCTCAGCCCCCACAACACCCTGCATGCGGGTCCGCACAGGGCGTTTCACTTGGAATGGTGAAGCTTGATCCACCCATCACGCAAAGCATAAAGCCCCTGGGATTTCAGATAGGCATTGGATAATGCCTGCTGTATTCCCGGAGTCTTCGAGCTACGCCATGGGCCTTTGCTGGTAATGCCGCATGCTACCGCTGACTGAACGTGAACGCCGAGTTTCATCAGACTCCTTACCTTGGTGCGTGGCTTTCGCCACTGCCGCCAATAGGCCATTCTCACTCTACGTCTGATCCAGTTATCCAGATCGACGCAACGTTGATAGCAATTGGCGATACCAAAATAATTGATCCAGCCTCGTATAAATTGACTGGTTTTGAAGAGCTGATAGTTCATCGATACTCCCCAGTTGCGGTTCGTTAATCGCCGAACCTGTTGCTTAAACTTCTGCAACGTTTCCGGGTGCCATTGAATGCGTCCTGCCCGGAAGGTAAATCCCAGGAATTTGCTTTCAGTGGTTTTAACAACACGGCTTTTGGTCGTGTTAACGACCAGCTTCAGGCGGTCTTGCAGGTATCTGCTGATGCTGCGAAGCACTCGGTCACCGGCCCGCCGACTTTTCACCAGGATCGTAAAATCATCGGCGTACCGGGCGAACTTGTGCCCGCGCTTCTCAAGTTCTTTGTCCAGCGGGTCGAGCATGATGTTAGCCAGCAGAGGGGATAATGGTCCTCCCTGAGGCACACCTTCTCGACTTTCACTATAGAACTGGTTATCGATAACCCCAGCTCGCAGGTAGTGTTTGATCAACCTAAGAAGACGTTTATCCTGGACTTTATGGCCAAGAAGCGTCATCAGTAAGTCGTGATTCACCCGGTCAAAGAACTTCTGTCAAACAGCGTGCAAAACTGATCAGTTATTGGGGGTGATCAGCGTGTAAAACTGACCACCTAAATGTAACCATACTCAGATTTAAATAATCTGGGGTAACTGTCAGGTGATATGCATGGAGACATCGGTAAAAATACGCCGTTTATGTTTGGTAAAAGGTCGAACGATCAGCTCGGTAGCCCGTGAATTTAATTTATCACGCAATACGGTACGTAAATATTTGAAGCAACCAGATCCGCCGAAGTATCAACGCACGATCCCGAGGCACTGTCCGAAGCTGGATTCGTTTAAAGATCAATTGATTCAATGGCTGGAAGCCGACAGCCTGCGCCCGGTCCGGGAACGCCGCAATGCAATGCTGTTGTTTGAGGGGATACAGCTCAAGGGCTATCTCGGTGCCTACGATAGTGTTCAGCGATTTGTTAAAGCGTGGAAAGGTGATTCAGACGGTTTAAATAATCAGGCTTATGTTCCGCTGTTTTTTGCACCCGGCGAAGCCTGCCAATTTGATTGGTCTCATGAACAGGTTGTCCTGGGCGGTATTGGCGTAAAAATCAAGCTCGCGCACTTCCGGTTATGCAATTCTCGTAAATCATATTTACGCGCGTACCCCCGGGAAACGCAGGAAATGGTATTTGATGCGCATAGTCGCGCCTTTGAATATTATGGTGGTGTGCCGCTCAAGATGATCTACGATAATCCTAAAACCATTGTCGATGCCATATTCACGGGCAAGAAACGAAAGTTCAATCGTCGATTCTTGAGCCTGATGAATCATTATCTGGTGGAACCGATTGCCTGTACACCAGCAGCAGGCTGGGAAAAAGGCCAGGTAGAGCGCCAGGTCGGAATCATGCGCTATCGGTTGTTTGTTCCCAAGCTACGATTTGCCGATATTGCCGAACTCAATGACTGGTTGGAGCAGCGTTGCGAGCAGATGGGTGAGAAACCGCATCCAAAGGACAAGGATCGCAGCATTAATGCGGTGTTTAGCGAAGAGCAGCGTGCACTACGGCCCGCCATGTCCCGATTTGATGGTTATTACGAGCGTATATGCCGGGTTCAACGCACCAGTATCATCAACTATGACCGTAATCAGTATTCCGTACCCAGCACCTATGTGGGTAAAGCCGTATCGGTTCGAGCCTATGCAGATCGTATCCGTATCGCTGCCGATGATCAGATCATAGCCCAGCACGACCGCTGTTTTAAACGTGACCAGACGATCTTTAATCCCTGGCACTATGTGCCGATTCTTAAAATGAAACCTGGCGCATTACGCAATGGCGCACCCTTTGTCGACTGGGATTTACCCAAAGCACTCAACCAACTCAAAGCCGTGTACTTAAAGCGCGAGGGCGGGGACCGTGAGTTTGTCCAATTATTATTGCTGGCCCAGGACTATGGTCTCGATTCGGTTACTGCCGCCTGTGAACTGGCGATTGAAGCGAACACTACCCAGCTATCGGTGATTACCAACCTGATCCATCGATTAGTAGAGCCACCGGCCACACCGGCTACCAGTATTGTGGATGCCCCCATTCTGAACACTCCGCCTGTTGCCAATGTAGGTCGATATGACCAGCTGTGCAGGGAGGGCTGTCATGCTTAAATTGATAGACTCACTCGCAGAACTCAAGCTCCATGGCATGGTAGAGCGTCTACCCCAGATACTGGATACCCCGCGTAACAAAACGACCTTCCAAAGCGGATTAGTTCAGCTCATCGAAGCCGAAAAAGCAGATCGGGATGTCAGGCGATTGCGTTATCAAATGAAGATTGCCAGGTTCCCTCATCATCGAGATTTACAAGGCTTTGATTTTAAACAATCTCAAGTCGATAAACAGTTGATCACCGATTTATCTCGCAGTGAATTTACCGATCAAGCGCATAATCTGATTTTTATCGGCGGCACCGGGACGGGTAAAACCCATCTCGCCACCGCGTTAGGCATCCATGCAATCCATCAAGGTAAACGTGTCCGCTTTTATAACGCGGTTGATCTGGTGAATTTACTGATCAAAGAGCAGCAAGAGGGCAAACAGGGGCGGTTAGCTCGAATCATGCAGCCTCTGGACGCCGTGATCATCGATGAACTGGGCTATTTACCATTCCCCGCCTCTGGAGGTGCGCTGCTGTTCCATCTGATCAGCAAATTATATGAAAAGACAGCCATTATTTTTACCACCAATCTTAACTTCAGTGAGTGGGTTCAGGTGTTTGGTGATGCCAAGATGACGACTGCATTACTGGATCGCATCACGCATCATTGTTCCATTATTGAAACCGGAAACGATTCTTATCGATTTAAGAATGCCACCGGAAATAAAGCTAACAAAACGAAGAACTGATTAAATATTAATCAATTTAAAGTGGTCAATTTTACGCGCTGATACCTGGTCAATTTTAAATGCTGATTGACACATACGCCCAGGTAGCTCAGTCGGTAGAGCAGAGGACTAAAAATTCTCGTGCCACTTATAGGGACACCGATTGACATACTAAGGAATCAGGTG
>JADFMY010000156.1 GCA_022563685.1 Pseudomonadota bacterium | reverse complement strand
ACTTGCGCCTGAATCGATATATCCAGTGCCGATACCGGTTCATCTGCGATCAGAATCTTTGGCTTCAGGACCAGGGCGCGCGCGATAGCGATTCGTTGTCGTTGTCCGCCTGAAAACATATGCGGGTAGCGATCATAATGTTCGGGCCGCAATCCAACTTTAGAGAGCATCGATTCCGCTAGTTGGCGACGTTCTGCGGCAGGCATTTTGCGATTGATGACGATGGGTTCTTCGATTATGGTGCCAATCTTTTTCCGTGGGTTGAGTGAGCCATAAGGATCTTGAAATATCATCTGTATATCTTGACGCAATCGGGAAATTTCGGCACCGTTATTCGCATGCGGGTCTATGCCGCTAATAAAAATATTACCTTCAGTAGGTTTTTCTATCATCGTGGCGAGCCTTGCCAGGGTAGATTTACCGCAGCCTGACTCTCCTACGATCGCCAGGGTTTTACCCGATCCAAGAGAAAAACTCGCACCGTCTAACGCTTTAAGAATAGATGACTTCGCAAAGATCCCTCTGTCCTTGACCGGGTAATAACGTTTGAGGTTACGCCCTTCTATCGCCGCACTCATATTCCGAGGTTCCCCGGGTCAACCGGATGAAAACATCTTAAAGCATTGACGCCTGTACTTTTCAGGGGCGGAATATTAGCCTGGCAGTCATCTTGCACAAACTTGCACCGCGGTGAAAACAAGCAGCCGTCCGGCCGGTCTCCAGCACCGGGCACGACCCCTTCAATGGTCGGCAATCGGTCTAAATCCAGGGATCGTTCCGGCAGCGCATTCAACAGGGCGTTGGTGTAAGGATGACGCGGCGAATTAAACAAGCCCTCGACTTCCTGCTGTTCCACCTGTTGGCCGGCATACATGACGATAACTCGTTTTGCGGTTTCAGCCACGACGCCCATATCGTGCGTGATAAGCACTAAAGCCATGCCCGTTTCATTTTGCAGATTAACCAGAAGGTCGATGATTTGCGCCTGTATGGTGACATCGAGTGCTGTGGTGGGTTCATCTGCAATGAGTAATTTTGGATAACAGGCGATTGCCATGGCTATCATTATTCGCTGGCACATACCCCCGGATAATTGGTGAGGAAAGGTTCTTAGACGTTCCTCCGGGGCCGGGATACCCACCAGATCGAGTAGTTCAATGGTTCGTTTTTTGCGCGCTTTACGATCCAGACGGAGATGCTGCTTCAGTGTTTCAGCTATTTGAAAGCCGACCGTAAAGCAGGGGTTCAGGCTACTCATCGGTTCCTGGAAAATCATTGCGATGTCCCGCCCAATAATATTTCTACGAGCCTTATTGGAAATAGTCAGCAGATTACGTCCTTCGAATTCCATTTTGTCGGCGGTGATTTTTGCCGTCCAGGGTAAAAGCCCCATCACGGCTAACATCGATACGGACTTTCCTGAACCAGACTCGCCTACGATTGAAAGTATGTCAGTTTCCCTGATGTCCAGATCCACCCCATCGACAGCGCGAAAGGAGCCGCTCACGGTTCGAAAATCGACGCAAAGGTTACGTATTTCCAACAAACTCATGATCTTTTCAACTTTGGATCGAAGGCATCTCGCAGTCCGTCGCCCATCAGGTTAATTGCCAGTACGGCTAACAAAATAGCCAGTCCCGGAAATGTGACTGTCCAGGGTGCTGATAACATCAGGTCGCGATTTTCCGCAATAAGCGTTCCCCACTCCGGTGTGGGTGGTTGCGCGCCCATCCCCAGGAAGCCCAGTGCGGCAGTATCCAGTATTGCGGTGGAAAAACTAAGAGTCGCCTGAACAATCAGTGGTGCCATACAGTTGGGTAGAATCGTGATAAACATAATGCGAAACTTACTGGCGCCCGATATTTTGCTGGCAATAACGTACTCTTTGGTGTTTTCGATTATATACGACGATCGCGTTAGTCGGACAAAATAGGGCAGGTAAGTGATGGATATTGCAATCATTGCGTTTAACAGGCCAGGTCCCAGGATGGCTACCAGAACCAGGGCCATCAGCAGTCCCGGCACGGACAATATGGTATCCATGATGCGCATGATGGTTATATCGACCCAGCCGCGGAAATACCCGGCTATGACACCGAACATAATACCGATGCTTAAACACAATATCACAACCATTCCGCCGGCAATCAGCGACAATCGGGTGCCATAGATAATTCGTGACAACATGTCCCGCCCGGCATAGTCCGTGCCGAAAACAAAATTACACTTTTCCGCGCCCCAGGTGGGCGGTTGTTCCAGGCAATCTCTGTATTGAACTGTGGGATCGTGGGGTGCAATAATGCCTGCAAAAATGGCCATAAAAATTATGCCGAGCAAAAACACAAGACCAATCACGGCAGCTTTATTTTCGGAAAAATAGTACCAAAATTCCAGAATATCGCGACGAAGAATGCCGGAATTACGCGCTGATCCTGCCGAAGAATCCATCGTGTTACTGCTCACGATTATTATCTCCGCCGGTCACGAGTTGGTGTGCATGATTCGAGGATTAATCAATCCATACAATAAATCGACGATAAGGTTTACCGACATTATAATCATCGCTATCAGTACCAAACCTCCCTGGACAGCATAATAGTCACGACTAAATACAGAAAATATGATCCATTTACCGATGCCGGGCCAGCTAAATATTGTTTCAGTCAATATCGCGCCTGCCATCAGTGTGCCCACCTGTAAGCCGATTACCGTGATCACGGTTATCATTGCGTTCCTCAGGGCATGCAGGCCATACACTCGCAATGGCGACAATCCCTTTGCTCTTGCGGTACGCACATAGTCTTCGCTTAATACCTCTAGCATAGCTGATCGTGTTTGACGGGCGATAATCGCCAGGGGAATGGTACCCAGGACGATAGTGGGCAAAATCATATGGTGCACGGCAGAAGCAAAAGCGCCTTCCTCCCCGCTTAACAGCGTATCGATGAGTAGAAACCCGGTGACCGTTTCCACGTCGAATATAAAGGAAATACGACCAGAAATCGGCGTCAGGCCCCATATGCCGCCGAATAAAATAATCAATAACAAACCCCACCAAAATATCGGCATGGAGTAACCTACCAGCGAAAGCCCCATGATGCCCTGGTCATAAATGGTCCCGCGTTTTATCGCAGCGAAAATTCCGATCGGCAGTCCGATAATTATCGCCAGCAGCATGGCCGCCATTCCAAGTTCCAGGGTGGCTGGAAATAATTCTAAAAATTCATCAAGTACTGGACGATTAGTCAGAACCGAAGTGCCGAAGTCACCATGCAATAATTTCCAGACATAATCGAAATACTGTTCCCATGCGGGTTTATCCAGACCCAGCCTGGCCATCATTTCCGCGTGCCTTTCCGGTGTCATATCGCGCTCCCCGGCGAGTGCGGCTACAGGATCGCCGGGCAACATTCTAATAAAGCCGAAGGAAACTAACGTCACCCCAAAAAATATTGGAATCAGTAGCGCGACGCGACGGATTACAAAAGAAAACATGTGTTATCGCTTAAATAAAAAATGGCGTGAGGATTTACCGTCACGCCACAAGGGTTGATTACAGTAATTCAGTTACTTACTTCAAATCTACATATTTGAATATATGGCTGCCGAGGGGATGAATTTTGAAGTTCAATACCTCTTTACGAACCGGTCGGAACTGTACCGAATGGGCAATGGTAAACCAGGGGGCCTCATCTTTGAAAATCACCTGGGCCTTTTCGTATAGTGCCGTACGCTCTGCCTGATCAGAGGTTTTTTTGGCAGCTCGAAGAAGGCCGTCAAATTCCTCATTACACCAGCGAGCCACATTTGATTTAGCCGCAGCACAACCAAGCAGCACGAACATAAAGTTATCCGGGTCACCATTGTCGCCGGTCCAGCCCAACAGGGCCGATTCATGCTCACCAGCGCGAATTCGCTCACGGTATTCACCCCACTCGAAAGTCTTGATTTCGGCGGTTACACCTACTTTGGCCCAGTCAGCCTGAATAAGCTCAGCCATACGACGTGCATTCGGGTTGTATGGACGTTGGACCGGCATAGCCCAGATATCAGTTTTCAGGTTCTTAACACCTGCACTGGCTAGAAGCCTTCTGGCTATTTCAGGGTCATACCGGTAATCGACTATATTGTCGTTATAAGACCACATGGTCGGCGGGATTGGGTTTTTGGCGGCAGAGCCAGAACCCTTGAACACGATGTCAAGAATAGCCTGCTTGTCGATAGCCATGCTCAAAGCCTGACGAACGATCTTGTTGTCAAAAGGTGGCTTGGAAGTATTAAAACCCAGGTAACCTACATTGAGACCTTCCTGCCTTAGCAAATTGATATTAGGGTCTTTTTCCATCGCAGCCAGATCGGCTGCGTTTGGATAAGGCATGATATGGCATTCCCCAGCCTTCAACTTCTGGTAACGCACGGTAGCGTCGGTAGTGATCGCATAAATCAGCTTGTCTATCTTTGGTCTGCCTTCCCAATAGGCGTCGAACGCTTTGTAGCGAATGACAGCGTCTTTTTTGTAGGAAACAAACTCGAAAGGACCTGTGCCAATGGGTGCATTGTCCACGGTTTCCTTGGTGCCGGCAGCCGCCATTTTATCAGCATATTCGGCGGAAAGAATGGAAGCGAAGTCCATCGCCAGGTTAGATATAAATGGCGCATCTGGTGCGTTCAGAGTGAACCTGACCGTGTAGTCGTCTACCTTCTCGATAGATTTAAGCGCAGAGCCCATATCCATCCAGCCGAAGTACAGGTACTTACCGCCGGATACACTATTATACGGGTGGTCTTTTTTCCACTGGCGATTGAAACTAAACAAAATATCGTCGGCATTGAAATCACGAGTGGGTGTGAAGTGTTTGTTGGAATGCCATTTTACGCCTTTACGCAGGTTGAAAGTATAGACAGTGCCGCCGCCCGTTACCGTCCAGGACTCAGCCAACCCAGGAACAACCTTTGTGGTGCCGGGTTCAAACTCGGTCAATCGGTTGTAGAT
>JADFMY010000053.1 GCA_022563685.1 Pseudomonadota bacterium | reverse complement strand
TGCGAATGTTTAAGGCTCTCGTCAAATGCGAAAACCAGCCTGCTCGGCGCTCGCTCGGTCAACAGTCGGTAAACAAAATCGGTAAAACCGATAAATGCCTGGTTTGCCTGCCCATCGATATTGACCCGCTCCGAACCGGCTGCAAACCAGGCTTTGAAAATGTAAATACTGGAATCGACCAGATACAGTCGCATATCGAATTTCCTGCGAATAAATACTCGAAAATTTATCGGAAACGAAAGAAATAGCCGGTAGTTACACGGTTTTAATTACAGCCCCTAACAAACTCGTCTGGCTAGGAAGCTTTCGAATACATATTGGCTATAGCGATTTCAAATGCATTGACCGCCTCGGATTCTCTATCTGTTTTGAAACCAAGCGGATCCTCTATCTGATTGGTATCACTCTTGTTCCACAAAATTTCGGTAGCCGCTTTAAAGGAGTCGATAATTTCCAGGTATGTATTATCGGGTGAGAGCAGGGTATTTAGAAAACTCATTAATACCGATAATACGATCCCCAGAATCGAGGTACTAAGGGCAAATGCAATTCTGATCAGAAAACTGTCGATCACAAGCTTGCTTGCTTCGGCATTGGTAATGTCCATGCCAGTCAGCTCGGGCAGCGCTTTCATGATCCCCAGAAAGGTTCCGAATATCCCAGCGACGATAAAAATACCGGGCAGAATATTTAAAATATCGTTGGTGCGACTCATCGAAAAAAGCCCGAACACTCGATTGAACACCGGGTTCGAATTAAATACATTGTTGGTTATTTCGTGAAAATTCGGCTGTTGAGCTTCATCCTTGCGCAGGTATCTGGCATGCTTTAAGAAGTCGTCGATCAGGCGAATGATTCCATCCTGAATCAAAAAAACCCTGTCCTCTATAGTCATCACATGATCCGGGTTCCTGCGCTTGTACTTGGCGCGTAATTCGAAACTTTCGAAATAGGTTGCCGCCAGAAATCCTTTGAATGATCGATAAAAAGATCCTCTTGAGTCCGGGTGATCAAAAATATGCTGATACACTCTTTTACTGAATTCTTTAACAAATCGATGTTGTCTGCGAATGATAACGGTAATCATTAGCCTTACGAATACAGCCAGAATAAATGCGATAATCAAAAATGGCATCAGGTAATCGGTAGCATAAAAAACGATCCCATTGATCAGGTCTACTATACTTGCATTCATCAGGATTCTCCTTTCTCTATCAGGCCAAATTTAATAATCACACGCTGCGATTTCTTACAGTTATATTGCCCACAAAATTCGTCGATAGTTAAATTCCCCAGATCACCTGGGTCGATGTCTTCTGCGAAAAAACTTCTACCGGTTACATTGAGCAGTGGCAGCATCGTATTCTGATATTCGAAACTGAAGTTATCGATATCAAATGCGTACCTGAAAATCGATCTCGCGCGCCTATAACTCAGATCCAGGTTGTAGTTCACCGCTATCCTGTTTTCCTCTGAAAGATTCATCGGGTCTACCGGTTTGCCGGCGTAGGTCGGAGAGGCGAAACCAATAATTTCTACCGATGAAATTTTCGCGGTTAAAGATTCGTCGGCAAACAGACTTTGTGCATATACCGGAATCGCCTTGCGAATGGTTTCCTCCATACCGGGTTTCAGTTGATGACTGTCAGTATCAAAGTAATCGTCTCCGAAATCCAGAATGACATCACCGGTTTTACTATCGACATCCGCAACGATGCCATGTTGCTGGAAGTTCTCCTGAATGCTTTTTGCCAGATCCTGGCGACGTTTGGCCAGTTCCAGGGCTTCCTCCAGCTCCTCCGATGTGTCGGTCAGTTTATGCTGGGCTATACTCAGGTCTTCTGCGGTTTTCTTCAGATTTCTCTGCGCCTCCCCAAGCTCTGATCCCAGTTTAGCCACCTGGTCGAGATTTCCCTCGTACTTGTCCTTTAGCTCCTGATATTGATCCTCCAACTCTCCGAGTTGCTCGGCATACGCCTGTTTCAGACCCGATATTTTATCTTTACCTGCTTCGATATCACCTGCAAGTGCCGCTAACTCACCTTGTTTTTTATCGTAGTCACCCTGTAATGCCGCAAATTTTTTCTCCAGTTCCCCGATTTCCTCTGCGCTGGCATCTTCAAGTGCAGCTTTATCCTCCACTTCCCTTGCCAACTGTCCTGCTAAAGAGGCGAGCTCGATCTGACTTCGATTCTGTTCGCCGGTTAATTCCTCAAGCCGGCTTTCAAGGTCATTTTTCTGCTGTGACAGCGCTGCTTCTAAAGCCGCCTTATCGGCCGCCTCCATTCTTAGCCTTTGTTCCAGTGAAACCAACAGGTTTTCGCTTTCATCCTGTTTGCCGGTCAACTCCTGAATGATTCCTTCCAGGTTTCTGGTTTCTTCCTGGAGGGCTTTTCGTAGCGCTACTTTTTCGGCTTCCCCTGCCTTTAATTGCTCTTCCATTGAGGCCAGTTGATTCTGGCTTTCCTCGCGTTTACTGGTTAACTCATGAATCTTGCCTTCCAGAGTTTTTGTTTCCTGGACCAGCATACTTTCCAGAGCGGCTTTTTCGGCCGCTTCGATTTTTAGCTGCTGCTCAAGGGTAGCAAACCGGGCCTGGCTTTCTGCTCGTTTAGCCGCCAACTCCTGAATCTTGCCTTCCAGAGTAGTTGTTTCCTGCTCGAGTGTGCTCTCCAGCGCTGCCTTTTCTGCTGCCTCTCTCTTTAATGCCTGTTCCAGCGAGGTGAGCTGGGTCTGGCTTTCCTCGCGTTTACTGACTAACTCCTGAATTTTGATCTCCAGCGATTTTGCTTCCGCAGTCAGGGTGCTCTCCAGTTCTGCCTTCTCGACCGCCTCCATTTCCAGCTTCTGCTCCAGTGAGGCCAGTTGAATCTCGCTTTCTTCACGTTTACGGGTCAACACCTGAAGCTTAGATTCCAGAGTTGCTGTCTCTTGCGCAAGCGTACTTTCCAGAGCGGCTTTTTCGGCCGTTTCCATATTGAGCTCATCTTCTAATGTGGCCAGCTCACTGCTTTGTTGTTCTATTTCTTTTTCGAGTAATATTTTTTGCTGTTTTTCAGAGATAAATCTCCTGGATGCCTCGGCCTTGGCAATCGTGTTGGCATTGATCATCTCCACAATCAATTGTTGATATTTGTTTAATGATGTTTCGCGTAATCTTTGTTGGTCGGATTCTAGCGCCAGGCGTTTTTTATTTTCGTTGGCCTCCGTTTCCAAAAGAGAAATTTGCTCCAATATTTCATTATAAATTCTTTTCTCGCGCTCACCTGCCTCCTGTTCCAGATATTGATTTTTTATCGATTCGTACAACTGCAGCTCCTGTTTGACTTCTTCAATCTGGGCGTGCGTCGTCACGGAAATCATTCCGGTGCGAAGGCTGGAAACCATGTACATCAGCAGAAAAACAAACGCGAGCACCATAAACAGATCGCTGTAGGCAGCCCACTGGGTTTGGTGGGAATGTTTTTTTACGGTAATGGCGTCGTAATCGAAGCTCACATCTAGTCCCTGACCGGGTGTCGTAAGGATACTCTCTTAAAAAATTGTAGCTAAGGATACATTTTAGTCAATGGAACTAAGTAACAGCAATTGTTCGCAACCTGCTCTGTCAGTCACCCCTAAGCTGGCATCTTTATAGCCGGGGTATTCAGATAAAATAAATACCGTTACTATAGGCCATTTCCGATGACATTCAATGCGCAGAGATCTGAGGTGTGTGGGTTATAAAATCGCGCACCGGATATTCTGTTTTAGACTGGAATGGCGATGTAAATATGCCGGCTCGCAATAATAATATTCCCGAAAAGTTATTTGATTATTCGCTGCGCGTGTCGCATCGGGCGAAATACGCAAAACTGGTGATCAAGCCCTACGGTGTGCTCGAAGTCGTGATCCCAGGGCGATTTCCAAAACATGCGGTGGCGGGATTAATTCGGCAGCATCAGGACTGGATTACGCGACAATTGCAAAAAAGGCAATTACTTAATCCGCAACCCGATTTACCCCGCGAGGTATATTTCGCCATCGACACCAGTCGCACCGACCTTATCTACACTGCAAAATTCGATAGTCGCGGCGTCAATATTCCGGGGCAATTGTCGATCGAAAAGGGATCTTATGAGGATAACATCAGGCTGCTACGGCGTTGGGTCAGGCGCGAAGCCTGGAGACGCTTACCCTCGATGTTAGCGCGGCTCGCGCTGCAAACTGGCCTTGATTACAAAAAAATCTCCATTCGTAGCCAGAAAACGCGCTGGGGCAGTTGCTCTTCGAGCGGCACTATCAGCCTGAACGATCAGTTGTTGTTTGTTCCAGGGGATACCGTCGAGTATTTGATGATCCACGAACTCTGCCACAGACGGTACCTGAATCACTCGGCAAATTTCTGGCGACTGGTAGAAGGGCATTGTGCCGATTTTTCTGCTCACGAGGCAGTTTTGAATCAAACTCGAAAGACAATACCAGAATGGTTCCTGACTGACCTATATCGGTAGAATCACGCGGGCTTACCGATTTGCGCTGCGTTGCATATAGTCGATCTTATTTTCGATTAACAGGTTCTTGATGCGGGAAAATTCACTGTTTTCCGAAAACGGCCCCAGTATCACACGGTGCCAGGTATCATCGTTGACGATAGCGGATTCCACCCTGGCTTCGAGGCCAAGAAACGCGAGCTGGGCCTTGAGGCTGTCCGCTTCACTCGCGCCTTGAAATGATCCAACCTGCAATAGTACCTTTTTACCCGCAATCTTGTTGATCGTAGGGTTTTCGATTGCTTCGCGTTCCTGTGCTGAAATCGGAATATCGAGGATACGATCCGGCAGCACCGAATAGAAATCGAATCTGGGCTTAGTCGTGTTCTCGGTACTGGTTTCCGATTGCGCGCCAGGTTCTCCGTTGCGCACAATTTTCTGGTCCAGAAAAACAATAAACACCGCAAACACGCCCAGCATCATAAATAAGGAAATCCAGATCCAGGGAGATGTCGATTGCTTTTCAGGCATCACATTTTTTCCGGTGCCGAAACACCCATTAAATTGAGTCCATTTTGCAAAACCTGGCGAATCGCACTGGCCAAAGCGATGCGGGCGTCGCGCAACTCCACGTCGTCGACGATAAACTGATGCGCGTTGTACCACGAGTGGAACTGATTAGCCAGATCGCGCAGGTAATTCACCACGATATGCGGCTCTCGGCGCATTGCTGCGTCTTGTACCCGCTCCGGGTACAGGCTTAATTGTTTGATTAACTGCTGTTCGTGCGAGTTCTCGAGCCGATTCAAATTAGCCTCCTGCAAAGAAAGACTCAATCCCTTTTGGTCGCACTGACGTTTCACGCTACAAATTCTTGCGTGGGCATACTGCAGGTAGTAAACCGGATTGTCACTCGACTGTTCACGCGCCAGGTCGAGATCGAAATCCATATGCTGATCGGCCTTACGCATCACATAAAAAAATCGCGCCGCATCCAGGCCTACGTCTTCACGCAACTGTCGCAGTGTGACGAATTCTCCAGAACGCGTTGACATCGAAATCCTGGCGCCATTCTCGTACAGGTTGGCGAATTGAACGAGCTGTATTTCAAGCCTGTCGGCATCATATCCGAGCGCGCTGAGGGAAGCCTTGACACGGGTAATATAACCGTGATGGTCGGCACCCCAGATATTGATCACCCGGTCGAAACCTCGCTCAAACTTGTTCATGTGGTAGGCAATATCTGAAGCGAAATAGGTAGTCTGACCATTGTCACGCTTTACCACACGATCCTTTTCGTCACCAAAGTCGGTGGAACGAAACCACCAGGCGCCATCTTTCTGATACATGTGGCCATTATCGGTGAGTCGTTGAATTGCGGATTCGACCTGCCCTGCATCGGCGAGCGAGCGCTCGGAAAACCATTCGTCGAAGTCAACCCCGAATGCATGCAGATCGCTGCGAATAACGTCGACCAGGGTATTGAGTACAAGATCGAATACGATGCGATAGTCCGCCTCGCCGAGCAGGGTTTTCGCGTTCGCAATCAAATCGTCGATGTGTTTTTCCTTATCTCCTTCGGGTGCATCGGCAAATACTTTATCCATCACCTGATCGTTACTGCGCTGAAATCGCTCTCCGTTTTCACGATGTATTGTGGCGGCGATATCCCAAACGTAATCGCCCTGATAGCCATTGCTCGGGAACGGGATTTCGACCCCGCAAAGTTCAAGATAACGAAGCCAGGTCGAGGTAGCGAGTATGTCCATCTGGCGACCCGCGTCGTTGACGTAATATTCTCTTTGTACGTCGAAGCCAACGTAGGCCAACAGGTTGGCCAGGGTCGCGCCGTAGGCTGCACCGCGTCCATGGCCGACGTGCAACGGCCCGGTAGGATTGGCGGAAACAAATTCCACCTGAATCCTGTCGCCTTTACCAAGATCGCTTCGCCCGTAGTCTTCGCCCTGTTGCAATATCTGGTGCACGACCGAATGACTAGTGCCACTGGTGACAAAGAAGTTGATAAATCCGGGGCCTGCGACTTCGACTTTATCGATCGCATCATGACCGGATAATTTCGCCACGATCAGGTTCGCAAGTTCTCGCGCCGGTTTATCCGCCAGTTTTGCAAGCATCAGGGCAATGTTACTGGCAAAATCGCCCTGGCTGGGTTCTTTGCTCGGGGTTACCTGGATGGCGAGTTTCAGATCGGCTGGTAACTGCCCTGATTGCTGTAAATTCAGCAATACCTGCTCGATCAAATCGTGTATGACCTGCTTCAAGAATTATTAACCCCGTGACCTTCCGGCCAGAAAAAAATAATGCGCGATTCTACATGGATGCCGCCACAGACAAAAGAGCCTAGCCCGCATATTGCATGGAGGGAACGAAGCTCAGGGGAAATACGCGAGTTAAAGATCAAATGCATCGACATCGATCACCCATTTCACCGAATGCGTGCTGGGGATTTTTTTAATCGCTGGCATCGCCTCGCGCAGAACCCCGCGTAATTGCTGGATATTATTGCTCATCAGGCAAAGCTGCGCCCGGTAACGTCCGATACGTCGCGTCATCAGCGCTGGAATCGGGCCGATGCACTTCACGCCACGCTTTTGCACGCTCGCCTGCAGATACTGCCCGATTTGCTCGAGTCGGGCCATCGCCTGATCCAGGCTCAGCGCATCGGCACGAAAAATGACCACGCGCGAGTAAGGCGGGAAGCCCAGCATTTTGCGCTCCTGCAGGATTGAGTCGGCAATATCGCGATAGTGACTGTTTACCAGCGCCTGCATCAGCGGGTGTTCGGGAAACCGAGTCTGTATCAATGCCTCTCCTTCACGATCACCTCGGCCGGAGCGACCGCCAACCTGGAATGCGGTTTGCACCAGGCGCTCGCTGGCACGGTAGGAGGCACTAAACAGAGCCTGATCGGCGTCGAGAATCACACTCAGCGTGATACCCGGATAATCATGTCCCTTGGCGATCATCTGCGTTCCGATTAGCAGGCAGGGTTCGCCCTTTTGCAACTTTCCGATTCGTTGCGCAAATTCATCGCGCGAGGTGACCGAATCGCGGTCGATCCTGATCACCGGAAATTGTGAAAACCGCTGCTTCAAACCCTGTTCCAGTTGCTCGGTGCCTATCCCGTAGTGTTTGATATCACCCTGGCCGCATTCGGGACAAACCGCTGGCAACCCCTGCGCATATCCACAGTGATGGCATAGCATTTGACTGACCGACTGGTGCAGGGTCAGTCTCGAATCGCATTGCCGGCAGTTAGCCTGCCAGCCGCATTCGTGACACATCACCACCGGTGCGTAGCCGCGGCGGTTCAGATACACCAGCACCTGACCTCCTTGCGACAAATGCCGGCCGATTCTCTCGAGCACCACTGGCGAACAGCCAGACACCAGCTTGACCTGGCGCGTGTCGATCAACCGAAGCCGGGGCGGTGCATAGGCCGTTGGCCTGTGCAACAGGCGGTAAAGATAATAGTGCTCGCGCTGGCAATTGTTCAGGCTTTCCAGCGACGGTGTTGCGGACCCGAGCACAATCGGAATATCGAGCATTTGCGCACGTTTGATCGCCACGTCTCTGGCGTGATAGCGAATTCCGTCTTCCTGCCTGTAGGAACTGTCGTGTTCTTCGTCGATGACGATCAGGCCCAGCCGATCGCATTGTGAAAACAGGCAGGATCGCGTGCCGAGCATGATATTGGCCTCACCTCGCCGAAACCGGTCCCAGGCCTGAAAGCGCTGCCAGTCGGTCAGGCCAGAATGCGAGCTGACGAACTGCTCTCCAAAGCGCTGCTTCACGCGTTCGATCAACTGCGTGGTAAGGCCAATCTCTGGCACCAGGTAAATGACCTGCCGTTGCTGCTCGAGTTGATTCTGGATCAGGCGAAAATAAACTTCGGTCTTGCCGCTGCCGGTAACGCCGTCGAGCAAATGCACCGAAAAGCGGCCTAGCCTGCTATTGAGTTCGGTATATACCTGCGATTGCTCCTGGCTTAATACGGGCGCTGGCTGTCGCACCGGGCTCGTAACTGCGGGTTTCGACCTGCCCCATTTGATCGCCTGCCTGGTTTCCAGCGCGCGCACGGGACTATGCCAGCCAGCATTGATCGCCTTTAACTGAGCCGCATTAAGACCATCGGGTGCCTGTTCGATTGCCACCAGCAATTCGTACTGGCGCGGGGAGCGTTTACGCAGGCGCGCGCGTAAATCGGCTGCTACAGGCAAGGCGTACCAGTACTTGACTTGCGTGGGCTTAATCCGTTTCGCGTTGCGCAGGTATCCGGGTAAGCACTGGAACAAAACCTCTCCCGGCGGCTGAAGGTAATATTCAGCCAGCCAGCGCGCCAGCGCTATCATGTGTTCCGACAACACCGGCGCATCGTCCAGGCACTCGGTCGCGGTCTTGATTCGCTCCGGGGAAATATCGGTAGCATCCTGGGTGGACAACAAAATTCCCGTCTTGCTGCCCTGACCAAAAGGCAGGCGATAGCGCAAACCCGCCTGCACCGGAGCGTTCACAGCCAGGTCGTAATCAAACACCCGATACAATGGAATGGCAATAGCAAACGAGGCAAAACCCACAGGCGATTTTTCCGGCAACGCGATATCTCGGGAAGAAAGGACCATGATACTTTATCTGTCGGGTCTCCACAGTAAAACTGGCACGGGAATTGAATAAATTCGGGGCCGAAATGCACTATGCCGGGAGAGTCAGATACTCGAAATTGTTAAAGAAAATTCTAGTATACGAGAGCTAACTTATTAAGAAATCTGGATAAAATCGGTTATCCACAATTCCTGTGGATAAGTCTGTGCATGAAATGCGAAAAAAATGCCGAGAGCCGCATCAAACCTGGTTTTCGATTAAATTGCTCAATATTCCATCGATTTAAATTTTCCTTTTAAATACAATAGCTTACCAATTCAACGTAAAATTTATCACGCCTGTCAATAGTCATCGCTTCGAATAGTTTCAAACCACTATTCCGTGTGCATATCTTTTTCTGTCAAGCCATTTTTAATCGATTTTCGATAATTATTTTCTATTATAAGGTTGTTAAAAATTGTTATTTTAAATTTCGCCGAATATTGCCTGTCCATTGCCACCAGACACTCATCAGTGACATTGCCGAGGTAGACGATTACACTGGCCGCTTTTCGCGTAACAGCCTTTTTATGCCTGCCAAAACAGCAGTTTTACTGACCAATCTCGGCACCCCCGATACCCTTAGCAAGGCGTCGGTAAAACGATTTTTAAAACAATTTCTTTCAGACCCGAGGGTGGTCGAAATTCCCCGTATACCCTGGTGGTTGATACTCAATCTTATTATCCTGCCATTTCGCAGCCCAAAATCCCTGCGGGCTTACCAGCGCATCTGGACCGATGAGGGTTCACCGTTAATGACCTATTCTAAGAAGCAGCAATCGGCGCTACAACAAAAACTCGGAGACGAAGTACAGGTTGCACTGGCGATGCGTTACGGTAATCCTGCCTTCGACACAGTGGTCGGCGAGCTGCTGGCCTCCGATGTGAACAACCTCGTGGTGTTACCGCTTTACCCGCAAAACTCGGCAACCACGACCGCCACCACTTATCATCACCTGGCCCGGACACTGGCACCCAGACGCGACCTGCCTTCGGTGCATTTTATCGATAACTATCACGAGCACCCGGCTTATATCGAGGCGCTCGCTCAATCGGTTCGTGGTCACTGGGAAAAATCAGGCGCCCGAAATTATTTACTGATGTCCTTTCATGGATTGCCGCAGGTCAATATCGATCGCGGCGACCCATACCACCGGCAATGCCTGCAAACCGCAAACTTGCTCGCACACAGGCTTAAGCTCGACACATCGAACTGGTCGTGCAGCTTCCAGTCACGTTTTGGCAAGCAAGTTTGGCTAAAACCCTATACCTCGGAAGTACTCGCGCAACTGGCCAACAAAGGTGTCATAGCGGTGGATATCATCTGCCCCGGTTTTGCAGCCGATTGCCTGGAAACACTCGATGAAATTCAAATCGAGTATCGCGCATTGTTCATGCGGCAAGGTGGCGAGCAATTCCACTACATTCCCGCGCTCAATGACGACGACGAGCACATCGAGATGATGCACGCACTGGTCAAGCCTTACTTATCTCCCCGGTTGAATCAATAGTAGTCTGCGGTGTCTACAAAAACTCTCGACACCCTAAAGCCTCACACAATAAATAAAGAGCTGTAAATCATGTTTAAATCTTTCTTTCCCAATCCCAGGTTATTCTTCATTTCTGTCGTGGTTTATTCAGCCATTTGCAGCTTTATCTGGTATGGGTTCAACGAACAAATCGGTGCGTTTTTTGGCTTCGACCTTAAATCATCGGCACCTGTTATCGGTTTGGGACATTTTGTAACAGACTCTTTTTTGCTGTTTTATTACTACTACTTTGTTTGCACAATCTTGTTCGCGGCATTCTGGTTCAAGGTTTCAAAACACCCATGGCGATGGTGGTCAATAGTCGGCGCGGCGTTTATTCTGTTTTCCACCTACTTTTCCGTGCAGGTATCCGTTGCCATCAATAACTGGCGCCGACCTTTTTTTGATCTGGTTCAGGAGGCATTGCAAAAATCGGGGTCACAGGCATCTGAAAATACAAATTTTGTAGCATCAGAGGAAACCATTTCGTCGATTTCCAGTGAATTGTTCGACCTCATCATTATTTTTTCAGAGATCGCATTTCTTGCCATTTTCGTATTTGTAGTCACCCGATTTTTCGTCAGCCACTTTGTTTTCCGCTGGCGCACGGCGATGAATGAATACTACACCGCGCAATGGAAACAGGTTCGACACATCGAAGGCGCATCGCAGCGCATACAGGAAGACACCATGCGGTTTGCAGGGATAATGGAAAGCCTGGGCGTTTCGATTGTCGATGCGGTGATGACTCTATTCGCATTTCTGCCCGTGCTATGGGCGCTTTCAGAGTATGTTAAGGAGCTGCCCATTGTTGGGGAAATTGCGCATCCCCTGTTTGTTGCCTCACTGGTATGGTCGATTTTTGGCACCGGGTTGTTAGCGATTGTAGGCATCAAATTACCGGGGCTGGAATTTAAAAATCAGCGTGTCGAAGCGGCTTTTCGCAAAGAGCTGGTCTATGGTGAGGACGATGCTTCCCGTGCACAGCCTCTTACGCTTAAGGAGTTGTTTGCGGATGTGCGCAAAAACTACTTTCGCTTATATTTTAACTATATGTATTTTAATATTGCGCGCATGCTGTATTTGCAGGCCGACAACATATTCGTATATATTCTTTTAATTCCAACCATTGCAGCGGGTGCAATTACCTTTGGCATATTGCAACAAATTTTGACCGCGTTCACTCAGGTCAGCAATTCGTTTCAATACCTGGTTAATTCCTGGACGACCATCGTTGAATTGCTGTCGGTCTACAAGCGTTTGACTTCTTTCGAGGCAGCGATAAAACATGAACCGCTGCCGGGGCTTGATGCGGTAGCGTCGTGATCTCTCATGTGCCTGATTCTATTTTCGCTACAACAAAACGATGCTTACCCATTGGTGGTGATTGCCAATCGCGATGAGTATTACGCCCGCCCGACTCAAACGGCGCACTGGTGGCCGGACACACCGGGTATTTTCGCAGGGCGTGATTTAACGGCCCGGGGAACCTGGATGGGTGTTAACAAAAACGGACGCTTTGCGGCGGTGACCAATGTGCGCGAGCCCGGTAGTTTTGGCCCGGCCAGATTATCTCGCGGAAAATTGACGCGCGATTTTTTATCCAGTCGCGAACCAGCCGAGACCTTTTTAAAAAGCATCGAATCAAGTGCTGATGACTACGCTGGTTTCAATCTACTCGTTGGCGATAGCTCGGGGTTGTATTTTTATTCGAACCGGCATCCGGCAATACGCTGCATCCCGCCCGGTATTTACGGCATTAGCAATGGAATGTTTGACGAGCACTGGCCCAAGCTCGAGAATGGCAAGCAGGCTCTGGCAGATGCGCTGCAACAGGGAATCGACGATGATATTCTAATGCAGATATTAACCGATGACGCGCCGGCCAACGACAACGCCCTACCCAAAACCGGGGTATCGCTGGATATAGAACGCCTGTTATCGAGCCGGTTTATTCGTTCGCCCGATTATGGCACACGCGCTTGCAGCGTGGTCAGGTTCAGTCGCGACAGCGAAATCAGCTTTGTCGAACAAAATTTCGTCAATAGTGAAAAGATCGGTATCCTGATCAAGGAAAAATTTCAAATCAATGGGGTCGATTGATCTTTTCGAAATTAAACAGCTCGTCACTATTACGCTGTAATAATTCGACTAACTCGGACTCTGAAGTCTCGCGCAATACCGCGATCGTTTCCAGGTGTTCGACGATATAGGCCGGCTCGTTGAGTTCCCCACGGTGATAGACACCGGGTTGGTCCGGCGCATCCGATTCGAGTAACAAACCATGATCCGGTACCTTTGCCACCACCGTGCGTAGTTTTTTTGCCCGTTCGAATCCAACCGTGGCTGCGATGCCAAGCTTGAAGCCGAGGTCGATTAACTGTAGCGCCTGCTGCAGGCTGCCAGAAAAACTGTGGATCACCCCGGATAGCGGTGCATTTTTTTTCAACAGCCCGATCACCTGATCCGTGGCCTTGCGTACGTGCACAATCACCGGCAGGCGATAATTTTTCGCCAACTGCAATTGCTCACAAAACAATTGTATCTGCCACTGTTCATCGACTCTTGAATGAAAAAAATCCAGCCCGCATTCTCCCACGGCGAGGGGCTTTTCACGATCCAGCCACGCGTCAAGCTCGCGCAGATGCGCGCGCTGGTGTTGCTCGATAAACATCGGATGCAGGCCATACGCGGGGTACATACCAGGGTAGGATTCCGCCACCTGTTTTACCTTGGGCCAGCGCTTGGCGGTAGTCGAAGGGATCACAATCCTGTCGATACCGAGAGCCCGCGCACGTTCGACAATCTGGTCCCTGTCCTGGTCGAATCGGTCATCGTCAAGGTGGCAATGACTATCGATCAGCGGCATCTTTACGCCTCGCAATCATATCGGCAATGATCGGGGTAAATATAATTTCCATCGCCAATCCCATTTTGCCACCGGGCACCACAATGGTATTGCGGCGAGACATAAAAGAACCCTCGATCATAGACAGCAGGTTAGAAAAATCGGTATTGCGAATCACTGGATTGCGAAATCGAATCACTACGAAACTTTCATCCAGTGTTGGTATTTCGCGGGCAATAAACGGGTTCGAGGTATCGACAGTCGCCACGCGCTGAAAGTTGATATCGGTTTCGGAAAACTGTGGCGTAATATATTTAACGTAATCGGGCATGCGGCGCAGGATATTGTCAACGATCACATCCTCGCTGTAACCTCGCTCGGCATTATCGCGATGGATTTTCTGAATCCACTCGAGGTTGACCACTGGCACCACCCCGACCTTCAGGTCTACATATTGGGTCAGGTCGACCTTGTCGGTTTTTACCAGGCCGTGCAGGCCCTCGTAAAACATCAGGTCGGTTCCAGGCTGAATATCTTCCCATGGGGTGAAATGTCCTGCCTCCAAATCGAGCCCCAGACGTTGGTTATGCTCCGCTGCTTCCTCGTCATTGTGCAGGTAGTAGCGCTTTTGCCCACCCCCGGTTTCGCCGTAGGTTTTGAAAAGCTGCTCCATTGCTTCAAACTGGTTAGCGGATGATCCGAAATGACTAAAGTTTTTACCCGCGCTGGTCGCCTGGTCCATTTTGCTTTTCATCGTGCTTCTATCGTATCGATGAAAACTGTCGCCTTCGATCACAACAGAGTTAATTTTCTGGCGAAAAAATATCGCTTCGAGCACTTTTTGAACTGTCGAGGTACCAGCCCCGGATGAACCTGTAATGACAACAATGGGATGTTTTTGTGACATATGGTTTCCAAAATGAATGCCCGGATCACCGGCCCAGCTCAATATATCGATATTAACGACTTTTAACTTATATCGCTAACGATGTAGATTCGCATAGCACCTGTCTATCTCAAGCGAGCTATACAGAAAATCCATAATCTGTGTAAACTAGAGAACCTGCGGTTAATACCGCTTCTAGCTTTTGCCGCTAGATCTCAGGATTTATTTATTTTTAATCACTGTGCTTCTCTATTAGAAAACGGCCCTGGAGGGGCTGCATACAGAGCTTGATCAGGTTCACTAAATCTCAAAACATAAAATGGGTGGCAGCGCTTTTTTTCGCCATTGCTGCCTGGGAAATGTCCCTGGTAGCACCGAGCATCGAAATAGCCTGGGTAAGCGCCTTACTGATTTTGACGATTTATCTGTTTTCATTCGAAGTTGTTAGCATTGACGAGGCGGCCATATCGATCATGGTGTTGCTCGGATTGACCTCTTTGTTAGCCCCGATGATGGGGCTCGAACAGGGGTTGGTTTCGACCCAGCACCTGTTCGATGGTTTCTCCAGTAATGCCGTGATGTCGATCATCGCGGTGATGATTATTGGCGCCGGCCTCGACAAGACCGGCATCATGGGCAAAGTAGCGGTTTTTATTTTGAAAGTCGGCGGCAACACTGAAAGGCGAATTATTCCGATCATTTCAGCCACCGTGGGAATTATTTCATCGTTCATGCAAAATGTTGGCGCCGCGGCTCTGTTCCTGCCGGTGGTCAGCCGTATATCGGCCCGCTCCGGATTGCCGATGTCGCGTTTACTGATGCCGATGGGCTTCACTGCGATCCTCGGGGGTACCGTGACCATGGTGGGTTCCTCGCCCCTGATCCTGTTGAATGATTTGATGCTGACCTCGAATACGGCGCTTCCTGCCGACCAGCAAATGCAAACCTGGAGCCTTTTCTCGGTCACCCCGATTGGCCTGGCGCTGGTGGCTACCGGTATTATTTATTTCGTTGTCGCTGGCAAGTACATATTGCCGAGCGTACCAACTGACCATAAAACCAAGATAGCGGGTAGCGCAAAATACCTGGAAGAAATCTACGGCGTCGACTACTCGCTATTCGAAGTCAACGTACCAGCCGGCAGCCCACTGGTAGGCCAGGTACTCGACGACATAGAATCCAGGCACAAGATTCGTATTATTGCGATCAAACCAGCCGGTGCGGGCATGCGTGCCAGCCGCGGAGACCTGTCGCGCGACGTCGACATTACCGAGAATTCCGCGCTCGGTATTTTATGCTCCCCCAGGCATTTGAAGGGTTTTGTCGACACCTATGAACTCGTTATCCAAAAGGGCCTGCGCGCATTCTCCGAGGCCTTATCTTCGAGTCAGGTGGGGATTGCTGAAATCGTTATCCCGCCCGGCTCGTCGCTGCTGGGCAAGAGTGCACGCGATGTGTGGATGCGCAAGGTATATGGGATTGCATTAGTAGCGCTGCATCGCCGTGGTGAAACCATGTTTGAGGGCGAAAATATCCGCAATACGCCATTCGAAACCGGCGATACCCTGCTGGTACACACGACCTGGAAAGCACTGGCACATCTGGAACAGGACAGGAATTTCGTCATCGTCACCACCGAATATCCGCGGGAGGAAACGCGCCCTAACAAGGTCGGCTGGGCCGGGTTCTTTTTTAGTCTCGCCTTGTTCCTGGTTTTATTTACCGATCTGCGTCTGTCGGTAGCACTGCTAACCGGCGCGATTGGCATGGTGCTGTCCGGGGTGTTGAAAATTGAAGAAGCCTATGACGCCGTATCCTGGAGCACCGTATTCCTGCTCGCGAGCCTGATTCCCCTGGGTCTGGCGGTCGAAACCAGCGGCACGGCAAAATGGATTGCGGAGCAAACGCTGCAGGTGGTGGGTCATATGCCTATCTGGGTAATCCAGTCGGCGATAGCCTTACTGGCGACATTCTTTACCCTGGTGATGTCGAATGTCGGCGCCACGGTGCTACTGGTTCCGCTCGCGGTCAACATAGCCATTGGCGTCAATGCTGACCCGGCCATTTTCGCCCTGACCGTCGCGCTTGCCACCTCCAACTCCTTTTTACTTCCCACGCACCAGGTGAACGCCCTGATCATGGGCCCCGGCGGCTATCGGGTTTCCGACTTTATCAAAGCCGGCATCGTAATGACTGTTTTATTCCTCATCGTAATGATAATAATGATGGCCATTATCTATTGAATCGAGCAATACAAAAGGTTGGCGCCGATATCACCGGCAGGAAATATCTCAGGCAAATTCGACAGGACCCTGCATAAACCATTGCTTCTCAGCCTCAATAGATTCCCGCTTTCGCGTGAATGACGGTAATTTTGCGGGAATGACGATTGTAGGGCCGAATTCATTCGGCCAATAATTACTTTTGAAAAACCAGGTCCCAAACCCCATGCCCCAACTTCAATCCGCGATTTTCAAACCGGGTTACCGGCCGGTAAGCAGGCCGCTTTGTATAACCATTTTCATCCCCTAAATTTTTATAGCGCGCATCTGAAATCATTTCGGCTGCCATATACTCGGCATAGTCCTGCCAGTCGGTCGCCATATGCAGGCAGGCGCCTGGCTTAAGCAATCCGCACAGCAAATCTCGAAACTGTCGATTGACGATTCTTCTTTTATGGTGTCTTTTCTTGGGCCAGGGGTCAGGGAAAAACAGGAATACCCGATCGAGAGATTGCGCCGGCAACATATATTGCATGACTTCGATCGCATCGTGTTTAATCAGCTTTACATTGGTTAATGCGCAGTCATGAATGCTATTCAGACACCTGCCGACACCTGCTTCATGCACTTCGATGCCCAGATAAAAGCTTTTCGGATCGTTTTGCGCCATCGATATCAGGGCCTCGCCACTACCGAATCCGATTTCCAGTTTTAATGCCTCGAAACCACTGGTAATAGCCGCCAGGTTAATCAGTGATGGCTGAAAATCGACAGCGTAAAGCGGCCAGTAATCTACCAGGGCTTTCTTTTGCGCCGGGGTCAATCGGCCGCTGCGGCGAACATAGCTTTTGATAGCCCGCAGTGAGATATTTCTGTTTTTCATGACCGAATTTTAACCGTTTATCGAGTCCCTGACCGATCGGTTTTTACTCATCATCGTTATGTTACTCATCTCGATTGAATCAGGCAGTCAACCCATAAATCCGAATGACGTCGAAGCGGGTTTCGCTGGCACCATCCCGATTTAACTCACTTGCAGGGTCGGCAGAGGCCCAATGGTTATGCGTTCAGGATTTTCTGTCTCAGACCCCATTTATCTCCAAATACGAACCATTTGTCCATTACTATGCGATGAAACCTGATCTTTGGGTTATAAAACAATTACCTTTAAGTCAACGAACCAGGTTTCCGGAGCATGGAAATGGTGCTAAGGAGAAAAATATTATGAATCTAAAGTTTACTCTATTAAAGCTAAAATTATTAGCGGCCTCACTACTGTTAAGCCAGGTTTATGCGGCCGCATCCTTTACGCCAGACTTTCAGCCACTGGGTTATATAGGTCCGATTGAACTGAGTAATGTCAACCTTGCCAATGGCTCCAAGGCTTATCGCGGCTGGTTTGAGAACGCTGCCTGGCAGGGAGACCTGATCGAATACGATGTGAGCAGCACCGGTGCATTGACTACCAGTATCGACCTCACCGGCCCCTCTCCTGTAGCAGGCGCCACTACAACCAACTGGTCTGCTCATGTGCAGTTCGCGACCAATGAACTGACTGCCGGTTACTGGAATACCGGCAGACAAATCTTTACCTATACGGGATCATCCCAGGTTGCATTTCGTTGGTCGAACCTAAGCACGTCTCAAAAACAGGCTGTCGATTTGACCGCCTATAACAGTGGCGCCACCTTCAGTAGTATCCTCAATTTCGTGCGTGGCGAGCGCATTAACGAATACCCCACAGGAAACTTGCGGTTACGTTTCAGCGTTCTGGGCGATATTATTCATTCGAATCCTGAGTATGTCGGTGCTCCCGAGGCCGATATCGTTGATTCGAGCTACGTTAGCTTCGTCAATGCCAATGTCAATCGCGCTCCGCGTGTTTACGTCGGCGCTAACGACGGTATGTTGCATGCTTTTGATGCCTTAACCGGCGATGAGGTCTGGGCCTATATACCCTCTATGGTGATAGGGAATGTGTCGAAGCTGGCCGGCAGGTCCTATTTGCATTCTTATTTCGTCGATGGCGGTTTGACAGTGCAGGACGCTTTTTTTGGCAGTGCCTGGCATTCAGTATTGGTAGGCAGTCTCGGCGGGGGCGGCAAGGGGCTATTCGCCCTGGATGTTACCCATCCTGATCTTAGTTCAGAAAATTTTTCCGGCGGAAACGATAAGAAAGTCTTATGGGAGCTCGATGGAGTCACCGATAATGATATGGGTTACATATTCGGCGCCACGACCGTGACCCAATTGAACGATGGCAAGTGGTACGCAATCAACGGCAATGGTGTCAGTAGCGTCAATGGAATCGCAGTGCTTTATCTGGTCGATATACAGACAGGCGTGGTGACTAAAATCTCGACCGGTAGCGGTGCTAAAGGCAAACCCAATGGACTCGCGGCTCCTGCACTGGTGGATACCGATAACGATGGGATGGCCGATATTGCCTACGCCGGCGATATCGACGGTGATATGTGGAAATTTGATTTAACCGGCAGCTCACCGGCAGCCTGGAAGGTCGCCTATAAATTGTACAATGGCGTTGGCACCCAGCCCATTACCGTGGCGCCAGATGTCGCTAACCATCCGCAATCCGGGCATTTAGTATTATATGGTACCGGTCGTTTATATACCGCCGCCGATATTATTGACACCAGCGTGCAGGCGCTTTACGGCATCTGGGATACCGGCAGTGCACCGG
>JADFMY010000052.1 GCA_022563685.1 Pseudomonadota bacterium | reverse complement strand
GGAAGGTCTGATTTATTCAGACCTTCCGGCAGTACATGGAGGTACTGCCAAAATCAGTGCCGCTAAGGCATTGATTTTGTGAGACAAACGAAAATGAAACTTTTCGTTTGTCGTCCTCTGAGAATTCTTGGATGAATTATTCAGAGGTTCTTTAGGTGATTAACTTATGTCCAGGGTAAACGTATACAGTACAGGCACCTGCTCCATTTGCGACCAGGCGAAAAGTTTGCTCGACAAATGGAATATTGACTTCACCGACAAACGGATCGACACCGACGATGCCCTGTTGAAGGAATTTAGCGAGGCGACACAAGGTGCTCGTACGGTACCCCAGATAGTGATCGAAGGCGAGCTAATTGGCGGATTTGCCGAGTTAACCGAAATGCACATGGACGGGGGTCTGGATCACCTGATGACGGAAGCATGAATAGCAACATGGTTAAGAAAAAATCTACTTTTCGCATCCAGTTTCATAACAGTAATCAAATTTATGAACTCTATGCCCACGAAGTCAGCCAGTCACACATGGCGGGGTTTATCGAGGTGGGGCAAATTATTTTTGGCGAACATACAAAACTGTTGATCGATCCAGCCGAAGAAAAGCTCAAGAGAGAGTTTGGCGATATAAAGCATACCTATATTCCACATCATTCGATCATCCGCATAGACGAAGTTGATCACAGTGGTAAAAATCGAATACTCGATTCCGATGGAGCAGTGGTTACCAGTTTCCCTGGACCAGCTATCATTCCTCAAAAAAACTGAGCGACAACCGAATCGATGCAGATATCGGTTATTATTCCAAGCTACAACCGAATACACACTCTGACTCGGGCAATCGAGTCGGTATTGAGTCAGGACAGCCCGGTTGACGAAATTATTGTTGTCGACGATGGTTCGAGTGACGGTACCGCGAGTCATATTTCGCAGCACTACCCGGATATCAGGCTGATCCAGCAATCCAATCGAGGCGTCAGTGCAGCGAGGAACTCGGGCATCGATCAAGCCAGTCATCCGTGGATAGCATTACTGGACTCGGACGATACCTGGTTGCCTGATAAAATATCCGAGATTCGCCTGACCCGGCAACGACATCCTGAATACCGACTGTTTCACTCCGATGAAATCTGGATCAGGAACGGTGCCAGGGTCAATGCGATGAAAAAACACCTCAAGTCCGGTGGCTGGATATTCGAGCGCTGCTTGGCGCTGTGTGTCATCTCGCCATCGGCTGCGGTGGTGCAACGTTCACTTTTTCAGTCGGTTGGTTTGTTCGACGAGTCGCTTCCCGCCTGTGAAGATTACGACCTGTGGTTAAGGATATGTCATCAGTACCCGGTGTACTATATCGACCGTCCGCTCATCACCAAGTACGGTGGTCACCATGACCAGCTATCTCGTCAATATTGGGGCATGGATCGATTTCGTATCCGATCGATTTACCGCCTGCTGCAACAAGGAGAATTGAGCGAACCCTACCTTTGTGCCGCGATAAGCATGTTGATCAGCAAGCTCGAGGTGCTGTTACAGGGTGCAAAAAAACACCACAACGATGAAATCGTTGCCGAGTTCATGCCGATCCTGGAAATCAGTCAACGGTGGGCCAATAGGCAAACGGATCAGGTACTGTGCTAGTCTGGGTAGCAGCCCTGCACTGCGAGGCAAAGCCGGTCATCGATTATTACCGGCTGAAAAAATCGCGTATCGATCACCCCTTCGACCTGTATCAGGGCGATCAGATGCTGTGCGTTATCAGCGGTATCGGAAAAACCGCCGTCGCTGCCGCGAGCGCCTGGGTGGCGGCGCTCAACCGGGAGCAAGCTTCACTCGCATGGATCAACCTCGGTACTGCTGGTTCTGCGCACTACGCGATCGGTACCGCTTTAGTGATCAACAAGATTACCGAGTGTGATTCGAATCATAGCTTTTACCCGGTCCCGCTGATCGAAACGACCCTGGAGTCAGCCCATTGCCTGACACTCAATCAGGCCAGTAGCGAGTATCAACAGAAGCATCTATTCGACCTGGAGGCGAGCGCTTTTTTTGCTACAGCTACGCGCTTCAGCAGTGTCGAACTGGTGCAGTGTATCAAGGTCATCAGCGACAACCCGAAGCAGCAAACCGGACGTGACAAGACACGCGTCAGCCAGCTAATCGCTCAGAATATTGAGCCATTGACCCGGTTTGCACAATCCCTGCAGGCGCTAAACACCCTGGTTAAAGAGTCCTAGCCTGAATGGATCATTGACACCTGATTAAGCCGTATCGCTTTTCCGCGATACCAGCGATTGAATTTCTACCGGCTCACCTACGGTATCACCCTGAATGTAATCAATGTTTGCCTCGCGCAACCTGTCGAACAGGGTGTCTGATTCGACATGCTCGGCAATCACTTTCATTCCCAGACTATGACCAACCTCAGCCATGGATCGGACAAACACAAAATTGGTATCGTCGTCGTTTATGTGGCGTACGATATCGCCGTCAATTTTAAGGTAATCCACCGGGAACTGTTTCAAATCACTGAATGAAGACTGGCCGGTGCCAAAATCATCGATAGAGAATTTGGCGCCAAGCTGCCTGATCGAATTGATAAACTTGATCGATTCCTGCACATTACCTGATACTGCAGTCTCGGTAATCTCAAAACACAGTGCGGTCTTATCGACTTCGGTTTGCTCCAGGCTCTGCTGCAAAAACTTGTGAAATGTTTGCGAACCCATACTGCGTCCCGACAGATTAATCGAAAACATTGTGTTACCTGTCTTGTCCTGGTTTTCCTGAAGCCACTCTATGAGGTGCGACACCACCCAGCAATCAATTCTCTCGATCAGGTTATAGCGCTCGGCCGATGGCAGGAATTCGTCGGGCGAGATAATCGTGCCGTCCGGGCTCCGATAGCGTATCAGCACCTCGTAATCAAGGTCACTATCCTTCGAATCCATCGATGCGATTGGTTGCACATAAAGGCAAAAACGATCCTCACTGAACCCTTTCATAATGCTGGCAACCCAATCTATCGACTCCTGTTGTGCCGTTACCTTGACATCATTTTCATCGATGTAATGGTATTGATTTCCACCGTTTCTTTTCGCCAGGAAACAGGCAGTAGTCACCTTGGAGTAATATTCGGCATATTCATCTCTCTCCTGTCCGAAGGGCATTACCCCGACACTCACCGTAACCTGATACTCCTTCTCATCCCATTCAAAACCGGAGTATTGAATATCGATAATTATTTTCTGTATTGCCTGCAATGCGCGATCCATATCGAAAAATGGCATGATGATTCCAAACTCGTCGCCGCTTAAGCGAGCCAGTACGTCGGATTTTCGAACATGCGATTTAATGATTGAGCTAACCTGTTTCAGTAGTAAATCTCCACCTGCGTTACCGCAAGTTTCGTTCACCACCTTGAACTGATCAATGTCAAGATACGCAAACATATGCTGCGGGTTTAAACCGTGATCTTCGGCTACCAACCGGTCGAACTTGTGTTCAAAAGCAACACGGTTATGAAACCCGGTTAATTGATCATGACTGCCCTCATAAGTTAGTTTGCGTCGCAATTGGCGATATTCAGATACATCTTTCAGAATCACGACATACCCCACATCCTCGGCTTCCATATCGATCATCGGTGAGGCTGAAAATTCGAGTTCGACAATTTCCCTGTTGGCGTCGTAAAAAAACAGGGTATCCAGGGTCTGTTTCTGACTCAGCAATTGGCTGATATCGACAATGCGTGTCGTTTGCCGATTGGAGTACAGGACCAGAAGCTCATGAATCGAGGTATTGACCAGTAGCTTTTCCTTTTCACCAAATAGTTTTTCACCACTTGGATTAACCAGTTTGATTTTGTCCCTGGAATCGATAACGATCACCGGGTTGGTAATCGAGTTCAGCGTGGTGGCGATAAAATCTTTTTCTGAACGCAGTTTTTCCTCTGTCTGCCGTCGTGAAATGGTTTCATTTTCGAGCCCTTCGACCATCTCGTTATAAGCCTGAACTACATCGCGTAATTCACTCGGTAATCTTTCCTCGCTGATAAAAGCATATTTTCCGGTGAGCAGAGCGCCAACTGAATTTCTCAACTTATTCATCGGCACGAACGCTCTGTACAATAGCAATACCACCAAACCAAGGCCGGCGAGCGTCGCCATGATGGTCAACACCAGGAAGTTATATTCGGTACGATCGAGACGGCTTATAAACGGCTGCTGATCAAACGCACCGGTAATATTAGCGCCAAGAAATGCGTCATCCCCGTACAGCCGATATTCAGGGTACAGAAAGCCTTTCTGAGGACTTACCGGCCAGCCAGCAGATCGAAACAACTCGGACCCATCGCTCGCGGTAATTCGCAACGGCATTTCAAATTCCTGTTCGAGCTTTTCCAATCCTCCCGAGGCATAAGCAATGACATGCAGATAGCCCTTTGGATCGGGTGTTCCAACCGGCACCAATGCCTCGCTATACAAATTACCTGCAAACGAACACAGTGCGTACCTGGGCTTCAAATTGATCGGTTCAGATTCACCGATGCCACCCAGGACTACAGGGCAGCCACTATAGGGTTGCTGGCGATTGTCGCCAGCTTCGGCAAATATTTCACCATCCAGGTTCCGCACAACGACAGATTTTAGATCGAGTTGGCCAGAATCAACAACATGGCCTCCGAAGCTTCTGCGCAGCCAGGACTTCATGGCCTTTGAATCCCGATTTTGTAGCGCTGTTACAAAAGGTTCTTCGGTTCCCAGTTTGAAGGCGAAATGTTGCTGATCCTGGTACAGGTCTTCAATGATATCCCGGCTTCTAACTGCCAGGATAGTCTGCAACGCCTCTAACTGATTATCGATCGCCAGGTTACGGTAAATCTGAGTGCTGTAATACGCCAGCCCAAAAACCAGCAGGGTTAACCATGTCAGTGCCAGGATGATAATTAGTTTGAAACTGTAAAGGCGGGAGAACATCGTCACTATTCGATAACAGGTAGATAGTCTTCGCTTAGGCGCGAATCGATCAGTTCGAAATCTTGCATCGGCTGGAATAACCCGACCAGATTTTCAGCATCGATGCTCAGCGCACAGTCGACAAATTTCGAAGCCCTGGTGTTATCGTTATCGGCTATGGCAATTTGGGCAGGTGTTTCGGATATTATAAATAAAAATAAAACAGTCGAGGACAACCACAGGGATCGACTAATTTTTACCATTACGCTTAATCTACCGTTAAAATAATTGTTATTCAGGCAATAAAAAACTCCTATTTTTTTATATTTTTCACCTACTTACACGACTTTATTAAAATAGTCATGAACACAATACCTCAGTACCACCCAATCCACAATAGCCCGACGGATTTTTTTCCAGGTACTGTTGATGATACTCCTCGGCATAGTAAAACTCTCCCGCCGGGCAAATCTCGGTAGTGATAGTCGAACGGCCAGCCTCGTTTAACCGCTGTTGATAGTTTTTCAGGCTTGAATGCGCCGCTTCAGACTGTTCGCTGGTGGTATAGTAGATCCCTGAGCGATATTGCGTACCCAGATCATTTCCCTGGCGCATTCCCTGCGTTGGATCATGAGATTCCCAGAAAACCCTCAATAAGGACTGGAAGCTAAGCAGAGCCGGATCATACACCACGAGTACGACCTCGTTGTGCGCTGTCATGCCGGTACAGACTTCCTCGTAGGTAGGATTTGGTGTATGCCCGGCGGCATAACCTACAGCGGTGGTATAGACACCTTCGATTCCCCAGAATAGACGCTCGGCGCCCCAAAAACACCCGAGACCGAATATCACCCGCTCCATTTGTGGAGGAAAAGGCTCGACCCTGCTCCTCCCATGCAGGTAGTGTTCCGAGGTAATCGGCATTGTTTCGGCCCTGCCGGGCAATGCCTCTTTTGCATCCGGGATTTTCATCGGTTTACCCAACATTTTAACTCCTGATTTCTGTGATTATTTAAGCTTAAGTTTGACTCAATATTTTTCATCTGATTCACACAAGGTGCAGATTTAACCAGGCTGGTGCATGATCCGAGGGCTTATCCATTCCCCGAATATCGTAATCGACTCCAGCATCCACCACGGCGGGTCGTAATTTTTCCGATACCAGGAGGTGATCGACACGCAAACCTCGCTTTGGCTCCCTGTCAAAACCCTTACTCCGATAATCGAACCAGCTAAATACGGTGTCTTCCTTTGCATGACAAAGCCGGAATCCATCATGCAGACCAAGCCCGATCAGGGCTTCAAACCATTCCCTTTCTTCGGGTAAAAAACTGGTTTTACCCGTCCTAATCCAACGCCTGGCATTATCTTCGCCGATACCGATATCGATATCCTGTGGCGCGATATTATAGTCCCCCAGGAGGACCAGGGGCGTTTGTTTCATATCGTAGTTTTGCAAAAAGAGATTCAGATCACGATAAAACCTGGTCTTCGCTGGAAACTTGACTGGGTGGTCGCGGCTCTCCCCCTGCGGGAAATAGCCGTTAAAAATAGTGATGATCTGGCCATCGACTTCGAATTCTCCGCCGATGAAGCGCTTTTGCGCGGCTTCATTATCATGCGGAAAACCATAAAAGCTTTTGCTACAGGTGGTTTTTGACAACAAAGCGACGCCGTAGTGGGTCTTTTGCCCCATGTATAGCGCCCGGTATCCGAGCGATTCAATCTCTGCGAGTGGAAACTCGTGATCCTGCACCTTGGTTTCCTGCAAACCGATAAATTCCGGCGCATGTTTGTCGATTACCCTGGCCAGTGGGTGTAGCCGCTGGCGTAGGCTATTCACATTAAATGAGACTATCTTCACCGCGGTGCCCTTTATCATATTGTGTCAGAAAATCGGCCAGTGTCTGCTCTCCCAGAGCCGATTCATAACCGTAATCAATCTCCTGCAATAGTCTCGATACTGGATCATCGAGGCCATCCTCCACCTTGCGCAAGCCACGGAAAATCTCTATCAAGCGTATGCAATTGCTCGAACGTGCGGGCAGGTAACAGAGAGGCTGACCGCTAGAGCGGCGGATCAGCCCATCTGCTTCAAGCGCGCCTAATACGAAGTCGAGCACTTCGACCGGTACCTGCTGATCGCTCGCCAGATTTTCGAGCGTTGGTTTCATCTCGGATTGGCTGTCGTGCTCCCGTGCTATGCTCATCATTACCCGCAATGCCAGTTGTTCATGCTGGCGCGTGCTGAAGGGCAGTTTATCCTGTTGCCGTCGCAATTGCTGCGGATGCTGGTGGTGATAGGCGATACTGGCGCCGATCAGTAAAATCAACCAACTGAGGTACAACCATATCATGAATACCAGCATGATCGCCAAGCTCGAATAAATAGCGGTGTAGCGAGTCGACCCGCCGATAAGGGAAGCAAACAACAGACTCGAACTCTCCCACAGGAAGCCGGCCGTCAAGGCCCCGAAAAAGGCGGATCGAAACCTTACCCGGGTATTCGGTACGAACAGGTAAATAAAGCAAAACGCACTTATGACCAGCAGGTAAGGCAAACCCCTGCCAGTCATTCTGATTACCTCGCCAATGTAGGGTAGTGCTTCGAGTGTAGCCAGGATCGTGTTACTACCCAGTGACGCCGTGATACCTACAGCGGAAAATATCAGTACCGGACCGACCAGTAACACCATCAGGTAATTGCTAAAGCGTTGCAGCAGCGGCCGGCTGGTCGATACCCGCCAGGTGTAATTAAACGCGGATTCGACCTTCAGGATCAGCGAAAACACGTTATATATGAGCAAGCTGACGCCCAGGATTCCCAGTAGGCCATAGTTCATGTTTTTCAGGAATGCAACGATTCGGGCGCTGATGACCAGGCTTTGCTCCCCCAGGGGCGCGAGTAATCTTAGCAAGCCTGGTTCGATCTGTTCGTGCATACCAACGCCCCTCAGCACCACCAGGCTGACGGCAAGAACAGGTATGATCGACAACAATGTTGTATAGACCAGGCTAGTAGACCTCAAGGTCAGCATGCCGCCATACAGGTCGCGAGCAGCCATGGCCATAATTTGTAAAGAATGACGCCAGGAGGATTTCGTTTCCTCCGGGTTGCAGGCGTTGTATGACCAGACATAACGATCGATTCGATGCCGAATATCTGCAAACATGACGCTTAACCGACTCAACCTTTAAATCCCTGTTTCGAATTCAGGTATTCGATTTCTGCATCGGTACTCTCGCGGCCCAATATTTTATTACGGTGTGGAAAGCGCCCGAAGCGTTCCACGATGCCATAATGATGCCGGGCAAAGCGTAAATTATCTTCCAGCCCGCCCTGATCGAATAGCCTGAGCGATAAAGCCTGATCATGCAGATTTTCGCTATGCATAAAAGGCATGTAGAGAAACGATTTCTGAACTGCCGTTAATTCTCGATCGAATCCCTGCTCAATCGCTGCGCTGGCTACATCGCGCGACTGCGCCTCGGTGGCAAAGCTTTTTGCGCTGCCACGAAACATATTGAGCGGGAACTGGTCGAGCAGTATCACCATCGCCAGACTACCGGTGGCAGTATCGCACCAGTGATCGAGTTCCCGCCGTTTCGCCGCTCGCCAGGTTTCGCTGTAACGCTCAAACAGTTGCCGGTCAAATTCCGGGGTGGATTTAAACCAGCGCTCGCTCGCCTCGTCTGAGAACCAGAATTCTATCAATGACTGATACATGCTCACCCCCCATCGTCGCGAGCTTTTTCAAGCCCCGCTATCAATTCACGCAATTTTTGCTGTATTTGTTTACGCCCGAGCGTGCCGGTTTTCCGCTCCAGTCGATCCCATTTTTTATTCTGCACCGCTTTTTCGATCAACCACGGATGTATCGGGGTCTCCTCGGGCATGCGGGCAATCGCCTGCATGACAAATCGCTGCAAACTCGCAAAACAGAGCTCGAAACCCTTGTGCCCTCGAGCAAACGCTTCCACTTCGTCCCGCTCCAGTTGACTCAGCGAGGTCCGATACTGACTGTAACGCAACAGCGCCGCGACGCTTGCGCTGTCCATCGCCTGCAGGAACTGGCTCAGCCAGACCGGTAGTTGCTGCTGGATTCTTGACTGTAACCCGGCAAGCTGGTCGTCGAGCCCGGTATTCAGGCTCCTCAACACCGCTACAGACTGATTACCGCTCGATTTACCCCGCCCAAACCCAATGTGTACCAGAGAAAACCCGCAACGTTGCCAGAACGCGGATGTTTCGGCCTCGAATGCGAAACTCGCGCCGATATAATCGAACCCCTGCTCGCTGGCATGTTCGATCGCTGCTTCGACCAGGCGCCGGCCGATACCCCGTCGACGATTCGACGAGAGAACCGCGATACGCTGGATGCGCAGACCCCGGTGGCTGGCAAAATGCCTGACACCGGCCTGTGCGGTAAGCATTTGTGCGAGCAAATGACCCATCGGACGACGTTTACCCAGAAAAACCTGCTCGCACAGTGGCCGATCGAACCCACCCTCCCGATTCAGCAAGGCTACCCCAATTATCTTGCCAGCCGCTTCGGCGAGCACGACCGACAGATCCGGATTTTCCATCAACCTACGCAGATCCGTGGGGCGGGTTCGATAATGCGCAGACACCATCAGGCTATAGATTTCGCTCAGCAATCCAGTCTCCTCGCTACTTTCTCTGGCGCCGAGCACTCGATATCGGCAGGATTCCCCTCGAACATCGTCAAGATGATCGATTTGGGGGGGTAATTTGAGTAACAGGTTGGAATTGAGCCAATTTTCCAGGCAGTCATTGGCGGCCCAACGAACAGGTGTATCCAGGTTCAGGCGCAATACCTGATCCTGTGGCAGACGAGCGATAAATCGCAATAGAAAACCCTGCCCGGTACCCTCGTAGCCCCCGGTAGTGGTTGCCATAAGGACCCTGGGGTACGACCTGCACAGTTTCTCCAGCATCGGATAGGGCAACATCGCAGCCTCGTCGATGAGCAGCACATCGGCAGGCGGGGCGCTAGCGATCAGCCGGTCCGGGGCGAGAAATTCGACTTCGCCAGCCTGCGCCAGCAAGATCGCCGCCGAATGCCTCGAATGCGCGGTGACCAGCACCGACATTTGGCGCTCGGCAAATTGATCCTGCACGATAAATCCGAGGCAGGTGCTTTTTCCGCGACCACGATCCGCGGTAATCAAGGCTATCGACTGATGCTGATTTTCTAACCACAGATCGATACGCCGCTGGATTTCAATTTGCTCGCCGGTTTTACCGGAAACCATGGCTACCCCTTCGGCAGTCGGTAATTTCGGCAGTGGCGGCAGTTTTTCACCCTGCTTTAAGGTCACGGCGCCAACCGGGGTCTGCGATAGCTGATTAAAAAAATACTCAATAAATAAAGGAGAGCCGGGCGCCCGGTCATCTTGCCAGACACCATAACGGTCATCGATCAGCGACCATTGCGCCGGCGGCACTGACAAGAGCACGAGCAGGCCGCCGCATTTCACCAGTCCGCTGGCGATGCATAATACATCGGGATTGAGGCCCTGAAACAAATCGACCACGACCAGCGACGCTTCCTGTCCCAGCAGGGTCTCAGCCTTCGAAAAGGGAAGGGCGACCTCGTCGTCTAGTCGATCGGATAGCACCAGCCAGTCCTGATACTGAGGTTTGCCTATGGATACCATCTGGTCGCACCAGGCCTGCTCTCCCTGAAGCGACAAAATCAAACGTTGCCGATGAACTCTCAGGTGATTAGCTAAAGTCTGGAACCAGTCAAAAGTCTCCTGTGCCTGTGTTTCTATTCGGGATGCATTTTGCGACATTTTTTAAATGGACTGGTGGAGGAATCTCTGCTTAAATTTCGATCTCATTATAGGGAATACCAACGGATGACAAAAGAACAGCAAACACAAATTGAAGCCGCCGCTTTTCGCGGGCTGGTTGAACACTTACAACAACGCACCGATGTTCAGAATATCGACCTGATGAATCTCGCCGGATTTTGCCGCAACTGCCTGTCGAAATGGTACTCTGCAGAGGCGAAAAAGCTCGGGCTTGATATCGATTATGCCGCTGCTCAGGAGGTGGTCTATGGCATGACATACGATGAATGGAAAGCCAGTCATCAAACCAAAGCCACCGAAGAGCAAATGCAACGCTACCAGGATACCAGCGAGTTACACGCCAGGATCAGTGGCTATTAGGAGCCTGTCGGACCCGGGGAGAATCTGCTCGGTATCACGCCGAAGCGGAAAAACGAATCTATAGTTGGCTAAACGTGTACGCACGAGGTAAAAATAAACCACGGCCGATGTGTGGAAAACACAGGTCTTCACTATCACCAGATTAGGTACAATACCTTGAGACAAAATGCCAAAGAAAAATTTTATCTATTACTTCTAATGCCTCCATGCCGTTTGACACAGAAATCCTAATTTCTGCCAGTTCTCACAGGTGATAACATCCGCCAATGCTTGTTGAACTCGCCAAGGGCGTAGCACTCCTGCTTGCGCTATCTCTTTTGCAGGGTTTCGTTCGTCGTAAATGGCGTAGCAATGAACTGGCCGGGCAACTCGTATCGGGAGGGCTGTTCGGTAGTATCTGCGTCATTGGGATGTTGGCGCCGATTCATTTTTTGCCCGGGGTAATTTTTGACGCGCGTTCGGTTGTAATTTCGATAGCGGGGCTATTCGGAGGCCCGATTACAGGAGGAATTGCGGCCTTCATCACCGGAGGATACCGCTTGTGGGTCGGTGGCAGTGGTGCCCCTGTTGGCCTGGCTGTCATTGTATCCTGCCTGGCCCTGGGTCTGGCGTATCGACACGGCCATCGCAAAGGCTGGGTAAAAACCGGGTTTATCCAATATCTTGTTTTTGGCTTCATCGTCCATCTTGTATCTGTCGTATTGTTTTTATTCCTGCCACCCGATATCGCTCAGAAAGTGTTGTCCAACGTTTCCCTGCCTTTAATCATAACCTTCACCCCTGCGACAGCATTACTAGGCATGCTGCTGCTCGATATAGAAAAACGCATGGAAACCGATAAAGCGCTGCACGATAGCGAGGATCGTTACAAGAGCCTCTTTGAGAATTCAGAGGTTTCTATCTGGAATCAAGATTTCTCAGCAGTCATAAAGGCGTTAGGCCAACTACGTCAGGATGGCGTGAGCGATTTACGCCAATACCTCGGAGAAAATCAGCAGCTTGCGTGGGACATGGCGAAGATGGTGAAGGTAAAACATGTTAACAGGGCTACCCTGAAGCTATTCAAAGCCAGTTCTGAACAACAGTTGCTGGATTCCATCGACACGGTGTTCGGGCCTGAAACAATCGATGTCTTTATCGATCAACTCTGCGCTTTCTGGAAACAGGAAAAAGTATTTTATTCCGACACCACCCAGAAAACTCTCGATGGAGATATATTGAATGTCATTATTACCATGCCGATTCCTGAAACAGACGAGGGCTACCAGAATATACCAGTCAGTATCGTCGACGTTACCGAACGCAAGCTGGCGGAAGAGGAATTAAAAAAACTCTGGCGCGCGGTGGAATGCAGTTCCGCCATAGTGATCATTACCGACCTCAAAGGCATCATCGAGTATGTCAACCCCAGGTTTACCGAGATAACCGGTTATACCAGTGACGAAGCCATCGGCCAGACACCGCGCATGCTCAATTCAGGAAAGCAATCGAAAGCATTCTATGCCGATCTGTGGAAAACCATCCTGTCGGGCAAGGAATGGAAGGGCGAGATGCATAACCGCAAGAAAGATGGAAGCCTTTACTGGGATCGTTCCTCCATCTCCGGGGTCCGGGATGCCGACGGGAATATTACTCATTTCATCGCTATTAAAGATGATGTGACCCAGGAGTATGAACTGACCGAGCAGCTCAGCTACCAGGCGAGCCACGATGCCCTGACCGGGCTGGTCAACCGCCGCGAGTTCGAGCAACGGGCCAACCGTCTGCTTGCCACGATCCAGCATGACCAGGCTGACCATGCGATGTGTTTCCTGGATCTCGACCGGTTCAAGGTCATTAACGATACCTGCGGCCATCCCGCGGGAGACGAGCTGTTACGCCAGCTCGGGAAACTGCTACAGACTACCGTCAGGAAGCGCGATACCCTGGCGCGGCTCGGGGGCGATGAATTCGGCGTGTTGATGGAGCACTGCTCGCTGGATCAGGCTCAGCGCGTCGCCGACGCCATCCTTCAGGCTATCAAGGACTACCAGTTTTTCTGGGAAGGAGAGGTATTTCGCATCGGCGCCAGCATCGGCCTGGTGGCGATTACCGAAGCCACGGGCAATTTCACCGAGTTATTCAAGCAGGCCGATGCTGCCTGTTACCTCGCCAAGGACCAGGGGCGTAACCGCATTCACACCTATCACCCGGAAGATACCGAGCTGGCCGCTCGCCACGGAGAAATGCAGTGGGTCGGGCGTATCGACCAGGCGCTCGAAGACGACCGGTTCTGTCTCTATGCCCAGCCTATCGTGGCGCTCGATGGCGGCAAACAACGACATTATGAGTTGCTGCTGAGAATGCTGGACGAGCAGGGGAAAATCATCCCGCCGGGGGCGTTTCTCCCGGCGGCGGAGCGTTATAATTTAATCGAAAAACTGGATCTCTGGGTGCTTAACCATGCCTGCGCCTTCCTGGCAGAACCCCCGGCTTTTGTCGAGCAAATCGATTTTGTCTCGATTAACCTTTCGGGCCCGTCGCTCACCAACAAGGAATTTCTTGAAACCATCCTGCGAAACTTCAGCGAGTACAGGGTATCGCCTGGCAAGATTTGTTTTGAAATCACCGAGACCGTTGCGGTCTCGAACCTGGAGTCGGCTGCGAGCTTCATATCGACCCTGCAGCAGGTGGGTTGTCGTTTCGCGCTGGATGACTTCGGCAGTGGCCTATCGTCGTTTGGATACCTGAAGAGACTGCCGGTGGATTACCTGAAAATCGATGGCATGTTCGTCAAAGGTATCGTCGACGATCCGATCGACTATGCGATGGTCAGGTCGATTAACGAAATTGGCCAGCTGATGGGGATGCAGACCATCGCCGAGTTTGTCGAGAATGACGAAATCAGGGCTAAGCTGAAAACCATCGGGGTTAACTATGGCCAGGGTTATGCTCTGGGTAAACCTCAACCGCTGGAGGAACTGCTCGACTCGTCAATGAGACAAAAATCGGGTTAATCTGGAAGAGCCTTAATTTAGCCCCGAAGAAAATTCAGAATCTCCGCTTCAATCTCACTTTTATCGACCACCGTATTGTGGCAGACCGGCTTACTAAATAAGGCCCGAATGGTCTCTGGAATTTCGATATGGGCGGCCTTGCTAATCGATTCCAGTGCTTCGAGGTCAGCCTCGCCGGTTTTACCGGTAATCGCCTGATTGACTACCTGCGAAAACTTGGTCCACTCGGCCGTAGAGGCGACAATGCAGGCCAAAGGTTCGTGATCCAGGGTATCCCATGATTTAAAACAGGTAGCGGTATGCGGGTCGATCAGGTAGCCCTGATCGAAGCTGCTGCGGATATAGGCCCGGCCTTGCTCGTCGGAGCAAAAATCTGCGGTAAATATTTGCTGTATCTGGGCCAGTTCATCCGCTTCGAGCCGGTAGCATCGCTTCTCGTCAAGCTGTTTCATCAGTTCCCGAGTGCGGTGCTGGCCGAACAAGTCAAACAGTATTCGCTCCACATTAGACGACTTGAGAATATCCATCGCGGGAGAGGTCGTGGCTATCAAGGCTTTGTCGGATATATCGTAAATGCCCGTATCGATCCATTCGGTGAGTACATTGTTTGCGTTTGATGAAACGATAATGCGCTCTACCGGCAAACCCATTTTTCGTGCATAGTAGGCGCCGAGGGCGTTGCCAAAATTCCCGCTGGGAATATTCAGGTAAACCTTGTCACCCAGCGCAATAGCCTGCTGACGCACCAGTTCGAGGTACGCATGAACATGGTAAATAATCTGAAATATGATACGACCGAAATTCACCGAGTTGGCGGCCGACAGGGAAATATTCAAATGATCCAGTTGCCGATTAAATTCTGCCGAAGACAACAGCGCCTTTAGCGCGGACTGGGCATCGTCAAAATTTCCCCTGATCCCGATTACTTTCAAATTAGCGGCGTCTTCGGTCACCATTTGCAGACGTTGTACATCCGATGTACCACCGTCTGGATACAGGCAGACGACGCGAATATTGTCGCGCTTGCGAAAAGTTTCTAGCGCGGCAGGACCGGTATCGCCGCTGGTCGCCACCAGGATCAGGTATTGCCGGTCGCATTGTCTCGCCAGCGACGACAGCAACAGGCCAAAAGGTTGTAGTGCCATGTCCTTAAACGCGCGTGTCGGACCGTGATATAGCTCGCTGACGAATAAATCGTCACCTGCCCTGACCAGTGGGACCGGATTGCTGGCATCGTCAAAACGGTCATATAAATCCAGCGCCTGTTTCAGCGTGGTTGGAACAATTTCGATCTCACATAAATTGAGCAGCGCCAGGGCCAGCGATTTATATGATGCGAAGCGGTGATTCTCAAGGAATTCGAGGTCGATTTCAGGCAGGGTGTCAGGGCTATAGATTCCGCCAAACGATGCGATCGGCGATAGTAGTGCCTCGGAAAAACCGACCGACTCGGCACGAACACCATCGTTACCACGGGTTTCTATAAATTGCATTGGGTTCAGCAGCTTACGCGAAATGCCGAATTATATAGAAGCGAAGGGGGCAAACAACCAATTTGGCGTGTTTAAGGCGATCAATTGCTCCGTAGGGGTCTATTTTTGCCTACTATGGCTTCTACTTATAGCCAATAGTGCGTAGAATTCATCGATTAACTTTCAGGTTTACTCGGAATTGTTACTTTGTTTCGAGGCAGGCCGAAGCTAATATTAAAATCCGGTGGCAAACTGGTAATAAAAGCATGGAATCGCTGAACCCGTTTGAAAAACCGTAATACCCTTTCGACTCGAGACCCAATGTCCGATACTCAGAAAATCAATCTGCTCAATCTGAACCGTGCCGGTCTGGAATCTTTTTTCAGTGAGATTGGCGAAAAGCCATTTCGCGCAAAGCAATTGATGCAGTGGGTACATCAGCGTGGCATGATCGATTTTGCGCATATGACCGATATGTCGAAAGCCTTACGCGAAACCTTAAGTCTGAATGCCTGTATCGAATTTCCCCGAATCGGCGCCATGCAGAAATCTGCAGATGGCACCAGGAAATGGTTGCTGAACGTAGACGGTACTGAAAATGCGATCGAGTGTGTGTTAATACCGGAGAAATCTCGCACCACTTTATGTATTTCTTCGCAGCTCGGGTGCACCTTGAATTGCAGTTTTTGCGCGACCGGGAAACAGGGTTTTAACCGCAACCTGAGCACGGCTGAAATCATCGCGCAATTGCATCTTGTTCATCACAGCCTGCTAAACGAGGGTCAAGAGCAGGGCATCACCAACGTGGTGATGATGGGCATGGGGGAACCCCTGTTGAATTTTGACGCAGTGATGGGCGCTGTCGATATGATGTGTGACGATTATGCCTACGCATTGAGCAAACGGCGGGTAACGATCAGTACTGCCGGTGTCGTGCCGGCGATAAAAAAAATGAATCAGGTAACCGATGTCAGCCTGGCGGTGTCATTGCACGCGCCAAACGACGCCTTACGCGAGCAATTGGTACCGATTAATCGAAAATATCCGATAAGTGAATTACTCGATGCCTGTCGCGCTTATATCGATGGTTACAAAAGCCGCAAGATTACCTTTGAGTATGTGATGCTTAAGGGTATTAACGATAGCCTGGCGCATGCACAGGAGTTGGCAAAATTGATTGGTGGAATCCCGTGCAAATTAAACCTGATTCCGTTCAACCCTTACCCGCATGCGATCTATCGGTGTTCAGACAAAACGACCATAGATCGTTTTCGTGAATATGTGTCGAGCAAGGGTATTATCACGGTAACCCGAAGGGCCAGGGGCGAAGATATCGGTGCCGCCTGTGGTCAGTTGGTGGGTCAGTTTAAGGATCGCAGTCGACGCAGTCAAAAAATTAAAATTGAGCTGGAGCAAATTAGAGGTGTTTCTCATGCGTGATAGAATTCTCCAAATCCGGCAGACTCTTGGTCACTGGCTCCTTTTGGCTATGGTACTGAGCCTGGCCGGCTGCGTAACCGTCGATCCACGAGAGTCCAAAAATGTCAGAGCCAGTAAGATTAATGTGCAACTGGGGATAGGATATATGCAACAAAATAATCTCGAAGTGGCGAGTGAAAAATTACTCAAGGCCTTACGACAAAATCCAAAGTCAGCTGCGGCGCATAATGCTTACGCCATGTTGCAGGATCGCCTGCTACAAAAAGACAAGGCTGAATACCATTACAAAAAGGCCACCAAGCTGGATCGGAAAGATTCGCAAGCGGCAAATAACTATGGGACATTCTTGTGCCGTAACAATCGCGTAGCTGAATCGGAGAAATATTTTTTACGGGCGCTGAAAAATCCTCTGTATAAAACCCCCGAATTTGCCTACACTAACGCAGGGCTGTGCCTGCTCAAAATAGATCAAAATGAAAGAGCAATGGATTACTTGCGTAAAGCGCTTGCGGCGAGAAGTAATTTCCCGACAGCATTAATCGCGATGGGAAGACTGGTATTCGAGCAGAATAAATTCTCCGAGGCAAAGATTTATCTGGATCGATTTCATCGGGTCGCCACTCCGACCGCAACCAGCCTGTGGCTTGCTATCAGAACTGAACTGGAATTGAATAGCAGTAGCGATGTCGACGCACTGGCAGAAAATTTAGAGTCGAATTTTCCCGACTCGGACGAATATCAATCCTGGTTAAAAACGCAATAACATGAATCTTTCAGAAACCAGCCAGGATTTAGATCCCATACCCGGAACTACGGGACCCGGCAGTCAGTTGCAGAGCGCAAGAATCGATAGAGGATTATCAGTCGAAGACATAGCGAATCGAATGCACCTGAGTACCTGTATCATCCATTCGATCGAGAAAAATGATTTCGATGCTATTACGGCGCCGATATTCGTTAAGGGGTATTTGCGTGCCTATGCCAGGATTGTTTCGCTAAATGAAGATGAAATGATCGCACAGTACGTCGAGGCCTTCTCGGTTGATGATCCGATTCTTAACACCACCAGTAGTATGGCCATTGAAATTACCGCAGACGATGCGCGCATCAAGTGGACCACTTTCCTGGTGATATTCGTGCTGGTGGTCCTGCTCGGAATCTGGTGGTGGAACAAGAATCAGAACAGGGCTGATGTGTTTTCGCTCGATGCTCTGCAAACCAATACTATGACCCAATCTGATGTGGCCGTAGAAACCCTGCCGGAGGAGATCGAAGTCGTATCCGAGACTACCGCAAGCACCACGATTGAAACATTCGACGCTCAATCGATAGACGTCGGACCGGGGTCTTCCGCTCCGATCGACGAAGCAGCGCTAAAGGCAGAAGCAAGCCCCGACGGCTCTGGCTCCGAACAACTCGTCAGCGAAGATATCCGTCAGGAGCGAATCGTTGATATTGCGGTTACTGAGGACTCTGGACTGATATCCCGTTTGGCACCGACGGGCTCGGATCAACTCTTTATATCCGTACATGCCGATTCCTGGGCCGATATTAAGGATTCTAGTGGTTATCAGCTAGTGTATGACCTGTTGCGAGCAGGGCAGGAAGTTAAAATTACAGGAAAGGCGCCCTTCGCCGTATTTCTTGGCAATGGTCATGGCATCGAATTGACCTATAACAATGAATTGGTCGACGTGACCGGTCGCATCAGGGACGATAATACTGCCAGGCTAAGAATCGGAAGTTAACCGTGGCAAATCTTATCCAGGTAATTCGCGGAATGCATGACATTCTGCCGGTCGACATGCCCGTATGGAACCAGTTGGAGGATGGGTATAGAGCTTTGGCGGAATCTTATGGCTATCGCCAGATTAGAACTCCAATTGTCGAAAAATCGGTATTGTTTAAACGATCTATCGGAGAAGTGACCGACATCGTCGAAAAGGAAATGTATAGCTTCGACGATCGCAATGGAGACAACCTGAGCCTGCGCCCCGAAAATACCGCCAGTGTGGTGCGAGCAGGGCTTCAGCACGGCCTGTTTAACGATCGACAGCAGCGTCTCTGGTATTGCGGCCCAATGTTCCGTCACGAACGACCACAAAAAGGGCGGTATCGCCAGTTTTACCAGTTGGGTGCAGAAACATTTGGAATGGCTGGCGCCGACATTGAAGCCGAGTTGATTTTCCTCGCGGCACGATTCTGGAAAGTACTGGGCCTCAGGAATATAGACCTGCAGATTAATACGCTCGGTAGCAGCGACTGTCGCAATCGATACCGCGATATCCTGGTGAACTATTTCCGCGATCATTACGCTGCGCTCGACGACGAT
>JADFMY010000051.1 GCA_022563685.1 Pseudomonadota bacterium | reverse complement strand
TTCGGATGGGAAGCGGTGGGCCTGGTGTCCTACCTGTTGATCGGTTTCTGGTTTAAGCGGGAAACCGCGATTTACGCCAATTTGAAAGCATTCCTGGTCAACCGGGTCGGTGACTTTGGATTTTTACTCGGTATTGCATTATTGCTGACTTATACCGGTTCGCTCGACTATTACGAAGTATTCGACCGCTCCGATCTAATGCAATCGGCCACGATACAGGTCATTCCCGGTTTCGACTGGTCGGTGATCACGCTAGCCTGCATCCTGCTATTCGTTGGCGCGATGGCCAAGTCGGCGCAGGTGCCTCTGCATGTCTGGCTCCCGGATTCGATGGAAGGCCCGACACCGATTTCTGCCCTGATTCACGCGGCGACGATGGTGACTGCCGGTATTTTCATGGTAGCGCGTATGTCGCCGTTGTTCGAGTTATCGGAAACCGCGTTATCGGTAATTTTGGTGATCGGCGCGACCACGGCATTTTTTATGGGGCTTATCGGAATCGTGCAAAACGACATCAAGCGCGTGATCGCCTATTCGACCCTGTCGCAGCTTGGTTATATGACAGTCGCGCTCGGTGCGTCGGCTTATTCGGCGGCAATATTTCATCTGATGACGCACGCATTTTTTAAAGCGCTGCTATTCCTTGCGGCTGGTTCGGTGATCATCGCGATGCACCACGAACAGGATATCCGCAAGATGGGCGGGGTTAAAAAATACATGCCGATCACCTATTGGGTGTTCCTGGTGGGGTCATTGGCACTGATTGGATTTCCCGGTTTATCCGGATATTTTTCCAAGGATGCGATCCTGGTCGCTACCCAAAATGCAGATATACCGGGGTCCGGATACGCTTACGTGATGGTGTTAATGGGGGTTTTTGTCACGGCATTTTATTCGTTCCGGTTGTTTTTTCTGGTTTTCCATGGGGAAGAACGTATGGACCAACAGATGCGTGAACAGCTGCATGAAACGCCACCGGTAGTGTGGGTTCCGCTGATCCTGCTCGCTATACCCTCGGTTATCATCGGCTGGCTCACGATAGGGCCTGTCCTGTTTGGTGGTTATTTCGATGACGCCATTATCATTTTTAACGAACACGGCGCGATGGCTGCCGTGGCTGAGATATTCCACGGCCCGGCGAGTTTTGTTGCGCACGGGTTTGCCGGCCTGCCGGTGTACCTGGCAGCCGCAGGTGTGGCGGCAGCCTGGTTTATCTATTTGAAAAAACCTTCACTCGCGGCCATGGCGAAAGAAAAATCAGGTTTTATTTATAAGCTGCTTGACCAGAAATACTATTTCGACCGCTTTAATGAAATTGTTTTTGCCGCGACTGCACGAGGCATAGGGCATGTATTGTGGCGCATAGGCGATGCCTTAATGATCGATGGACTGATGGTTAATGGCAGCGCCAGACTGGTGGGCTGGTTTTCTGGAAAAATTCGCCAGATACAAACAGGTTATTTGAATGATTATGCGTTTGCGATGATAACGGGGTTAATCCTGTTACTCGGCTGGGCTGTATTGGGCTGAGCCAACAATAATAGATGCACCAAATAATAATAGGTAATTGTAAAATTTATGTATGCTGATTGGCCATTATTGAGCCTGGTTATCTGGACCCCTATCCTGGGTGGCGTCCTTGTGCTGTTTATCGGGGACCGGCAGCCGGCAGGTGCGAGAAAAATTACGCTGGTGGTTGCTATCGCCACATTCTTGCTGACCCTGCCGCTCTACGCGCAATTTAATACCGACACGCATTTAATGCAGTTTGTTGAACGGCATAGTTGGATTCCTGAATTCAACATCGAGTATTTCGTTGGTATTGACGGAATTTCGATGCCCTTGATCCTGCTGACATCATTTACCACGGTAATCGTTGTCATCTCTTCCTGGGAAGTGATCCAGTACCGGGTGGCGCAATACATGGCGGCATTTCTGTTCATGGAAGGTTTTATGATTGGAACCTTCGCGGCGCTCGACTCCATATTGTTTTACATATTCTTCGAGGCGATGTTGATTCCGATGTTTCTGGTGATCGGTATTTGGGGTGGCGCTAATCGGATCTACGCGACAATTAAATTTTTCCTTTATACGTTTATCGGTTCGGTGTTAATGCTGGTTTCGCTGATTTATATGTACACCCAGTCGGGCAGTTTTGCGATTTTAGACTTTCATTTATTGCCCCTGTCGATGACCGAACAAATTCTGATTTTTCTGGCTTTCCTGGTGGCATTTGCGGTCAAGGTGCCGATGTGGCCGGTACACACCTGGTTACCGGACGCGCACGTCGAGGCGCCCACCGGTGGTTCGGTCATACTGGCCGCAATCATGTTGAAGGTGGGCGGCTATGGCTTTTTGCGCTTTAGTCTGCCGATTACACCGGATGCAAGCGCCGAACTCGACTGGCTGATCATTACCATGTCGTTGACCGCCGTGGTGTATATCGGCTTCGTCGCACTGGTACAGCAGGATATGAAAAAGCTGATCGCATACTCCTCCATTGCGCATATGGGTTTTGCCACGCTCGGGTTCTTTATCGTATTTCGAATCATGGATGGCGATAGCGGGGCAACAGGCGCAGCCCTGGCGCTGGAAGGCGGTATGGTGCAGATGATTTCACACGGCTTCATTTCAGCCGCGATGTTCCTCTGCGTTGGCGTGGTATATGACCGTATGCATAGCCGCATGATTGCAGATTATGGTGGCGTGGTTAATACCATGCCGGTGTTTGCGGCATTCATGGTATTTTTTGCCCTGGCGAATGCCGGTCTGCCGGGTACATCCGGCTTTGTCGGCGAGTTTATGGTCATACTGGCGAGCTTTAAGGCCAGTTTCTGGATCGCATTTCTCGCTGCGACAACGCTGATCCTCGGTGCGGCCTATACCCTCTGGATGATCAAGCGCGTGATATTTGGCGATATCGCAAACGACAATGTGAAAGCCCTGACCGATATCAATAAACGCGAATTTCTGTTTCTGTCACTACTGGCGATCGCTGTACTGCTGCTGGGTTTGTGGCCCGACCCGTTGGTCGAGGTCATGCATCCGACGATTGAAAACCTGTTAATCCACATAACGAATTCAAAACTGTAACTATCCTATGACAGAATTCATCCACCCCAACCTGCTACCCGCATTACCCGAAATAGTCATGCTTGCGATGATCTGTCTGGTGCTGGTAGTCGACCTGTTTTTACCGCAGGAGAAACGCGGGTTTACCCTGTTGTTGACTATCGCAACGCTTGTTTTAACCATAATGGCGATTATTGCAGTCGCCCCGTCAGACAGTATATCCAGCTTCGGCGGTTCTTTTGTGCTCGATCAAATGGCGGTCACACTGAAGATTGCGACCTGCGGGATTTCGATCCTGGTATTCATGTACTCGCGCGATTACCTGATCGACAACGATATCTACAAGGGCGAATACTACGTACTCGGGCTTTGCGCCACTCTGGGCATGATGATCATGATTTCAGGGCATAGCTTCCTGCTGATTTATCTGGGCCTGGAATTACTATCGCTCTCGCTTTACGCGATGATAGCGTTTAAGCGCGACTCGGTCATCGCATCAGAGTCGGCAATGAAGTATTTTGTCCTGGGCGCGATGGCGTCCGGTTTGCTGCTTTATGGCATTTCGATTTTTTACGGCATCACAGGAACCCTGGATATCAATCAGCTGGCCAATGTCGTGTCGCAGGAAATGAGTGAAAACCCCATCGCGCTGTCATTCGCATTGACCTTTATCGTGGTGGGTCTCTCGTTCAAACTCGGCGCCGTTCCGTTTCACATGTGGGTGCCCGATGTTTATCAGGGGGCGCCTACCTCGGTCACCCTGTTTATCGGTACGGTTCCCAAAATAGCCGGATTTGCGATGGCAATCCGGTTACTGGTAGATGGACTCTCTGACCTGCATGTCGAATGGTCGCAAATGCTCATCGTACTGGCGGTGGCTTCCATGGTAATTGGTAATATTATCGCCATCGCTCAGACTAACTTTAAACGCATGCTGGCGTATTCGACTATCGCGCATGTCGGATTTATTTTACTCGGCATCCTCTCGGGAACCGATACAGGTTTCGCGGCGGCAATGTTTTACACCATTACTTATGCGATCACTTCATCGGTTGCGTTTGGCGTACTGATATTGCTCAACCGCAAAGGGTTTGAAGCAGAAAATATAGCCGATCTCTCGGGTTTGAACGATACCAACCCGTGGATAGCCGCGCTACTCGCGATCGCGATGCTCTCGATGGCGGGCGCACCACCGACAGTTGGTTTTTATGCCAAGCTGAGCGTGCTCCAGGCGGTATTGCAGGTGGACCTGATATGGCTCGCGGTGGTCGCAGTATTGTTCTCGGTCATCGGACTTTTCTATTATTTACGCGTTATCAAGGTCATGTATTTCGATAAACCGCAGCCGGACAACCTCCCCACAGTGAAGCAGTCGCTCGATGTTAAAATCCTACTCAGCGTCAACGGTTTGAGTTTGATCGGTTTGGGTATATTTCCTTCGGCATTGATGAGCTATTGTATCCTCGCTTTTAGCTGATGGAGCAGGCTAAAGGCGCAGCCTGAACAGAGTGAATTACATCTTGTAAATTCACCCCAACCTAGCTATTATTCCGCGCTCCTGATGCGGGGTGGAGCAGTTTGGTAGCTCGTCGGGCTCATAACCCGAAGGTCGTTGGTTCGAATCCAGCCCCCGCTACCAAAATTTTTGACTGACTAATGATGGATCGAATCCGGATTTATGGTCAGTAGTCAGTTAAAAAGGCCCTATATGGGCCTTTTTTAATGGTTTTTGCGAGATTGAGTTGAGTGCAGGATTTAGCGCAAATGTTCGAGCCAGTGATTCGGTCGATGGGTTACGAACTCGTCGGTATCGAGATTAGCGGTGGGAGCCAGCATAGCACGCTGCGGGTTTATATCGACCGTGAGGAGGGTGTCAACGTCGAAGATTGTGCCGCGATCAGCCATCAGATAAGCGGCATACTGGATGTGGAAGAGCCGTTCCAGCAGGCGTTTGATCTGGAGATTTCATCACCTGGAGTCGATCGGCCACTGTTCAATCAGGAAGATTACGAACGATTTACCGGCCGTATGGCGAAAATCAGGATGGCAGTTCCACTGGATGGGCGCAGAAATTTCAAGGGCGAGTTACAGGGGATATCTCAGTCCAGATACGTGAAGATCAAGGTCGATAATGAGGGGTACGAATTACCCCTGTCGGATATAGCGAAAGCTAACTTGATCGGTGAAATTTAGAAAGAGTCTGATCGAGTGAGAGACTCCTTAAATATTCTGGAGCGACGGATAGAGCGATGCAGAATATCCAAACATGGCGAGAAACGACGATGGAAAATAAAGAAATTTTGTTAGTAGCGGATACGGTTTCCAACGAAAAGGGCATCGATCGCGAAGTTATTTTCGAGGCGATCGAGGCGGCACTGGCTTCTGCGACCCGCAAAAAACATCAAAAGGATATTGAAGTACGGGTCGATATCGATAGAAATACCGGTGACTACGACACCTATCGTCGCTGGGAAGTGATCGAGCCCGGTGAAGAAGGTTTCGAAGAGCCGTTGCGCCAGATCAGTCTCGAAGCGGCGCAAATCGACCAGCCGGAAATTCAGCTGGGTGATTTTGTCGAGGAACAAATCGACTCGGTTGAATTTGGTCGTATTGCAGCACAAACAGCGAAGCAGGTGATCGTGCAGAAAGTTCGTGAAGCAGAGCGCCGTAAAGTAATCGATGCCTACGCCGACAGGGAAGGCAGCCTGGTGATGGGCCAGGTCAAGCGCGTTGAACGCGGCAACGTCTATGTCGACCTGGGCGATAACGCGGAAGGTTTCATTCCGCGCGAAGAAATGATTCCACGTGAATCGATGCGCCCGGGTGATCGAGTGAGAGGATATTTATATAAAATTGTATCCGAAGTCCGTGGGCCCCAGTTATTTATCAGCCGCACCGCGCCCGAATTTTTAATGGAGTTATTCAAACTCGAAGTGCCGGAAGTTGGCCAGGAATTGATCGAAATCATATCTGCCGCGCGCGACCCGGGAATGCGCGCGAAAATAGCAGTCAAGAGCAACGATCCGCGTATGGATCCGGTAGGCGCCTGTGTCGGTATGCGTGGTTCACGGGTGCAGTCGGTATCGAATGAACTCGCTGGGGAACGTGTCGATATCATTTTATGGGATGAAAATCCGGCACAATTTGCGGTTAACGCGATGTCTCCAGCGGAGGTTACATCGATCGTCATCGACGAAGAGGCCGGTTCGATGGATATCGCGGTGCCCGAAGAGAAATTGTCGCAGGCTATAGGGCGCGGAGGCCAGAATATTAAACTTGCCAGCCAGTTGACTGGCTGGATATTGAATGTCATGGATGAAAATGCGGCGGAAGAAAAATCTGAAGGCGAGGCCAAGCAACTGGTTGAGAACTTTATGACGCAGCTTGATGTGGACGAAGAAGTTGCGATTATCCTGGTTCAGGAAGGTCTGACTACGATTGACGAGGTTGCCTATATCCCGGAATCTGAGCTGAACGAAATCGAAGAATTCGACGAAGAGATGGTACAGGAGCTGCGCGGCCGTGCGCGCGATGCGCTGTTGACTATGGCGATTGCGAATGAAGAGACAGCAGCAGCGGGAGAACCGCAGGAAGATTTGCTAACGATGGAATTTATGACCGATGAACTAGCGCACAAACTGTCGCGGCAGGGTATATGTACGATGGAAGACCTGGCCGAACTATCGACCCATGAGTTGGAAGAAATCGAAGGGATCGATGTAGAATTTGCGGGTAAATTGATCATGAAAGCCCGCGAACCCTGGTTTGCTGAAGCCGAGTCAAGCTAACCAAACCAAACATTTGTATTAGGACAGATAACCATGTCAAACGTGACAGCAAAACAACTTTCAGAGGTAATAGGCGTCAGCGTCGATAAGCTGCTGGATCAATTGAATGCGGCCGGTGTAAAGATATCAGGCGCGGAAGACCGGATTTCCGACGATGACAAGATGAAGTTGCTCGAGTCGTTGCGTACCAGCCACGGGAAAGTTGACGCAAGTGGTCCCAGGAAGATTACCCTGTCACGCAAAAGCAAGAGTGAAATAAAGGTCTCTGGAATATCCGGGCGCAATACCACGACAAAAACTATTAATGTCGAAGTCCGCAAGAAACGCACCTATATACGACGTAGTGACATTGAATCGCAAGAAACAGAAACGCCACAGGAAGCAGCGGAGCCGGTAATCGAAGAAAATGTGGCTGCCGTGCAGGACCCGGCCAATGACGAAGCGAAAAAGGCTGAGGAGGCCACGAGACTGGAGACTGAAGCGGCCAGGTTGAAACTGGAGCAGGAACAGGAAGACGCGGCACAAAAGGCATATCAGAAGAGCCTGGAAGAAGCCGAAGCTGCAAAGAAAATCCTCGAAAAACAACAGGCTGAAGCCGCAGCGGTCCTGGCGGCTGAAGCAGCCAGGGCGTCCCTGGAAGCGGCGGCGCGGGCCAGCGCGGTCGTCACCGAAGAAAAACCCTCCAAACACCGCAAGCGCGGCGATGATAAACATACGCGCTACGGGCGCAAGGAATTACACGTAAAGGAAGGTGGCGCTCAGACCAGTCGTAAGCCGAAGTTCAAGAAGGGCCAAAAACAGGTTCGCGAAGTCAGGAATCTGCACGCCTTCGAGAAACCCACGGCACCCGTGGTTCGAAACGTTGAAGTACCTGAGGCGATATCGGTAGCCGACCTGGCTCAGAAAATGGCGGTGAAAGCAGGTGACGTGATTAAGATCCTGATGCAAATGGGTACCATGGCTACCATTAACCAAATACTCGATATGGATACCGCGATACTGGTTGTTGAAGAAATGGGACACAATGTAACGATGGTCGCAGGCGAGGATGACTTCGAGCAAGAGTTGCTCGAAAATATTGTCCAGGCTGACGTAGTCAAGGCATCCAGACCACCCGTAGTAACGATCATGGGACACGTTGACCATGGTAAAACATCGTTGCTCGATTATATTCGAAAATCCCGTGTTGCCGCTGGTGAAGCCGGTGGTATTACGCAGCATATTGGCGCTTACCGCGTGGAGACCGACAAGGGCGTCATTACCTTCCTCGACACACCCGGTCATGCGGCCTTTTCCGCAATGCGTGCGCGTGGCGCAAAGGCGACCGATATTGTCGTACTGGTAGTCGCTGCCGACGATGGTGTCATGCCGCAAACCAAGGAGGCGATTGAGCACGCCAGGGCGGCTGAGGTACCTTTGGTAGTCGCGGTCAATAAAATCGATAAGGAGAATGCTGACCCAGAGCGTGTCAGGAATGAACTCGCGGCACTGGAAGTTATTCCGGAAGAATGGGGCGGCGAGAATATATTTGTCCAGGTTTCGGCGATTACCGGCGAAAATATCGACGCCTTGCTGGAAGCTATTTTATTACAGTCCGAGATCCTGGAACTGAAAGCAGTAGAAAGCGGTAACGCGAAAGGTGTTGTGATAGAAGCATCGCTCGACAAGGGCCGTGGTCCGGTTGCTACTGTACTGGTGCAGTCGGGTCAATTGCAACAGGGGCAAATGCTGCTGGCAGGCACCCAATTTGGTCGCGTAAGAGCCATATACGACGAATCGGCGAAGAGTATCAAATCGGCAGGACCATCGATGCCGGTCCAGGTGCTGGGTCTATCGGGAGTGCCTAACGCCGGTGACGATGTATTCGTGGTCGAAAACGAAAAAAAGGCACGGGAATTTGCTGAAATTCGAGAAATAAAAATACGCGAGACCAAATTGGCCGACCAGCAAAAAATCAAGATGCAAAGTATGTTTGACGCTATGACCGAAGGACAGGTTGCGGAAGTGAATGTGCTGGTTAAGGCTGACGTACAGGGTAGTTCGGAAGCAATTCGTCACGCGCTGGAGAAATTGTCCACCGACGAGGTGCGGGCCAAACTGGTGGCAACCGGTGTCGGTGGAATCAACGAGTCGGATATCAATCTTGCTGCCGCCTCGTCGGCGATGGTGATCGGGTTTAATGTTCGCGCCGATGCCGCAGCCAAGCGTACCGCGGGTGATTACGGCATTGACATTCGTTATTACAGTGTCATTTATGACATAATCGACGATGTCAAATCAGTCATGTCGGGCATGCTGGCGCCCGAGTCACGAGAAAACATTCTTGGCCTGGCCGAAGTCAAGGACGTATTCCGTTCACCCAAGTTTGGCGATGTAGCGGGGTCTATTGTAGTTGAGGGCGTCGTGCGTAAAGGGCTACCGATTCGGGTGCTGCGTGAGAATGTCGTCATTTACGAAGGCGAACTCGAGTCGCTGCGTCGTTTCAAGGAACCAGTCGAAGAAGTGCGCATGGGTACGGAATGTGGAATCGCGGTGAAAAACTATACCGATGTCCGTCCAGGCGATCGGATCGAGGTATTCGAGCGCATCGAAGTAGCACGAACACTCGAATAGCCGTATTTGTTTATAGCAGAAAGAGCTTTGTCTAATGCCAAAAGATTATCCGCGTAGCGAACGGCTGGCTTCGCAAATCCAGCGTGAACTGGCGAGCCTGATTCAAAACAATGTGAAAGACCCCAGAATGGCCGCACCGAGTATCCTCGAAGTCGTAGTCACTAAAGACCTGTCGCAGGCCAGGGTTTATTTCAGCGTACTCAATGATGAAGACTCGTCCCTAACCCAGGAAGCGCTCGATCACGCGAGTGGGTATTTACAACGTGAAGTCGGCAAGGTGTTGAAGGCTCGCCTCACACCCCGGCTGGTTTTCATCTATGACGATACAAATATTCGCGGTCGAAATATGTCCGACCTGATCGATTCGGCCATCGCCAAAGATAAATCTAATTCTGCTAACTAATGGGTCGCGGGGCGCGCAAACCAGAGGGCTTTCGGGATGTAGACGGTATCCTGTTGCTGCACAAGCCGGTGGGTATCAGTTCCAATCGGGCTTTGCAAAAAGTCCGGCATCTTTTTAAGGCCAATAAGGCGGGTCATACCGGCAGCCTCGACCCACTGGCTAGCGGCCTGTTACCGATCTGTTTCGGCGAAGCCACCAAATTTTCCGGCTATCTGCTCGATGCAGCTAAATACTACCGGGCAGTGTGTCAACTCGGCAAAACGACCCGTACCGGTGATGCCGAGGGGGAGGTTATTGCAGAATTACCCGTACAGGTTAACAGGGCGCAGATCGATTCTGTATTGAAGCAGTTTACCGGCACGGTCAAGCAGGTCCCACCGATGTATTCGGCGATCAAACACAAGGGGCAGCGCCTGTACCATCTGGCAAGGATCGGCAAGGAAGTCGAACGTCCGGCCCGGTCGATCGAAATTTATTCCCTGAATTTAATCGATTTCAGCGATGACCAGCTTGAGCTGGATATCCATTGTTCCAAGGGCACCTATATCAGAACCCTGGCCGAAGATATCGGCAAGGCCCTGGGATGTGGCGCATTTGTCGCTGGTCTGGAGCGCACCGGCGTGCACCCTTTTTTGCAGCAGCGGAGTTATACGCTGAAACAGTTAGGTGAAATAGCAAGCCAGGGGATCGAGAATCTTGATAGCTGCCTGTTGCCGGTGAATAGCGCCCTGGCCGACCTGCCGGAACTGGTGGTCGACAGGTCAGCCGTCGCATTGCTGAAACAGGGGCGGGCAGTTCAGGTTACCCATGCCCCTGCATCGGTATTACTCGCTCTGGTAGCTGAAAGTGGTCAGTTTATAGGCGTTGGAAAGGTGCTTCCGGATGGCAAAATTGCACCAAAAAGACTAATGAATACAGCAAGATAGGTGCTAGTGGAGCGGTGTTAGGTATTAACTGCCGGTTTTACCGTGAAATTCCTTGTTACTCCCTGCCCAGATAGGTAGAATACCTGCCTTTTTCGGGCCTACGAGGTTTAATACATGTCGATGTCAGCTGAACAAAAGCGAGTAATCGTAGCTGATCACCAGCAAAGCGACGGTGATACAGGATCACCAGAGGTACAGGTCGCGCTGCTAACCCACCAAATAGGCCATTTGACCGAACATTTCAAGAAGCACATTCATGATCATCATTCGCGCCGTGGTTTGTTAAAAATGGTAAACCAGCGTCGTAAATTACTGGATTATTTAAAATCCAAAAATCAGCAACGCTATAAGGACCTGATCGGAAAACTGGGCCTGCGTCGATAACGCATAATTGAAAACTTAAGAGAGAAAGTGTGAATCCAATTAAAAAGACATTTCAGTACGGCGAGCATCAGATAACGCTGGAAACAGGTGAAATAGCGCGTCAGGCTGGCGGTGCTGTTATCGTCAATATGGCCGATACTGTGGTGCTGGTAACCGTAGTAGGATCGAAGAATGCAGACCCAGGTCGCGGCTTCTTCCCATTGACCGTGGACTACATGGAAAAGACTTATGCCGCAGGGAAAATTCCGGGTGGCTTCTTCAAACGAGAAGGTCGTCCGAGTGAAAAAGAAACACTGACCTGTCGTCTCATTGATCGACCAATACGACCATTATTCCCCAAAGGATTTATGAACGAAGTTCAGGTTGTCGCAATGGTAATATCATTAAATCCCGAAATCGATCCAGATATTCCCGCTTTAATCGGTACCTCGGCGGCGATTGCAATTTCTGGCCTGCCGTTTAATGGCCCCATTGGTGCGGTTCGAGTCGGCTACCTCGACGGTCAGTACATTCTTAACCCGAACAAAACCCAGACCGAAGAATCTGATCTCGATCTGGTGGTAGCCGGAACCGAAAATGCAGTACTCATGGTTGAATCTGAAGCCAACTGCCTGTCGGAAGAAGTCATGCTTGGTTCGGTTGTCTTCGGGCATGAGCAAATGCAAACCGCGATTAAGGCCATCAATGAATTCAGTGCCGAGGTTAATACCACTCCCTGGGATTGGCAGGCACCAGAAACAGATGAAACATTAATGGACAATGTGAGTTCCCAGTGTGAAGCAGATATTACTCAGGCCTATACTGTCGCCGACAAGATGCAGCGCCAGGACAGGCTTTCGGAAATTCGTAGCACCGTAGTAGAAGCGCTCGCAGGCGATGCGCAAGCAGCGACCCGGGAAGACGATGTGCGTGCTGCGCTAGCAAAACTCGAAAAGAAAATAGTGCGTAGTCGAATCCTTGCGGGAGAGCAAAGAATCGATGGTCGCGATACTAAAACGGTTCGCCCCATTACGGTACGAACTGGGGTTCTGCCAAGAACCCATGGCTCGGCTCTATTCACCCGGGGTGAAACTCAGGCGATAGTGGTCGCCACATTGGGAACCGGGCGTGATGCTCAAATCATTGATGCAATCGAAGGTTCGCGTAAAGAGAATTTTATGCTGCATTATAACTTCCCTCCCTCAAGTGTGGGCGAAGTAGGTCGAGTCGGAACCCCAAAACGGCGAGAAATTGGTCACGGTCGACTAACAAAACGCGGTATACAGGCAGTGATGCCTTCGACCGACGACTTCCCCTACATAATCCGTGTGGTTTCTGAAATCACAGAATCCAATGGATCTTCGTCGATGGCTAGTGTGTGTGGTACCAGTCTTGCTCTAATGGATGCTGGCGTTCCCCTGAAAGCTCCGGTAGCCGGTATTGCGATGGGCCTGATAAAAGAAGGCGACGATTATGCCATATTGACCGATATTCTCGGCGATGAAGATCACCTGGGCGATATGGACTTTAAAGTGGCTGGAACCACCGAAGGCATTACCGCATTGCAAATGGATATCAAGATCGACGGAATTACCACCGAAATACTGCAACAGGCGCTCGATCAGGCGAAACAAGGACGACTGACTATCCTGGCTGAAATGGCCAAAGAGCTCAGCGAAGCCCGCGCCGAAATGTCTGAGTACGCGCCGCGACTGATTACTTTCAAAATCAATCCGGAAAAGATTCGCGATGTAATCGGCAAGGGTGGGGCGACTATCCGTTCTATCACCGAAGAAACTGGTGCCACTATCGAAGTCGATGACGACGGTACGATAAAAATTGCCTCGGTGGAAAAAGCCGCGGGTGAAGAAGCCAGACGTCGCGTCGAAATGGTAACAGCCGATGTCGAAGTCGGAGTCATCTACGAAGGCAAGGTAGCGAAGATCATGGACTTTGGCGCATTCGTCAATATCCTGCCCGGCAAGGACGGCCTGGTTCACATCTCGCAAATCTCGGACGAACGCGTCGAAAATGTCAGCGACAAACTCACCGAAGGCGATGTCATCAAGGTCAAGGTACTCGAAGTAGACCGGCAAGGCCGAATCCGACTGAGCATGAAAGCGGTTTCAGCCGAAGAGGCGGCGACTGCATAAAGCAGCTCAAAACAGAAAAACATAAAGGGGAACAGGCTTCCCCTTTTTTGAAAGAGAAGGGGTCAGGTCTATCCTTTATCCCGTCTTCGGGGAAGCCCATGCCGTCTTCGAAAATGAGGGATAAAGGATAGACCTGACCCCTTCCACCCATTTTTATCGTCTGGATAGCAACGGACCGGCGCAGATCATGACACCCAACCCCACCATTCTCATCGTTGATGACGAGCCCATAAACCTGTCCGTACTGACACAGGTCCTGTCGAAAAATTATCGAGTTCGAGCCGGCAATTCGGGTGAGCGGGCTTTGCAGGTTGCAGCCAGTGAACCCACACCAGACCTGATATTACTCGACGTTATGATGCCGGAGATGGATGGCTATTCTGTACTGTCACGACTCATGCAAGACCCGGTTACCCAGGACATCCCGGTCATTTTTGTTACCGCCATGGAGGCCGCGGAGGATGAAGAGAAAGGGCTGGCTATGGGAGCGGTCGATTACATCACCAAGCCCATCATGCCGGCGATTCTGCTGGCCCGTGTCAAGGCCCATATAACACTGAAACAGGCCCGTGATTATCTCCACGATAAGAATGCGTATCTCGAAGCCGAAGTCGCGCGTCGTATGGAGGAAAACCAGACCATCCAGAATGTGAGCATACGCGCATTGGCGCACCTGGCGGAGATTCGCGATCCAGAGACTGGCGACCATATCCTGCGCACCCAGTCGTATGTCAATGTTCTGGCAACACGTTTGCAGGACCATCCCCGCTTCAGCGACACCATTACGGAACATTTCATTAGCCTGCTGACCCGCTCTGCGCCTCTGCACGACATCGGCAAGGTGGGTATACCCGACCATGTCCTGCTCAAACCGGGCAAGCTGACGAAGGACGAATGGGTGATCATGAAGACCCATGCAGTGCTTGGCGCCCAGGCCATCGAACAATCCGAAAAAGACGTTGCGCAGCCGGTTGAATTTCTTAGCCTGGCCAGGGAGATCGCCCATTGGCACCACGAGCGATGGGATGGAAGCGGCTATGATAGCCTGGCCGGCGATGACATCCCTCTCTCGGCCCGGCTCATGGCCCTGGCCGACGTGTTCGACGCCCTGATCTCGAATCGGGTATACAAGTCAGCCATGTCGTTCGATAAAGCCCGGGACATCATCGTCGAAGGCCGTGGTAAACACTTTGATCCGGACATCACCGATGCTTTCCTGGAAAGCTTCGATGAATTTGTGTCGATCGCCAAAAAGTACCAGGCAGGGAATGCTAATGGCTGACCCCATGACTCTGTTTAGATATGATGCATAGACGCCGATGCTGGATCAGCAACATAAAACAAGGCAAACAGAGGTGGATTACAGGACATGAGCAAACCTAAGTACGAAGACGCTGTTGCAATTACACGTGAGATACACTGGGTAGGATTTTATGATGAGCAGGCGCGCTTACACTGCAATCCGTACTTGTTGGCGAATGAAGAAGACATTGTTCTGTTTGATCCGGGTTCTATTCCCCATTTCCCCATCGTCATGCGCAAGGTCATCGATCTTGTCGATCCGGGCGACATCACTGCGGTTGTCGCCTCCCACCAGGATCCAGATGTATGCGGCAACCTGCCCGTACTGGAAGATATCATCAATCACCCAGATCTGAACATCGTCGCGCACAGCAATACCATCCGTTTGATACGTCACTACGGGGTGCAGTCAAGCTTTTACGCCGTAGATAAAAACGATTTTAAATTGACCCTGAAAAGCGGCCGTGTGCTGGAGTTTCTGTTCACGCCCTACCTGCATTCTCCAGGCGCCATCGTGACCTATGACCGCGAAACCAGGAGTCTGTTTACCAGTGATATATTCGGTGCGATCAACGAAGACTGGTCGCTGTTTGCCAGTGGCGATTATCTGCAAGCAATGGAAACCTAGCATCAGACCTATATGCCAAGCAACCGGATCCTGAAGGCCTGCATGCAGCGCCTGCAACAACTCGAGATCGATCGTATCCTGCCACAGCATGGCTCGGTACTGGAAGGCGACCAGGTTCAGGCCGCGATCAACTACTTGATGGCGCTTCCTTGTGGCGTGGATCTGGCAGAGGAATAAGTGATGGCCGAAGACATCGAGCAAACGGGCGCCCGGCATGTAGACGATATGCACGCTATTAACCGTAGGTTCATGGAGAAGGCCCTGCAACTACAATGCCTGGGCTATATTGCCCAGGCAAAGGCAAGATTGTTGACGGAAACCATTTTTGAAATCGACGCTAGCAAAAAGGTATTGTGGTACACCAATCAAGAGACTGAACGGCAGCGCAAGATGATTGCCAAACAGAAAGCACTGCTGGAGCAAAAGAATAATGAGTTGGCCATAGCCCGGGACAGGGCAGAGGAATCCGATCGCCTGAAAACCGCCTTCCTGGCCGTTATGTCCCACGAACTGCGCACGCCGCTCAACTCGATCATCGGCTTCACGGACATCGTCCTGCAAGGCCTGGCCGGACCCCTGTCCGAAGAACAGGCCAGGCAACTCGGCATGGTGCTGAGCAGCGCCCGTCATCTGCATAATCTCGTCAATGACGTGCTGGATATCTCCAGGATCGAGGCAGGCGAGGTAGAGATCGTGCCGGAGGACTTTGAGGTCCGCGAAGCGATTGAGAAAGCGGTGCAAAAGGTGATCCCGATGGCCGAGAATAAGGGACTGGCGCTGAGCGTCGAGGTGGCGCCGGAAGTGGATCGTATCGTCAGCGACCGGCGGCGGGTCGAGCAGATACTGATCAACCTGGTGAACAACGCGGTGAAATTCACCGAGCACGGGGAGGTGCGCATCGAATGTTGCCTCAGCGAGGATCGGCTGGTGATCCGGGTGAAGGATTCAGGCATCGGGATCAATCCCGAGGACCTGGACAAGCTGTTCATAGCTTTCCAGCAACTCGAAACCGGCCTGAACCGCAAGCAGGAAGGCACCGGTCTCGGCCTGTCTATCTGCAAGAAGCTGGTCGATCTTCTGGGCGGCTAGCTTTGGGTCGAGAGCAAACCCGGCGCAGGCAGCGTGTTCACCTTCACACTGCCGATGAAAACAGCGGAATGATCCGATGAAAGCCAGGATACTTGTTATTGAAGACAACGAGAAGAACCTCTACATGCAAACCTTCCTTCTGGAAAAGAGTGGATACGAAGTTTTTCAGGCGCGGGATGGGCTTGAGGGACTCGAGTTGGCCAGCCGGATTAAGCCGGCGCTGATTGTCCTCGACATACAGTTGCCGGTGCTGGATGGCCATGAAGTCGCCCATCGGCTCAAAAAGAATCCTGAAACCCGCGATATCCCCATCGTCGCGGTGACCTCGTACGCCATGGCCAAAGACCGTGAGCGAATTCTCGCCAACGGCTGTGAGGGCTACATGGAAAAACCCATCAACCCGGCTACCTTCGTAGCGGAAATCGAGCGGCATCTGCCAACATCGGCACCGCCGAACGGCGATCAATCATGAAAAGTGTGCTTATTGTAGATGACCGCGAGCAGGAACTTTACCTGCTGCAGAAAGTGCTGGAAGGTCACGGCTACACCGTGCTCTCGGCGTCCAACGGAGAAGAGGCCCTGCAGGCTGCCCGTAAGAATCCGCCGGACATCATCGTCTCCGATATCATGATGCCGGTTATGGATGGCTTCCGCCTTTGCCGCGAGTGGATGGAAGACGAGCGCCTGCAGAGCATTCCCTTCGTCTTCTATTCCGCCACCTATACGGAAGCCAAAGACGAGAAATTGGCGTTGAGCCTTGGAGCGGTCCGCTTTATCGTCAAGCCTGCCGAGCCGGATGAATTCATGAAGATCATTCAGGGCCTAGTCAGGGATCTGGATGCAGGCAAGATAAAGCCCGGAAAGCCGGCGCCTGGAACTGAGGTGGAGGTGCTAAAGCTCTATGACGAGCGTCTGGTCCATAAGCTTGAGAAGAGGACGCTGACACTGGAAAAAGAGATCACTGAGCGCAAACAGGTGGAGCAAGAGTTGAACAAGCTGGCCCAGGAACTGGACGATCACCGCCACCACCTGGAAGATCTGGTGGCGGAACGCACCGGACAACTGCAGGAGGCGCGAGAACAGGCGGAAACCGCCAACAAAGCCAAGAGCGCCTTCCTGGCCAACATGAGTCACGAGATCCGCACGCCGATGAATGCCATCATCGGGCTCACCCATTTGATGAGGCGTGCCGCCCCGACGCCTGAGCAATCGGACCGGCTCAATAAGATCGATAGCGCTGCCCGACACCTGCTCTCCATCATCAATGACATACTGGATCTCTCCAAGATCGAGGCGGGAAAACTGGTCCTGGAGCAAACCAATTTCCACCTGGACGCGATCTTCGATCACGTCATGTCCCTGTTGAAAGAGCAGGCCAGAGCCAAAGGACTGACCATCGAGGTAGAGCGAAACGATGTGCCAATCTGGTTCCGGGGCGACCCCACGCGTCTGCGCCAGGCCCTGCTCAACTATGCGGGTAATGCGATCAAATTCACCGAGCAGGGAACCATCTCGCTGCGCGCGAAAAAGCTGGAAGAGCAGGGTGACGAGGTCCTGATACGCTTCGAAGTGCAGGACACGGGCATAGGTATAGCACCCGACAAACTCTCTGGCCTGTTCGAGGCCTTTGAACAGGTCGATGCCTCCACCACGCGCAAACACGGTGGCACCGGCCTGGGCTTGCCCATCACCCGGCGTCTGGCGCAGCTGATGGGTGGCGAGGCGGGCGCGGAGAGTGAGCCGGGCCGGGGCAGTACCTTCTGGTTCACCGCCCGGCTTGGCCGGGGCCGCGGTGTCGAGCCTGCCGTACCCGCCACCGGGGTGGGGGACACCGTGACAGAGCTACGCACCTGTTATGCGGGTTCGCGCATCCTGCTGGTCGAGGATAATGCCATCAACCAAGAGGTGGCGCTGGCGTTGCTACATGGGGTAGCATTGACTGTGGATACCGCGGAAAACGGCCGGGAGGCCGTGGAAAGGGTTCGTTCCAGCACCTACGACCTGATCCTGATGGACCGCAGATGCCAGAGATGGACGGCCTGGAAGCGACACAGGTGATCCGCACCATGGACGGAAAAGCGGAACTCCCGATCCTGGCGATGACCGCCAGTGTCTTTGAAGAGGATCGACAGGCCTGCCAGGAGGCCGGCATGAACGACTTCGTTACCAAGCCGGTCGATCCAGACAACCTCTACTCGACGCTCATCAAATGGCTGCCGAAGCGCAAGGATTCGGCGGTATTAAAGTCTCCTACCCTACCGCCTGACCCTGTCGCGGCGGACGATCAGGCCCTGGTCGAACAACTGACGGCCATCGAAGGGCTGGATGTACAGGCGGGACTGCGCAACATGCATGGCGACGCGGCGGGCTACCTGCGTCTTCTGCGTCAGCTCGATACTGCCCATGGTGACGACATGCGCAAGCTGGGCGAACACCTCGAAGCCGGTGAAACCGGCGCAGCGCGGCTTCTGGCCCATACTCTCCAGGGTGCAGCCGGCTCCCTGGGCTTGACAGGCCTGCAGGCCGCCGCCAGGGGCCTGGACGACTACCTGCGCAGCCAGCAGGATGACAAGGGTGGCAGTGAGGAGGCTCCCCGCCTCATGGAGGCCGTAAGCGCCGGGCAAAATAATCTCCACCAGGCGCTGGCCCGCATCACCGAACCGGTAGAGCCCCGGCAATCAATTGAGGCAGACCCGGCGAAGGCGCGGAAAGTACTCGATCGCCTCAGGGCGTTGTTGGCGCAGGACGATGCGGCGGTCAATGGATTGTTTTCCAAATCAGAGGTGCTTTTACAGCAGACTTTTGGTCCAGAGATTGAGCAGCTCGGGCAACAAATAGAGGCCTTCGATTATCCAGCGGCCCTGGCAACCCTTGAGTCCATATCCATTTCCCTCAAACCGGTCGAATGAATTCGACCCTACAAAATCAGTAGCCCGTAGAAACTATGAAGGACTGAAATCAGTTACCCTTAAGTCTCAACAACCAATAAGGGGAAAACCATGAAAACAGTCCTTCAAGGTAAAGATAACGCAATTCACCCGGTTTTGTATATGGCCATG
>JADFMY010000155.1 GCA_022563685.1 Pseudomonadota bacterium | reverse complement strand
TTCTGTCTAGCACATGCATATTCGTAGTCAGCAGAGGCATGTTCCACTCTAAAAGTGAAAAGGAAAACAACTTATAATGGAACGGAGTAACTATAAGTTACATCCATGTAACGAACCCCAACCTACTTGGACTGGCTCTGGCAACCGTTGAATCCATATCCATTTCCCTCAAACCGGTCGAATGAATTCGACCCTACAAATCAGGGGAAGAGACCAATTATTAGACCGGTCGAATTCATTCGACCCTACAAATCAGGGGCAGAACCAGGCAATTTAAACACTGTACCGCAATAGGGGCACTTCGCTTCACCGCCATTTTCCTGCACCGGTATATAAACACGCGGGTGGGAATTCCACAGGCTTGAGCCTTCCACCGGGCAGTGTATGGGCAGATCGCCGGTTTTTACCTCGACGGCAGTTTTCGAATTGGGGGTCGAATAATCGCCCTGATTGGCTGCTGTGTCTGGATTGACCATAGGTATCTATTTACCTGATAAACGTTAATAAATTCAGATGCTTTTCGTTGCGACCATGTACCAGGTCGAAATAAGCTGACTGTAACTGTTCGGTAATCGGTCCGCGCGCGCCGGAGCCTATCGGCCGATTGTCCAGTTCGCTGATGGGCGTTACCTCGGCTGCGGTGCCGGTGAAAAAGGCTTCGTCGGCGATATAAATTTCATCGCGCGTAATGCGCTTTTCGACAATCTCCAGGCCTGCGTCAGCAGCCAGCGTGAAGATTGTTTTGCGGGTGATGCCGTCGAGCGCCGATGTGACTTCCGGCGTATAGATAACGCCGTCACGTACGGTAAAGATATTTTCGCCGCTACCCTCGGCGACGTAACCTTCGGGGTCGAGTAACAGGGCTTCGTCGTAGCCGTCTTTAAGCGCTTCTCCGAGCGCCATCATCGAGTTGATATATTGACCGTTGGCCTTGGCTTTGGTCATCGCGATATTGACATGGTGGCGGGTAAAGGAGGATGTCTTGATACGGATACCTTTTTCCAGCGCATCCTGGCCCAGGTAAGCGCCCCATTCCCAGGCGGCTACGATGCAATGAACGCTTAAATTGTCGGCCCTCAACCCCATGCCTTCAGCGCCATAGAAGCACATCGGGCGAATATAGGCGCTGTCCAGGTTATTCTCGCGCACCGCGGCGATTTGCGCTTCGATTAATTCCTGCTCGCTATAAGTGATATCCATGCCCAGAATCTTGCAGGAGTCCAGCAATCGCCGGGTATGCGCCTGAAGCGCAAAAATGGCGGTTCCCTGGTCGGCGTGGTAAGCCCGTACGCCCTCAAAGCAACCCATACCATAATGTAAGGTGTGGGTTAGCACATGGACTTTGGCCTCCCGCCATTCGACCATTTCACCATCAAACCAGATAAGACCATCGCGATCGGCCATCGACATTGCTATTTCTCCAGGCTGAAACATTCGTTCCAGCAATCTAAAACATGAGCGACTTGCACGGCAATTGTCTCGGAATCGATTTCAGCCGGTTTATTTTGCAATACGGTTTCGTGCAACCAGCGATGATAAGTTTGGTAAATATCGATCAGTTGCGATTGCGAGCGTGAAATTAGGCCTAACCGGAACAACGCCTTAAGCAAGCCAATATTATCAGAATATGAACAAATTGAACCATCTTTATTTGCGTACAACAAAGTCCAGTACTGCACCATAAATTCGATATCGATCAGGCAGCCCCTGGAGTATTTGAGATTCCTGACTTCACCTTCCGCCGGTTTTTTGTTTTGATGAATTTTATCGCGCATTTCCACTATATCCCGCTTCAGTTTTTCCGGCTCCCTGTCCATGACCAGTATTGCCTTACGGATACGATCAAATTCAGTTTCGAGAACAGTGCTGCCAACCACCTGTCTGGCCCTTACCAGTGCCTGGTGTTCCCAGGTCCAGGCTTTGTTTAACTGGTATTGCAGGTAAGCATGAGTTGATGAAACCAGCAGGCCCGAAGCACCATCGGGGCGGAGGCGAGAGTCGATTTCGTAAAGCTTTCCCGATCCGGTAAGGACGCTGGTCATGGAGATAATTTTCTGCGCTAGCTTGGCAAAGTACATCGAGTTATCGATGCATTTTAGCCCCAGAGTATGTTGTTTATCGCCACTGGAATTATGCAGAAAAATGACATCCAGGTCGGATTGGTAGTGTATTTCCCGGCTACCGAGCTTTCCGTAGCCGATAATCGCGAGCTCGGGTGTCCTTGTTTCCCCATCTTCCACGCAGGCGGGTTCACCAAACTGGCCTTCCAGAGCTTTTCTGGCCAGCTCATAAACAGCCTGCAACAATAGTTCAGCCAGTTCGGATAGATGCAGGCTCACTTCGGTGGTACTGATTTGTTCCGATAATTCGGCTATCGCAATCACGATAGTTTGTTCCCGATTGAACAAACGCAACACATCCAGCTCCAGTTCCGCGTCGCCGATCACGTTGTCGAGTTGCAGTTGTAAATTCTGTTGCAACATCGATATATCGAACCGCCTGTCCGGGTCTCCAGCCTGGATCAACTGTTCGAGTAGCATCGGGTAGCGCGTGACTTCCTGCGCGATCCATTCGCTCCTGTCGAACAGGCTCACCAGTTTTTCCAGCAGAGCGCTGTTTTGATGCAGCAATTCGAAATAGACGCTACGACCTGCAATCGACGAAAACAATCGCATCAGGCGTTCGAATAAAACAGGCTGTTGATCGCTTTGGCCGACAGCCTTTAAAAGACCAGGCATCAAGGCGCTAAATCGCTGCTTGGCGCGGGCGGACATAAACCCCCAGGCCTTGGCGTTAAAAAATTTTGACAGCCTGCGATCGATTTCATCGATATCGCGAAGGCCTATCGAACGCATGAATTCGATTTGCCGCGACTCGGTTTTCTCGTCTGCCGGGGCATCGCTGAATATTGCCTGTTCGTTGTCTTCCACATCACGTTTGAATAAATCTCTGAAGTGATTGCTGACAGCCTCGCGATGGGAACGCTGTTGTGTATAAACCGTGGCCCAGTCTGGAAACCCCATCGACTGCGCGATTCGACCCTGGGCGATTTCGTTATTCGGGCAGGAATGGGTTTGTTGGTCGGCTAACATCTGGAATTTATTTTCCAACCGGCGTAAAAAAACATAGGCTTCACGCAGGTCTCTTATTGTTTCCCCGGCGACAATTTTCTGTTTCTCCAATACATCAAAGCATCGAAAGATCCGGCTTGTTTGTAATTGCTTATTACGCCCCCCCTTAAGAATCTGGAACGCCTGCACGAAAAATTCGATTTCCCGGATGCCACCCGGACCTAGCTTGATATTGTCCTGCATATTTTTGGACCTACCCTGTTGGTCGATTTTGTCTTTCAAGGCCGCGAGGCCCTCGAATACTCGATAATCGTGGTATTTGCGGTATACGAACGGCTTCAGCATGGCTGCAAGAAATTCCCGATCGCGATCGCTTCCAGTCAGCACACGGGCCTTGACCATGGCGTACTGTTCCCACTCACGCCCGTGTAACTGGTAGTAATGCTCCAGCGCGGCATGGCTCAGAACCACCGGCCCCGAATCCCCCCAGGGGCGTAGACGCAAATCGACCCGGTAAACAAAGCCTTCCTCGGTCTTTTCGTTCAACAATTGGGTAAACAGGCGTACCACACGAGTAAAATAATCCTGGTGTGATAAGCGGCCAAATCCTGTTAATTCCCCATCGCCGGCATAGCAGCAAATCAGGTCGATATCCGATGAAAAGTTGAGCTCGCAGCCACCCAGTTTGCCCATCGCTATGATGTTGAGCTGTAGAGGATTACCGTCCTGGTCCAGCGGTTGACCGTGTTTGGCAGCCAGATGCTTTTCGCTGGCGCTTAAGGCGCTCTGAATGAGCAGGTCGGCGAGGGCGCTTAAATGGGAGAGGGTTTTATCGAGTGGAAGTTTTTCGATCACATCCAGATAGATGATTTCGATCAGTTTTTGATGGCGAAACTGGCGTAGCTGACTCTTGATCCGATCGAGACTTTCGATCTGATTTATGGCAGCCGGAAATTTTGTTTCGTCGAGGCTGAATTGAGTGAGCGACTGAAGAGTTTCCAGCAGCGCAGGGTCGCGACGAAGCTGTGACAGGGCGTAAGAACTGGAAATTGCCAGTTGTTTGATTTTTGTCAGGAAATCAGCACTGAAGCGGCTATGCTCTGACAGTAATAGTGACTCGAGCTGTTCCCAGTGGTACAGGTCTTCCTGCAACAGGTGATGGTTTGATAGTTCAGGTTTCATCGAGGATTTCAATATTAATGTAAATAAGAACGATTTATATTTACATTAATATTATTATTCATTATAATTTACTTCACTAAGAGGGTTGATGTTCCCGTTTTATTATTCTATTAGGAGTCTTAATTATTATGTTCAAAATATTTATCGTCAATAACCGATTTTACTGGGTAGTCGCACTGTTATCGGCCTGCGTATCGGTTAATTCCCTGGCTGCCGAAGTGAATATATATTCGGCGCGCAAGGAAAACCTGATCAAACCGCTGCTCGATAAGTTTAGCGCTGAAACCGGTATTAAAACCAATTTAATTACCGCAAAGGCCGACACCCTGCTCACACGCATGATAAACGAGGGGCGTAATACGCCAGCCGACCTGTTGATCACCGTCGATGCGGGTCGATTATACCGTGCCGTGCAGGCCGATTTATTCCAGGCGGTCAAGAGTTCAACGATAATAAATTCGGTACCGGAACACTTGCGCGATCCAAATGGATACTGGGTTGGATTATCACAGCGCGCCCGCGTCATATTCTACGCGATCGATCGGGTGCAGCCGGGGCAGTTATCGACCTATGAAGACCTGGCCGACGCGCGCTGGAAAAATCGAATCTGCATTCGAAGTTCCGGCAATATCTACAACCAGTCGCTGGTTGCTTCGATGATTGCCAGCAATGGCCCGGAGGCGACTCAGCGGTGGGCAGAAGGTCGCTCTGGCCCTCGCCTTTAAGTTCGCGGTGTCGGACCTATTAGCCGCCCAGATCCCACTCATGGTTCTCGATGAACCGACGGTGTGGTTGGACGACATCAATAAGCCACGGCTCGCCGA
>JADFMY010000154.1 GCA_022563685.1 Pseudomonadota bacterium | reverse complement strand
GGCCACCTCGGTAATGAAGCGAACCTTGAGGCGGGAATCGGTGTTGGCCCCACAATAAGTATCGACCACGAACAGCCGTTTGCGGGACAATTGATCCACCACCAGTTGCTTGAGCGATTGCCAGATTTCGGGCGTGATGGGCTTATTGTCGTTGTCGCCCTGGTCGGCCCACCACACCGTGTCACGCGTGGTGTCGTCGCGCACCAGGTATTTGTCCTTTGGCGAGCGTCCGGTAAAAACGCCGGTATCGACCGAAACAGCGCCCGATTCGGTGACCTGGCCTCTTTCATAGCCATTCAAATGACCTGCTGTGGCCTCGGCAAACAGGGTTTCAAATGACGGGTTTCGTATTACTTCGAGGGTGTCGAGAATTGCATATTGATCGAGGTCGAGGCTGTCGGCAGAAGTATCCATAATTATCTGGGTTTGGGTCATTGTCATCCGGGTTTCGATACCACGGCGTGATAAATCGCGAAGTATAAAGGAATGAGTGGCTCGGGATTAAGTGAATTTTCTATAAAAATAATTAAGGAAAGCTTCTGATGCGCCAAAATTTATCAATTGACCGATATAATTGCAACTTTTTTGCAGGAGTCAGGCCAGACATTCGTGCAATACGTCGATTACCCGGTCGAGTTGCTGCTTCTCGATCACTAGCGGCGGCAGCAGGCGGATGACATTGGCGCCTGCGGGCAGCGCGATTATATTTCGTTCCAGCAGTTGCGCCAGGGTTTCCTGTACCTTGTGTTTGAGTTCGATACCGATCATCAAACCGAGCCGACGAATCGCGCGCACCTGTGACAGGGGTTTTTCGCCGAGCCGGGTTTCGAAATACTCGCCCATGTCCTGCGCACGCTGCGCCAGATTTTCGCTTTGAAAAGTTTTTATCGCAGCCAGTGCCGCTGCGCAGGCGAGCGGGTTTCCGCCAAAGGTGGTGCCGTGTAATCCGGGTTCGACCTTAATCTCGGCACTGAGCATGGTCGCGCCGATTGGAACGCCACCACCCATGGCCTTGGCGAGGGTCATCATGTCCGGCTGCAAATCGAAGTGCTCGCAGGCAAAAAACTTACCGGTGCGGCAAAAGCCGGTCTGGATTTCATCGATGATCAATAACGCACCACGTTCCGTACAAAGTTCACGCGCCGCGCCAATATAGTCAGCCTGAATCAGATTGACACCGCCTTCGCCCTGAACCAGTTCCAACATCACCGCAGCGGTTTTGTCGTCGATAGCCGCTTCGAGTTTGTCGATCTTGTTGAGCGGTACATAGCTGAACCCCGGAACCAGTGGTTCGAAGGGCTCACGGTATTTCGGGGTAAAAGTCGCGCTCACGGCGCCCATGGTGCGCCCGTGGAAGCCACGCATCGCGGTGACGAAATTGGGGCGCCTGGTATGCAGCCGCGCAAATTTGAGCGCGGCCTCGACCGCCTCGGCGCCCGAATTACACAAATAGGCCCGCGATAGATTCTCCGGGGTGACTTCAACCAGTTTTTTGAGCATCTTCGAGCGCACGTCGTTGTATAGAATATGCGGGCAGGTGATCAGGGATGCAGCCTGTTTTTGAATCGCGCTGACCACGGCTGGATGCGCGTGACCCAGCGAAGCAACGCCGATGCCGGCAGCGCAATCGATATATTCTCGGCCCGTTTCGTCGTAAAGCAGGGCACCCTTCCCGCGCACCGCGACCAGGTCGCGCTTGGGTGCGAGCACCAGCCCGAATTCATGTTCTATCGCTGCATAGTCTAACGAGTCAGTCATTGTATGTGCGTCCCCCTGCCATCGAGTGCGTCTGCAACCGGGTGTTCGCCACGGCCATCGGATATAATCACGCGAGTTTTACCGCCCGCGCATAAACGCGTCAGGGCCAGTAGCTTGCGCTTGATACGTCCCTCGACCTGCGCTTCACGCTCGGTTAGTTCGGCGAGATTCATACGCTCGACCAGTGAATTCTCATCGTCCGGATCGTCGAGGAAACCGGGTGCCTCGATCAACTGGATCACGGTATCGATTTCGAGTGCGTTGGCAATTTTTGCAACGATGTCGTCATTTTCGGAATTAATCGCAAAACCTTGTTCGTCGACAATGGGGATTGTCATCACCGGGCAATAGTTGTTGTCGATGAGCAATCGCAGCAACTCGATATTAATACTGCGTGGTTTGCCGGAAAAGTCGCGTTTAATCAGGATTTTCCCGTTTTCGCGCACGCGGATACCCTTGTTACGTTCACCCTGAACGATACGACCATCGAGTCCGGTCAGGCCCACCGCATTGATGTCGCTGCGCTGGCATAACTCGACGATACGTTTATTCCGCAGGCCCGCGTAACTCATCATAATCAGGTCGATCGCATCCTGGTCGGAAAATACGCTGCTGTAGCCCGAGACCGAGGTCAAAATGGTTTTCTTGATGCCGAGCTTTTCGGCCAGTTGGTCGCGCAATACATTGGCGCCATGCACAATTATAAACCGCGCATCGATGCTAGCGAGGTCGGCCAGATCGGCAATTACGGCTTCGATATTAATGCTTTCACCACCACCTATTTTGACCAGGATCATAATAATATCGTCGTGTTGTTATCTATCTTTGCCCAGTCGGATTCACCGGCAAAGGGTTGTGAGCAAACCAGGTGCACAGTATCGGTTTTCTTCTGGTGCAGTTGAAAATAATCCGGGTTTTCACCGTAGCTGGTCGACAGGCAGCTCTGTTCGCCATCGGATAATATGATATTCATCGCGCGTACATAAGCGCAGCGTTTTTTGATAATGCCAACCGCCTTGTCGAGCGCCGCGAGCTTGTCGCCCTGGTTGAAGCGCCTGATGTAGTTGTAAATCTTTTCCGCGCCGATACGCCCGTCGGATTTGATCCGTACGCCGCGTAATTCGCCATTGAATATGAAGACTGATTCACCATCGCTAAAAGGCATGTTGTTTTCGATCACGATGCCCTCATCGTGAAACGCGCTACGGGCATGAGCCAGCAATAGAGACGTCTCGCCAAACCGGGAAAAATCGTCCTGCCAGATCGGATCTATACTGTGGTAATGATGCCATCGATCATCGGCGCGCCACGAGCAACCCCAGCCATGGCCCTGGTACTCCGGGCTGGTTTTGGAAATCTGTGCCAAAGGCTTTAGCAGACCTGCTATTCCAAAATCGCTTTCAGATCGTGCAAAAAGAATGCGGCACATAGATATCGCTTCGAAAGGCTAGCAAATCAGACAGGGTGTAAGCCCGGAAATTCGAGCCCGGTGGTTTCATCGAAACCCCTGGCGATATTAAACGCCTGTACCGCCTGGCCAGCCGCACCCTTCATTAAATTGTCTATCGCACTCATGACGACCAGGCGGTTAGTGTGTGGATCGCGTTCGAAACCGATATCGCAGTAATTACTGCCCGCGAGCAACTTTGGCTCCGGGTAGCGGTGGATACCGGTACTTTCCTTGACAATGCGGATAAAGGGTTCGTCGCCATAGGCGCTGCGATACAGCTTCCAGATATCCTTTTCTTCCAGCGCCTGGTTCAGAAATACATGGCAGGTGGCGAGAATGCCGCGCACCATTTCGATCGAGGTCGCCGAAAAATGAATATTATCGGCGCCCAGCGCTTGCTGAATTTCGCCGAGATGACGGTGTGCGGTAGGTTTGTAAGAGCGTACCGCACCGCTGCGCTCCGGGTGGTGGCTGCCTTCGCTCACCGTATTGCCGCCCTGACTGGAACCGGCTTTCACTTCGATTACCGATGATTCAACCACGCCAGCCCGATACAGGGGGTGAAGCGCGAGAATCGTCACGGTGGCGTTGCAACCGGCACCGGAAATACGCCTGGCGCCTTTCATTTCTTCGCGGTGCAATTCCGGAATGCCATACACGAAGTCGGCCAGCCGCTCGGGGCAGGCGTGGGGCTTGCCATACCAGGTTTGGTAAGCCGTTGCATCGCGGAGGCGAAAATCGGCTGACAGATCGATCAGTGTATCGGCGAGCTTTTCGAACTCGGCCAGTCGATTCATCAACTGGCCGTGTGGTAAACAGAGAAATAGCACATCGCAGGGTTCGAGTTCGTCGACGGGAACGAATTTTAACCTGCAGATTTTACGCAAGTTCGGATGCAGGCTAGACACCAGCTTGCCGGCGTGGCGCTCGGAGGTGGCCTGTTGTATTTCGACCTGTGGATGAAAGTGCAGGATGCGCAGTAAATCGCCGCCGGTATACCCCGAGGCGCCAACAATGGAAACTTTTATCATTGGCGTTTGGCCTGTTCTATTACGTAGTTGACCACGACAGCGGGAATATCGACGCCGGTGGTATCGATACTGTTACGAAACTCCATGGTGTAATTCACTTCGTTGACCAGTAAGCCGCCATCGCTTTCGAACAGGTCGACCGCGACGATGCCACCACCGACTGCTTTGGCGGCGGCGAGCGAAATCTCGGCCACTTCGGGCGTGACGTCGCATTTACTCGCTTTCGCACCGCGCGCGGTATTGGTAATCCAGTGATCCGAGCTGCGATAAATTGCGGCGATGCATTCGTCGCCCACCACGAAGCTGCGGATATCGCGCCCCTGCTTTTCGATGTATTGCTGGATGTAAAAAATCGAGTGGTGGTAGCTACCCAGCACCGTTTTGTGTTCGAGCACGGTTTCGGCCGCATCGCGGTCATTAATCTTCGATAACAGTCGGCCCCAGGAACCAACCGCTGGTTTCAGCACCACCGGGTAACCGAGTTCTTCGATGGCCTGTAACGCCGACGCTTCGGTAAATGCCACCCGGCATTGCGGCTGGGCGATACCACACTCTTTGAGCGCAGCGGTCGTGAGTAGCTTGTCGCCACAAATCTGCGCCACCTTGTATGAATTAATACAGCGGACCCCGGCGCTTTCGAAAAGCCGTAGCGCATGCAGGGCACGCGAATGGTTGATCGAGCGTTCGACCAGGATATCGATATCGGGCGCGCTGTGAAAATCCATGATCAGTTTCCGGTCGTCGATCATGATCGGCTCGACACCGGCATTTCGAAACGCCTCGATTAGCAGTTTTTCTTCTTTACGAATCAGCGAATGCAGCAGGCCAATTCTCACTGCCCC
>JADFMY010000153.1 GCA_022563685.1 Pseudomonadota bacterium | reverse complement strand
CTGATATCTTCCAAACGATCAAGTAGTACATTGCCCACGTCTGCCACTTCCATGACCTTAGCTTCTGCCTCGGCGGCTGCTGCTTCCAGCTCCTCGTATGTTGGCTCTTTGTCAGTCTCGGGGCTGGCGTCTGCTGTCTCATTGCATGAGTGCTTTTTCACAGGGTCTTGCGGTGGTTGCTGCTTCTGCATGGTCATATCCTCGATGTGTAGTATTTAAGATCGTGATGGAAGTTAATCCCAAAGCGTTCGATTGCGGTGCGCTTCATCAGGGCTGTGGCCGCTGGCCTGCCCATTTCGGCCCGCACACTGGGCCCACTCAATCCTCGTAATGGTTGCCGTGATCGGCTTGTACGCACGACGACAATCGGCTTACCGTGTCCCTTGCCGCGGATGATAAAGGCGCCGTGGTATGTTCTCGCTTTGCGCCAGGCATTAGCCCTGACCCCCGGCTCGTTGCGAAAGGCGCCTGGTTGTCGCTTGCCTGGTGTAACAAAGCGGATCAGATTAACCGCCCTGCCATGGCCGACCAGTTCGGCCCTGAGCGTCGCAAGCGTGGACCGTTGGCCTCTGATACCTTCCTTTATTTCGCCGATCTTAAGGCCGGTACGCTCCGATATATAGCGCTGTATTTTCGTTCTGACATTGCGCAAAGTCGTGTTAATTGCGCGATTTGTGGCTTTTGGAATTGCAACACGCTCCCAATGGGCGAGCATCTTCGCTGTAGCCTTGATATCGGCCCTTACATCGATCGAAACCATTATTGATTCCCGCCTGGTGTTTGCGCTGATAATGATCTAATCGGGGTGAAAATTCAACCGATCGCGCCGCCGGCCAGGCCGTATATCCCGAGTAGAATCAAATTGTGTAGCCCGGAAAGCATGAAAAATAACACTACCATGACGATAATTTCCTTTGTGGTAGTGGAAAACGCGTGCACTCGCGCCGGGTCATTAAGCAAGATAATAATAGCTATAACGCCGACAATAAACTCGGTCGCGGTCAAATACAGTAGATTTTCAAACATGGCTTGCCTCTCGTGTTGATTATTTTAAATAGTCTTTAATGGCCTGAATCGCCTCGTTGCACCCGTAGCAAATAACGCAATGATATCCCTGGCTGGTCATATATTCCTGATACTCGGTCTGTTTTTTCGTGACTGGCGCCTTGCCGTAGATTTTTTGCCGTTTCATTTCGATTACCAGGCCATGATGGGAACCTATCGGAATCGGTAAAAATATGTCGTTTACCCCATCCTTGACACCCTGGATTTTCAGGCGTCGCGCTTCGCGCAGATTTCGCTGTCCGCCGTTGGGTATAGCGTGCATCCATTTCAAAATAGGGTAATACTTGGCCCACTCGAAAAGTGCTGCTTGCTCGATGTCTTCGTAGTGTGAAGTTTTACGCGTCATCGGCTGCCGCTTCGATCAACATATCGCCCTGGTTGGCCCCGGTGATTTCGTCCAGCTCTTTTTTAGCACGTTTGATTTCAATGCTGATGGCCTCGTCCTGCTCCGGTACGGCCTCGATGCTCTTGAGATATTGGCGAAGGGTATCGGCACGGCTTTGTTTTTTGGGCCATGTGGCGGGGCCCTGGCGTTCGCCTGGTTCAGACTTATCCACAAGCCCCGTCATTAATAACGGTTCTAATGGTTCTAACGGTTCGTCTGACATAGCTATGTCAGGGTTAATGCTCGATATGTCAGGGTTTACGCTCGATATGTCAGGGTTTACGGCGACGTAACTCTGACATATTGTCAGGGTTTCGAGGCGGATTCGATAGCGGTTCGGCGTGTCTCGCCCGCCCTTGTTTTCGGGGTTTAAATGCTCGAGATAATCGTTCTCGACCAGGTCGTGAATGATGCGGATAGTTTGACGTTCAGAAATGCGGATTTTGCCCGCGAGAGTTTTCATGCTCGGGTAAATACGTCCGCCGCGGTCGTTCCCCCAGTCGGCAAGCGCCAGCATTGTAAGCAATTTGGCGCCGCCCTCGGGGTAACGGTCCCACACGATCGATATGACCCGGATCGACATACTAAGGCCGGGGCGCGGGGCGTGATTTCATTGATTCGCGAGCCTCAAAAGAATATCAACATGGCAGGGCTTATCTAACGGACACCAGCAGGCCAGGTTTTTGCCGCGCAACTTTTCGATATTATGCACCACATACAACAGGGATGATTTTTGTTCAATTGCGTTGCCTGTGGTTATGCAAACTAATCCGCACATTAGGCGCGCATACATGTCGACACACTCGGCGCGGGTGCCATGCTTGCCGATGATAAATGGATTGCCCCAGAGTGTCGGCCTGCTTACTTGCACAGTATTGGGCGGCATCCGCCAGCCTTTTTCACGCTTCCTTTGGATGCGATCAGCCATTTAAAATCAACTCCAATTGGTTGATATGTCGATTTTTGAAACGGTTTTCCTGGCGCCTTTTTGCGTCATGCCGATTATGGCAGCGCTGGCAAAGTGCTGCCAGATTCAACAGGCTCGCGGCCTCTGGCCGGTGGTCGTAGATATGCGCGGTAGTGAGTACAACCCACGCGCCGGTTACTGGATGCGGGTATCCATGCCTCGCGTTGCACCATTCGCAATAACCTTTCGCGCGCACAAACCGCACAAAGTAACTGCGCAATTTCCAGTCTTTTGGATATCGGGCTTTATTTTCCGGGGATATCGGCATTTTCAAGAACCGCTATCGATTCGCCAGGTAACCCTCTGATTGTCGATAATGATATTCACCCAGTCCGGTATGATTATCTCGTCGAGCTCGGCAAGCAATTGCCTGGTGCCTTGCAGTTGGTCTTCGCCGTCCGGGTTTCCGGCAGAGATTTGAGCCTCGTCGCAGAAATCTTGCAATTCCTGGGCCGCCATGACTGCCCAGGATTCAAGCCGGTCAAGTTTTTCATCGGCGATCATGGCGCCGGGCGCCCGCTGTCCCCGCTATCAGTTATTTCAGTCAGCCTATCCACTACTGCTTGAAGGTCTTTGATTTCACGGTGATAACCTCTGATGCGTTCTTGTGTAGCGTTCTTTTTACGAACATCAGAAGCATGGTTCATACCACACGATGGGCAGACCTCTGTTCGAGGGGGGAATAATTCACTCATGGGAAATAATTCACTCATTTTCGGAATCCTTGCTATCGAATAAATCGGGATGGCTCCCGATCGTGACGTTGATATCGTCGCGGATATGCTCGCATAAATAGGATACGTCGGAATCATGGATATCGGATACAGTGACTTGACACTCCAGTTTTATTACCATGCCAGGTTGAGGCTGAAAGGCGAAACGCCGCACGCGAGCGCCTTTGAATTTCCGCGCACCGATAGCAACCTCGCAATTATCGAACTCCGACCAGGCAGTGATTTTGCTGATTCCGTTAAACAGGATCGGCTTTTCTTCTGACTTGATATTCCAGAAATTGCGTGCCTGGGCTTTTCCGCAACCCAGGATCGCCGCCAGGACCGTCGAATCCGTGTCACCTGACAGTTTGATATCAATCGCCAATATGTCGCGCTCGGAGCCTTCCTTGCGGATATTCAGATGGTCAATCGACGCGGTCGGATGAAAGCTAAAATTGAGAGTCATGCCGGTACTCGTTCGGTAATCTCGCCGGCGGCGGGTTCCTGTTCGATTTCATTGGCGCCACCAGTTACAGCCTGAAACAAGAGTTTTAACTCGCTGTAAGCTTCAAGCGCGGCCTCGGCAATTTTCTGGTCGGAGCCTTTTGATTTGATCAGCGTATCGCTTAAATCAACGAGCATGACATCGAGGAGCGCGGAATAATTTTTCGCGCTAAGTGTGAGTTGAATTTGTTTTAATCTTGGCATTTTGCTACCTCTACATTGTTATTTATGGATAAATATCGCCGCTGGTTTGATCCCTAAAACGTCAAGCGGTTGCTCCCATCCCTCTGGCAATACCACGCCGCCGTCGGCGATAACGCCTTGCGCGGCCGTGATAATGCGGAGTTGGTCAGATGTGATTCGGTGGATTTCGGCGCAGACTTTCGCGCCTGGGTTGCGAGATAAACCTGTGGCGGTGTTATTGGTGAAATCTACACCAGTCAAACGGAATGTTTTGCTCATAATAATTGCCCTCATAACGCCGGTGAGCTGGCGGATGCAGGGGCAATTGTCTGCCTTGCCTGTGCCTATTTGGTGGGCCGGCAACCGAGGAGATCGGAAGATGCCGGGCAAGTCCACCAGCTCGCCGACCCGTGGAAAGTAAATCATACGGGCTGGTTTGTCAAACTTACTGGATCCTGTAGCCAGAATCGACTATGCTCGAGCAATGGGATATTTCGGATCAAAGGGCGGGGCTGGTGTTTTCCAGGCAATAATCGCAGTCATGCCCCCGCATGATATTTATATAGAATCACACCTCGGCGGCGGCGCAATTATGAAAAATAAACCCCGCGCGGCGGTGTCGATCGGTTGTGATATCAACCCCCTGGTAGTCAAGAATTTCGGCGATGATGTCTTTTTCAAAATGGTTTGCGGCGATGCACGATCGTTTATAGATGATTTCGACTATGCAGGATCTCGCGTGCTGATTTATGCGGACCCGCCCTATTTGCATTCGACCCGATCGACGTTGAAACGGTACACGTTCGACTACAGCATATCGGACCACCTGGCCCTTATTCATTCACTCAAGGGCGCCGTGGATAAAGGCGCGCTGGTGATTTTGTCTGGATATCCTTCGCGACTATACGACGAGCTTTTACCAGGCTGGCGATCTATTGAAATCCAGGCCATGACCCGCGGCGGGCCGCGTACTGAAAAAATATGGCTTAGTTTCCCGGCGGGCCTGGTCCAGTCCGCTAAATACGCCGGTAAAAATGCACTCGACCGACAGCGTATTAAACGCAAGGCGGCGCGGTGGAAAGATAATTTTTCACGGCTTCCCCCAGGTGAGCGGCTGGCGATACTTTCGGCCCTGCTTGAGTTCCAGGAAGAATAGCTGCATCGGACTATAGCCGCCGGCATCTTCGCTGGCCGCAATAGTCGGGGCTGTCTGCGCCACCGGTACCATAGTCGAGAATGTCTCCCCGGGCCGCATAGTCGTAACTGACTGGCCTGCAGGCGTTCACTTGACAAACCGACTGGTTTTTATCGGGTTGCTTTA
>JADFMY010000050.1 GCA_022563685.1 Pseudomonadota bacterium | reverse complement strand
GAATGTGCCTTCCTACTGCTAATAAATTCCATGAAAAAATTTGGATCAATCCATCGTGCAGTGCGGGCACAGGGATGGACAGGGGCGCTTGAGGAGTTCAAAGGCTGGGATCTCGAGGGAAAGACGGTCGGCCTGGTGGGTTATGGTCACATCAATTCAGGGCTTGCACGTATGTGCCTGGGGTTTGATATGCCCGTCCAGGCTTACGATCCATATGTCCCCGATGCCGATATGAAAAAACACCGAGTCTCTAAAATAGCAGACCTTGACGAGTTGATGAGCTCGTCAGACGTGGTTGCGGTCTGCCTGCCGCTGAATGCTGAGACCAGGGGAATCATTTCAGAGCGCCGTCTCAGGAAGATGAAACCCAGTGCCTTCTTGATCAATGTCGGTCGTGGGGCCTGTGTCGACGAAAACGCGTTGTTGAAGTTGCTAAAAGCAGGCGCTATTGCAGGGTGCGGTTTGGATGTGTTTGTTGAAGAGCCGCTTCGCAAGAATGGACACCGGCTAAGCGAACTCATCGAGATGGACAAGGTGGTAATCACACCCCATCTGGCAGCCTGGACACATGAGACGTGGGAGCGTCTCCAGGAGGAGGCAACTCGACACGTTATGGACGTTCTGGAAGGGCGAGAGAGTGTGATATATTCATCTGATCCGCGACTGCAAGGTCAATCGGGTTGTGTGTATCCAATATTGTCATAATGCTTTATCGAAGCTTCATTGGATTACTGGCCACTAGTAAGTCGGGCTCCAAATTTACCCATTTTGATAGTGAGACAGGAAGTTAGTAGTTTTCACTAATCAGCAGAAATTAAAGTGCCGCCTATAAAACAGCTAACCAGCAAATACAGTCGAACCCAGCTAAAGCTGGGTCGCCGATTTGAGCCTTAGGTGGTTACCATGTCCGTAGACTATGACAAGTTTGCAAAGCAATACGATAGTTTTAGGCGGCCTGATAAACGAATAGCAGACAGCATCACCAAACATCTAGTGGGTGCGCAGCGAATTATTAACGTTGGCGCCGGCACAGGTGCATATGAACCCACAGATTGTGATGTTGTTGCAATCGAACCCTCGCACGAAATGATAGCAAAACGAAAGCAGGGAACAACGACTGCGATTCAGGGCTATGCAGAAGATTTACCCTTTGATGACGACGAATTCGATGTGGCGATGGGGATCCTGACTATTCATCATTGGCGTGATATTCCGCAAGGTTTAAGTGAAATGCGAAGAGTCGCAAAACGAAAAGTAGTTATACTGACCTGGATAGATGATAGTCCGAAATACTGGCTGGAAGATTATTTCCCGGAGATGAGAGTAATGGACAAGGCCTTGTTTCCAACGCTGAATGAACTCGACCAGTTGCTAGGTCGCATATCGTCTGAAGTTGTAGAAATACCCGGTGATTGTACAGATGGGTTTATGTGCGCCTACTGGAAAAGACCAGACGCTTATTTAGACGAAGGTGTTCGCGCAGCCATATCAACTTTTGCAAGAATGCAAAATGTCGAGGCAGGGCTTGCTCAATTGGCGTGCGATATCTCATCGGGGAAGTGGCATAGAGAACATGGTAATTTGTTAACCAAAGACAGCATGGATTTAGGCTACAGGTTGGTGGTCTGTGATAAAACCAACTATAAGCACATGAAATTTGCGCCTGCGGCGCTACACACGGACAAATTTGAAAAAAACGATATTGCTTAAAGCAGAAAATATGATGAGTTATTTATGAAAACACCTAAGATAGTTGAAGTTATATATTTCACCGATATTCTTTGTATTTGGGCATACCTGGCCCAAATCCGAATTGATGAATTGAAAATACAATTCGGTTCCAGCATAGACTTACAAAATCACTTTATATCAGTATTTGGTTCGGTTGAATCAAAAATAGAGCAAAATTGGAATCATAAAGGCGGAGTTTCCGCATATAGTGAGCATGTTAAGAATATCGCATTAAAGTTTAGTCATATTGAGGTACATCCTGAAATATGGGTTAGAAACACCCCAACTACATCCGCCAGTTGTCATCTTTTTTTAAAAGCTATTCAAATATTGGAAACTCATGGAGACCTCCCATGTATATCTAAGCCGAATAACTGCGACAAAAGTGTACTCGAAGCCACGGTTTGGGAACTGCGATTAGCATTTTTTAAAGATCTCATTGATATATCGAATATTGATGTCCAAATGGAAATTGCTGAACGACTAGAATTGCCGATTCATAAAATCGAAACCACAATTAAAAGTGGGGCTGCTTTTGCTGCCATAGATAACGATTTACAGCTCAAAGAAAAGTATGGAGTAGCTGGCAGTCCAACCTTAATATTAAATGAAGGGCGTCAGGTAATTTATGGCAATGTGGGATATCGAGTGATTGAGGCAAACGTTCAGGAGCTAATAAATCAACCAGAGAACCAGGCAAGCTGGTGCTAAAGACGTGCTAGCCAAACTATCAAACAGCTCAATGAGGAAAAGTTTTTCGATACGCAAAGTACGCGCGTTGAAATACTTGCCTGTTAGCTGAAACGTTGGGTTTATACATTAAAGATCGGTCGAGAGGTAAAGATGGATAGCAAAGAATTTGGGTTGGTCGCTGCCCAGCAACTTTTTCAGATACAGGACTTACATTATGGATTCTGGGAAGAGGGGGAGATTCCATCGATTAAGAATTTTTTAGAGGCGCAGAATAAACATACTTTATTTTTATTTAAATATATAGAGGAAGCGATCAATGCCGATAAGAAATGCAAGCTACTGGATATCGGTTGCGGGATCGGAATAACAACTACTAAGCTTCTAGAGATGGGATATAGAGTCGATGGACTGGTCCCATCGAGCTGGATGGCGCAACAGGCCAGAAAAAACACCCAGCAGTATAAAGACAAGACAAGAGGTGAGATTTATGATTGTAGCCTTGAAGATTTTCCAACTTCACATTTGAGTGAAAAATACACGCTGGCATTTTTTAGCGAGAGCTTCCAATACGTTAATATGCAAAAAGCCTTTGATATATTAAATCTGATTTTATCTAAAGCTGGAACAGTTATCATCTTTGATTTTTTTGCAAGAGACGAAGTGACAGGAAAATCTCCATTGGGAGGGGGCCATTCGATAGGTCAATTTTATGAAACCGTTAATAGGAATGGCTACACAATTCATACTGATTTAGACGTGACGGAAAATTTAAGTCCTAATCTAACGCTTGTAAATGACATATTAGTTAACCGGGTTATCCCTTTCAGCATTACTCTCGATGCGTTTCTCTCGGCCAGGTTTAAATTTTTGTATAAGTTATTAAAATATTTGTTTAGAAAAAAATTAGAGAAAATAAAGTACAAATATTCCCAAAGCCGTAACGAAGAAAACTTCCGGAAATTCAAAACCTATCGACTATTTGTTCTAAAAAGAACCTGACAAATCATTCCGGCGGATGGCTATCGCCTCCGCTGAATTCAAGCCTTAGACGACACATGATCTCGAAGATACTCAACAGAGATAATAAATGGCGAAACAGGTGCCGTTCGTGTGAGGTGGACGCCATTGATAAGGAAGGTCTGATTTATTCAGACCTTCCTTAAGCATGACAAGACATTGAAATTCTCGCCTGAGGCCCATTTATAACAGGCGTTAATGGAATATGAAGAATCTGAGATGGCAAAAGTTGATTCGAAAAAACGGCGCTCAATCATTAACCAGCACGAGCAAGGAATAGAGGTGATTATTTCTGCCAGGAAGAGCCAGCTTGTCAATTTCGTGCTGGTGCTCTGGATGATCGCCTGGGCTTACGGTGAAATAACGATTCTCGGTAAGTTGCTAAACCTCGGTGATAAATCTCCCGATGCCTTTCTGGTATTTTGGATATTTGGCTGGACGCTGGGTGGATTGTTCGCCCTGTTCATGTGGTTGTGGAATGACCAGGGCCGCGAAATCATCAGGATCAGTGCCAGCGAGTTAAGGTATTCCAGAGAATACGTCTTGTTTTCAAGGTCCAGAGTTTATCAGACAACTCTTATTTCAAATTTACGCTTGACCTCACAGACAACATCAAATATTGAAATGGAAGGAGGGATGGAATTTTGGGGACTAGCCGGCGGTGCTATTACTTTCGACTATGATCGGGGTATCTATAAGTTCGGATTGGGGCTCGATGAGGCGGAAGCCATAGATATCATAAAAGCGTTTCAGTCCCGTTTTGAAATTCCGGATAAATGCTGATTGGGCTTGTCTAAGTTCGAGTCCAACAACATAATAACTGCTTTGATCGAATCGAATATCGTGCGCACCCTGTTAATCTCACTGTTGCTTAGTTTCTTACTCATTACAAGCCTTGGCGCCTGTGGCAACAAGGGCCCGTTGACGCTGCTCGACGAAGACGAAAAAACCAAAAAACAGGACTAGTCCTTTGGATCATTTCAATTACAAAGCCGATTCACTGTATTGTGAAGATGTCGCGATCAGCGAGCTCGCCGAAACCTACGGCACGCCGTTGTACGTCTACTCGCGTGCAACCCTGGAGCGGCACTGGCACGCATTCGATCAGGCGCTGGCCGGTCGGGATCATATGGTATGTTACGCGGTGAAGGCCAATTCCAGCCTGGCAGTATTGAATGTACTCGCACGGCTTGGTTCCGGATTTGATATCGTATCCGGCGGCGAGTTGCAACGCGTGTTACTCGCAGGCGGCGAACCGAACAAGATCGTATTCTCGGGCGTGGGGAAACTCCCACAGGAAATCGAACTCGCGCTCGATCACGATATCCACTGTTTTAACGTGGAATCCGAACAGGAACTCGACCGTCTCAACCGGATTGCCGGCCAGAAAGGCCAAATAGCTCGCATTTCATTTCGCATCAACCCGGACATCGACGCAAAAACGCATCCTTATATTTCTACCGGGTTGAAAGAAAACAAGTTTGGTATCGACATCCGCGATGCCGTGCGGGTTTACTCGAAGGCTAACGAGTTGCCGCATATCGAGGTAATCGGTGTCGATTGTCATATCGGTTCGCAGCTGACCGAGCTGTCTCCGTTTATCGATGCCCTGCAGCGACTGCTCGATTTGATTGCGAGTCTGAACCAGCAGGGCATGCATATTCGCTATCTCGATCTGGGGGGCGGGCTCGGCATTCGTTATCGTGACGAAACTCCGCCACTACCGAGTGAATGGTCGAGCGCCCTGCGCGAACAACTGGGCGCGTTCGATGGTACTATAGTGATCGAACCGGGACGCGCGATCGCGGGTAACGCGGGCATCCTGGTGTGCCGGGTCAATTACACCAAGCATTCCGCTGAGAAGAATTTTGCCGTGGTTGATGCGGCGATGAACGATTTGATCAGGCCTGCGCTCTACGATGCCTGGCTTGAAATTATCCGTGTCGAGCTGCACAGCGACGAACAGGAAAGGACCTACGATATAGTCGGTGCTATCTGCGAAACCTCTGACTTTTTAGGCAAGGATAGATCGATAAGCCTGGCCCCCGACGATCTGATCGCGGTTCGTTCCTCGGGTGCTTACGGATTTTCGATGTCGTCAAACTACAATACGCGTAATCGCGCGGCCGAAGTTATGGTCGATGGCGATAAGCACTATTGTATTCGCGAGCGCGAAGTATTCGACGATCTGGTGCGCGGCGAATCCATGCTACCCTGAACAGGCCGAAACGATGGCACTCAAGTTTAGCAAGATGCATGGCCTCGGAAACGATTTCATCGTGATCGATGCTATCAACCAGAAATTCATCCCCGACCCGGAGCGAATTCGCGCCTGGGCCAGGCGTCAGACCGGTATTGGTTTCGACCAACTGTTACTGGTCGAAAAAGCACAGTCGGATAAAGCCGCTTTTAAATACCGCATCTTCAACGCCGATGGTGGCGAGGTGGAACAATGCGGTAACGGTGCGCGCTGTTTTGCACGTTTTGTGCGCGAGAGAAATTTAACCGACCTCGACCTGATTCCGGTTGAAACCCGTAACGGCCTGATCGTGCTCGAAATGATCGACACCAGCCGCGCACGAGTCAACATGGGTGTGCCACAGTTCGAGCCTCAACAGATTCCGCTCGATACCGATCATCGATCCGAAATTTACACCCTGGCTATCGATGGCCAGCATATTCAGTTCAGCGCACTGGGAATCGGGAATCCACATATCGTGATACAGGTGGACGATGTAGACCAGGCCGAAGTCGACACGCTCGGGCCGGCGCTAGAATCGCACCCCTTTTTCCCGCAGCGGGTCAATGTCGGATTCATGCAACGTGTAGACCGGGGAAATTTCAGGCTCAGGGTATTCGAACGCGGGGCCGGAGAGACCAGCGCCTGCGGCAGCGGAGCCTGCGCCGCGATGGTGGCTGGCCACCGGCTTGGGCTGCTCGACAACCAGGCACAGGCACATCTGCCCGGTGGCCAGTTGAAACTGGAATGGCAAGGCGACGAAAACCCCGTTATGATGACAGGTGAGACAACGATGGTGTTCGAGGGCGAAATCAGCAATGAGTGAAACAACTGCAAAGCCGAAGGCGGCCGATCAGTCAGAAGAAACGAAAGTGATCGAGTATCTGCAGAAAAACCCCGATTTATTGATGGCTTACCCCAGAATTTTCTCGGAACTGTCGATTCCGCACCAGACCCACGGCGCTACTTCGTTAGTAGCAAGGCAGTTGAAGATATTGCGCGATAAAAACAGGAACCTGAAAAAAAACCTCGACGAACTGATCAATATTGCACGCGATAACGAAGAGCTTAACCAGCGCTTTCATCGCCTGGCGCTCGAATTAATCAACACCGAACAATTGCACGAAGTGTTGGCGATGGTGCAGGATCAGGTTCAGACTTTTTTCTACACCGATTTTGTCTGCTTTAAATTCCTCCCCGGAATCTCGGATAAGGACAAGCAGCTCGACGCTCACTACCTGGATGCTGAAAGCGGCATCGTCGGAACCGTGACGCCCTGGCTGGAAAAACGCGCGCCTGTTTGCGGACGCCAGGATGACAAGGTAAATCGCGCGCTATTCGGCGACGATATCAAAATCGAATCGAGTGCGCTGGTTCCACTCTACCACACTGCCGAACTCGGCTTACTCTGCCTTGGCAGCGTCAGCAAGGATCGATTCAACAAGGATATGGGAACAATTTTCCTACAACAGCTTGGCGAGCTGGTCAGCACCCGATTGAAGGGTCTGCTGACCAGGGAGCCTCCTGGATAACAGATGTCTAACGCGATGCAGGGGCAATATTCGGAGTCATTTATCCAGATGCTGCGCAGCGAAAAGTATTATTCGCCTCATACCTGTAGCAATTATAGTCGCGACCTGGAAAACTTTGCGCGCTTCCTGCTTGAACGCGATGTCTCACACTGGCCCAAAGTCAATTACCTGCTGGTAAGCGGCTACGCGGCACATCGTTTTCGTAACGGTTTAAAAAGTCGTTCGATACAACGCGAACTCTCTTCGATTCGCTCATTTTATCAGCACCTGATTCGCCAGGGCCTGGTCAAAAGTAACCCGGCAAAAGAAGTGCGGGCACCGAAGTCAGAACAGCGCCTGCCAAAAATCTGCGATACTGAGCAAATCGAGCAATTACTGCACAGCGGTAACAACAACGACCCGCTGTTTATCCGTGACCTCGCCATATTCGAGTTAATTTACTCGTCAGGGCTTCGGCTCGCCGAACTGGTGGGTATCGATCTCGGCGATATAGACCTCGCGCAGAAACAACTGATCGTCACCGGCAAGGGCAACAAGACGCGCTATTTACCGGTGGGAGCAAAAGCGATCAGTGCGATTCGACGCTGGCTCAATATACGGTCCGGGTGTGTTCGCGACCATGGCGAAAACGCGCTGTTTTTAAGCAAGCAGGGAAAACGCATTTCGGCGCGCAACGTGCAAAGCCGATTGAACCGGCTGGTCGCACGACAATCGCTCGGACAGCATTTGTCGCCGCACACCTTGCGACATTCGTTTGCCACGCACCTGCTGGAATCCAGTGGCGACCTGCGCGCGGTGCAGGAATTACTGGGGCATGCCGATATCAGCACCACGCAAATCTATACCCACCTCGACTTTCAACATCTGGCGAAGGTATACGATGCGGCGCATCCCAGGGCGAAAAGACGATCCTGACAGCGTCTTCTTGAATAATTAACAGGCAACGAGTTGCTAAATATTCAGCTACCTTGGAATTATTTTTTTTCATCCCAATATCGGAACTTCACTACTCAAAAAATCGAGGCACCTTGTGGATCAATACAGAGGCACAACCATACTCTCGGTACGCCGCGGAAACATCGTCGTAATCGGCGGCGATGGACAGGTCAGCCTGGGCGATACCATCATGAAAGGCAATGCCAAAAAGGTGCGCAGGCTGTACAAGAACCAGGTGATTGCCGGATTTGCGGGTGGTACTGCCGATGCTTTCATGCTGTTCGAACTATTCGAGGGTAAGCTCGAAAAACACAATGGTCAAATGGTGCGCGCCGCAGTGGAGTTGGCCAAAGAATGGCGTTCCGACAGGGCACTGCGTCGACTCGAAGCCCTGCTTTGCGTTGCCAACGAGGAAGCTTCGTTGGTTATTTCGGGCAATGGAGACGTGATCGAGCCCGAAGACAGCCTGATGGCGATTGGGTCGGGCGGGTCCTATGCGCTGGCGGCGGCGCGTGCGATGCTCGATACCACCGAATTGAATGCGCGGGAAATCGTCGGAAAAAGCCTCGCAATCGCCGGGCAGATTTGCGTATACACCAACCTGAACCATAGTTTTGAAGAACTCAACTACAGCGGAACCTGATCGTGGATAACAAATATATTACCCAGTCACCGATGACCCCGCGTGAAATCACGCAGGAACTCGATAACCATATTATCGGCCAGGACAATGCCAAGCGCGCTGTTGCAATCGCGTTACGAAACCGCTGGCGCCGCCAGCAGGTCAGTGAAGACTTGCGCAACGAAATCACCCCTAAGAACATCCTGATGATGGGCCCTACCGGGGTAGGTAAAACCGAAATAGCACGCCGCCTGGCGCGGCTTGCGAATGCGCCTTTCATCAAGGTTGAAGCGACCAAGTTTACCGAGGTAGGTTATGTCGGCCGCGATGTCGAATCGATCATTCGCGACCTTGTCGATGTATCGGTTAAGGGGATGCGCGAAGCCGAGGTTAGCCGCGTACGCTGTCGCGCCGAAGACGCGGCCGAAGAACGAATACTCGATGCCCTTTTACCCCGTCCCACCGAATTCAAGCAGGAAGCTGCGAGCGACAGCGGCAATACACGGCAGAAATTTCGCAAGCTGCTGCGCGAAGGCAAGCTCAATGACAAAGAAATCGAAATCGACCTGCATATGCCAACGGTCGGTGTAGAGATCATGGCGCCACCGGGCATGGAGGATATGACCAATCAGCTACAGGGACTGTTCCAGAATCTTGGCGGCCAGAAGATAAAAACCCGCAAACTGCACGTCGAAGAGGCACTGAAATTACTCACCGATGAAGAGGCCTCAAAAATGATCAACGAGGACGAGTTGAAACTGGCCGCGCTCGAAAACGCCGAGCAAAACGGCATCGTGTTCATCGATGAAATCGACAAGGTTACCAGACGTGGGGAAACCAGTGGCGCAGACGTGTCGCGCGAAGGCGTACAACGCGACCTGCTGCCGTTAGTCGAAGGATGTACGGTCTCTACCAAGGCCGGGATGATCAAGACCGATCATATTTTATTCATCGCCTCTGGCGCATTCCATGTATCCAAGCCCAGCGACCTGATACCCGAATTGCAGGGGCGCCTGCCAATTCGAGTCGAGTTGGCCGCACTCACGGTGAAGGATTTTATTCGCATATTACGCGAGCCTCACGCGTCGCTGACCGAACAATATACCGCGCTGATGGCAACCGAAGGTATCGAGCTGACATTCACCGATGACAGCCTGGCACGTATCGCCGAAGTGGCCTGGCAAGTCAACGAAAAACAGGAGAATATCGGCGCTCGGCGGCTGCATACGGTAATGGAACGCCTGCTCGAAACCGTCAGTTTCGATGCCTCCGACATGCCAAACCAGGCAGTTAAAATCGACGCCAAATACGTGAACGATCACCTGGGCGAATTATCGCTCGAAGAAGACCTGAGTCAGTACATTCTGTAATATATCATCAGGCAGCCACAGGTAAGAAATAGCAGACCATGTCCAGGGTAAGACCAACCGAAATTAGTTTTCATAAGGTTTCTCGAATTCTCGAGTTATCCTTCGATGATGGCTCAAACTTTAAACTACCCACCGAGTACTTGCGCGTGTATTCGCCATCCGCTGAAGTTCAGGGCCATGGCCCCGGGCAGGAAGTGCTGCAAATCGGTAAGGAAGACGTGAATATTTCCCGCATCGAGCCAGTCGGGCATTACGCTCTGTGCCTGGTGTTCGACGATAAACACGACACTGGTATTTATAGCTGGGAGTATCTTTTCTATCTGGGTGAAAATTTCGAAATAAAATGGACTTCGTATCTCGAGCGTCTGAAAGAAGCAGGCCACGAACACAAATCCAAGGCCGATTAAAACAACTCCCTGCTGACCAGATGCCAGACATCTGCTATGGTATGGTTCGCCTTTAATCCTCAAAAAATATCAGTGCAAAAAGAATCCACCACCCATTTCGGTTTCGATGAGGTACCCTTATCTGAAAAACAACGCCGCGTCGCGTCCGTGTTTGATTCGGTGGCCAACAAGTACGACTTGATGAACGATGTGATGTCGTTCGGCATTCACCATTTATGGAAGAAGTTTACCCTCGAGCTGTGTGGACTCAGGCCCGGTCATGTTGCTCTCGATCTCGCAGGTGGCACTGGCGATCTGGCGGTAAAACAGGCCGAACTGGTCGGGGACACGGGTCAGGTTTATCTGGCCGATATCAATGCCGCAATGCTTCAGCAGGGGCGCGATCGCGTGATCGATAAAGGCATGCTGCATCGAATCGAGGTGGTTCAGTGCAATGCCGAAACGCTGCCCTTTTCGGATAATATCTTTGACTGTATTACGATTGCCTTCGGCCTGCGCAACGTCACCGATAAGACGGTGGCACTCGCATCCATGCGCCGTGTGTTAAAACCTGGTGGGCGGGTTTGCGTGCTGGAGTTTTCCAAACCATTGTATGAACCGCTGGAGAAAGCCTACGATTTTTATTCGTTCGAGATACTGCCCCAACTGGGCGAATGGATCACCGGGGACCGGGCCAGCTACCAATACCTGGCCGAATCGATTCGCATGCATCCCGATCAGGAAGAACTTAAACGCATCATGCAGGAAGACGCCGGTTTCGACGAAGTAGACGTGTACAATCTCAGTGGTGGCATCGTTGCATTGCACCGTGCTTTCAAGTACTGAGCCAATAATATGTACTTCGAGCTTTCGCCCAGCTTCCCTTCCTGGTCGGTTTAGTCGCCACGTTTAACCATGCTCGACACGCTCCCCAATACCCTGCTCGCGGTGGCCGAAATCGGCAGTAACCGCCTGTTATCGTTCGACCAACGGGTGCTGAAGCGTTGCCGCGCACTCGAAGGACACTGTGTCGCGATTCACCTCACCGATCTAAATCTAAAGCTGTATTGTCATCCAGGTAGCTGGGGTATCCGCCTAAGTCAGACCGAACCGGCCAAACCGGTCGAAGCGACCATCTCCGGTCGCCTGTTTGCGTTGTTTAACCTGGCGCAGCAGGAAGACAAAATCAGTACTTCGATCCAGGAGCGTGTGCGCATCAACGGCGATGCCGCAGTTGCCCAGCAGATGCAGAAGATTTTCACCGAACTGGAGATAGACTGGGAAGAAGTGCTATCGGACTACACCGGCGATGTGCTCGCTTACCAGATTCACCAACGGGCCCGCGGGCTGGGCAACTGGCTACGCCAAAGCGCAGAGTCGTTACTGCAAACCAGTAGCGAATACTTGACTGAAGAAGCGCATTTAAGTCCGACACAGGTCGAATTCGAGCGTTTCCAGCAACGCGTCACCGAGTTAAAGCACGATGTGGACCGCGCCGAAGCGCGTCTACGCCGTTTGTTGAAAGCCGCATCCGGCACCGGCTAACCATGCGTACCCTGTATCGACTGGTCGTCATTAATTTCACTATGGCCCGTTTTGGGCTCGATGAAATCATTCTGACGATGCATTTTTTTCGCCCGCTGTGGTTGCTGGGTTTAATCAACCCGTTTAACTGGTTTCGCAGCTCTACCCTGACCCAGGCCGAACGACTACGGCTGTGCATCGAATCGCTCGGGCCAATTTTCATCAAGTTTGGGCAAATGCTGTCGACCCGGCGCGACCTTTTACCCGATGACATAGTTAACGAGCTGGAAAAATTGCTCGATCGGGTTCCCCCTTTCCCACTGGACCAGGCGCGTGCCATCGTCGAGCAGCAACTGGGTATGCCGATCGATCAGGCGTTTCAGTCTTTCGACGACAATCTCGTGGCCTCGGCGTCGATCGCGCAGATTTATCAGGCGCAGTTAAAAAGCGGCGAAGACGTGGTGGTCAAGATCGTGCGGCCCAATATCGAGCAACAAATCAGACAGGACATCGATGTATTGACCCTGCTGGCGCGAATGGCGGATCGATACTGGAATGAGGCGCAGCGCATCAAACCGTTGCAAATCGTGCACGAATTTGAAAAAACCATATTCAACGAGCTGGACCTGGTCCGCGAAGCCGCCAATGCAAACGAGTTACGCCGACATTTCGAAGGTTCGAACGATCTCTATGTACCGAAAGTTTACTGGGATTATTGCCGTCCCAGGGTGATGGTGATCGAGCGCATCGAAGGCATCCCGGTCTCGGACATCGAACAGCTCAAGGCGCACAATATTAATCTGGAAGTCCTGTCACGCAAGGGGGTCGAAGTTTTTTTCACCCAGGTATACAGAAACAATTACTTTCACGCCGACATGCACCCAGGCAATATTTTCGTATCGCGCGACAATCCCGACGATCCGAAATATATCGCAGTCGACTTTGGCATTATGGGTTCGCTATCCACGCAGGATCAGCGTTACCTGGCTGAAAACTTCGTCGCGTTTTTCAACCGCGACTACCGCCGCGTAGCAGAATTGCACGTCGACTCGGGGTGGGTCGATAACGATATCCGCATCGATGAATTCGAGGCCGCGATTCGTGCCGTGTGCGAACCGATGTTCCAGCGCCCACTGGCCGAAATTTCCTTCGGCCAGTTGTTGCTGCGCCTGTTCCAGACCGCACGCAGCTTTAACATGGAAATTCAGCCGCAACTATTATTGCTGGAAAAAACCCTTCTGCACGTCGAGGGCCTGGGGCGTCGACTCTACCCGCAGCTCGACCTCTGGGACACCGCGAAGCCATTCCTCGAACGCTGGTTGAGCGAGCAACGAGGTGTACGTGCGCTAGCGAAGGGCCTGAAACAAAACCTGCCCTACATCGCCGAAAACCTGTCGGATTTACCAGAGCTCGCATTCAAGGCCCTGCAAAAAATCGCCAACGCCGAGTCGCAGGGCGAACGCAATTCTAAACAGACCGATGCTTTGAAGCAGGAAATACGCAAGGCCAATCAACGCAGTATTCGCGCCATAGTCGGCAGCAGTTTCGTGATCAGTGCCAGCATCATCGCCGCCCTCGATGGTTTGGCCCCAGTCATGGTCGGTAGCGGGCAGTTTTATATGCCCCTGGTGAGCTGGGTATTGCTGATTCCGGGGTTGTATCTGTTGATTAGTAGTTGGTCGGGAGATTAACTAAATTAGCTTCGTAATTCCGGCCTGCGAGCCGGAATCTATAGTAACCCGTAGGTTGGGCTGAGCTTGCGAAGCCCAACATGACTAATCCAAATCTATGTTGGGGTTCGTTCCTTGCCCTAATCTACTGGCCTTATGTTGGGGTTCGTTCCTCTCGGCAACTGCTCCTGCGTTGCTCTAATAAGTTACATCCATGTAACGAACCCCAACCTACTGGACTATTGTGGTTACGCTTTAACGACAATACTTTTAATTAACCGATATCAATAGCGCCCAGGTTCAAGCCTTGCTCGCGCGCGCAGTCTTTGGCGATTTCATACCCGGCGTCGGCATGACGCATCACTCCGCTCGCCGGGTCATTCCACAGTACGCGTTTGATACGCTCTGCAGCGGCGTCACTGCCGTCGCAACAGATTACCAGCCCGGCGTGTTGGGCGTAGCCCATGCCGACGCCACCACCGTGGTGGAATGATACCCAGGTCGCACCGCTGGAGGTGCTGAGCAGCAAGTTTAACAATGCCCAGTCGGATACGGCGTCGGAACCATCCAGCATCGCTTCAGTCTCTCGATTTGGGCTCGCGACCGAACCCGAATCGAGGTGGTCGCGGCCAATGACCACCGGGGCTTTCAGTTCCCCGGACCGGACCATTTCGTTGAACGCCAGCCCCAGCCGGTCACGATCGCCCAGGCCAACCCAGCAGATTCGCGCTGGCAGGCCCTGGAAGGCGATACGCTCCCGCGCCATATCGAGCCAGTGATGCAGGTGCGCATCGTCCGGGATCAGTTCCTTCACCTTGGCATCGGTTTTGTAGATATCCTCGGGATCGCCGGAGAGCGCGACCCATCGAAACGGCCCCACACCGCGACAAAATAACGGCCGGATATAGGCGGGAACGAAGCCTGGAAAATCGAATGCGTTTTTAACCCCCTGATCGAAAGCTTCCTGTCGGATATTGTTGCCGTAATCGACTGTGGCGATACCCTGACTATGGAAGTCGAGCATTGCCTGTACGTGAACCGCCATCGATTTCCTCGCTTCACGCGCGACCAGTTCCGGGTCGGTATTTCGCTTCATCGCCCATTGTTCCAGGGTCCAGCCGATCGGCAGATAGCCATTCACCGGATCGTGCGCCGAGGTTTGGTCGGTGACGATGTCCGGTTTGACCCCGCGTTTCACCATCTCTGGCAGAATTTCACCGCCATTGCCGAGCAGGCCGATCGATATCGCTTCGCCCTTTGCACCTGCCGCGTCGATCATCTGCAATGCGTCGTCCAGGGAATTGGCGCGCGCGTCGAGATACTTGGTGCGCAGGCGAAAGTCGATGTGATCTTCATCACATTCGATACAGAGCATACTGTAGCCGGCCATGGTTGCAGCCAGAGGCTGCGCGCCACCCATGCCACCGAGCCCGGAGGTCAGTATCCACTTGCCTCGCGTGTCTCCACCGAAGTGCTGCCGTCCGGCTTCGACAAAAGTTTCGTAAGTACCCTGGACGATGCCCTGGCTACCGATATAGATCCAGGAACCGGCGGTCATCTGACCGAACATCATCAACCCCTTGCGATCGAGTTCGTGGAAATGCTCCCAGTTCGCCCAGGCGGGTACCAGGTTAGAGTTGGCAATTAATACGCGCGGCGCATCTACATGGGTTCGAAACACGCCGACTGGCTTGCCGGACTGGATCAGCAGGCTCTGATCGTCTTCCAGTTGTTTCAGGCATTCCAGGATTTTATCGAAGCATTCCCAGTTACGCGCGGCGCGTCCAATACCGCCGTAGACGATCAATTGTTCGGGTTTCTCCGCGACTTCGGGATCCAGATTATTCTGAATCATGCGAAATGGCGCTTCGGTCAACCAGCTTTTGCAAGTCAACTTGGAACCGCGCGGTGCGCGAATCTTGCGATTATTATCGCTGCGATTATTGTTGCTACGACCTGGGGGCATTTTGATATCCTCTCGATAAAACGCTTCATTGGCGCATTTGGAAGTCATTGACAGCATAACGCGCCCCCAGATCGTACCGACTACTGGGGTAGGTCAGGGTGACATAGGTAACCACCCGGTCATTTTTCCAGGTTCGACGAGACAGTTGCAGGCAGGGTTCTCCGGGCTCTATTCGCAGTGCATCGCGTGCGCGCGCATCCGGTATTATGGCTCGCACGATGTGTTCCATTTCCTCTGGCCTGAATTGCTTGAGCAGGAAACTGGTCGAAGTCGTGCGGCTAAAATCCTGCTGCAGAAATTCGGGTACCAGATCAGGGTTGACATAGCGCGCTTCGAGCTGAATCGGAATATCGTCCTGGTAATGCACGGCATGCAGAAAATAGAGCGTTGTACCGGTTGGAACCTGCATATTATGCGCTATAGTTTCATCAGCCTGTTTGGTGTCCAGCGCCAGCACCCGGGAACTATGTTGCTTTCCACTTTGAGTCACTTCGACGGCAATATCCTTAAGTTCGATCAGACTCGCGTGCCGGGGAGCCTCGGCAACAAACGACCCGAGTCCGTGAACCCGATTGATCAACCCTTCCTGCGTGAGCTCACGTAAGGCGCGGTGTATGGTCATTCGACTCACTTCGAGCGCCGCGACCAGTTCGTTTTCAGACGGCAGCTTTTGCCCTGCCTTCCATTCGCCGTTTTTGACCTTATCGTGAATGGTATTCTTGATTTGCTGGTAAAGCGGTTGCGGCGCGCTCTTGTCGATAGCGTCGAAGCTGTCGAGTATTGCCTTCATAAGGTTTTACGCCAGTTACCTGCCTGCATGACGGCAACGCAGGGGTTGAGGCCAATTTGATACGCAAGCTCTGACGGCTTGTCCACGTCCCAGATTACCAGGTCGGCCTGCTTGCCCGCCTGCAATGAACCGATCCCGGCATCCAGCCCCAGCGCCTTCGCTGCATTGATCGTGACGCCGCGCAGGGCTTCTCGCGGCGTTAGCCGAAACAGCGTACAGGCCATATTCAATATCAGTAACAGGGAACTCACCGGCGAACTGCCGGGGTTGGCGTCGGTGGCGATCGCGATGGGAACCTGGTGCTGTCGCAAGGCTTCAATCGGCGGAAGCCGGGTTTCGCGCAACCCGTAGAAAGCGCCCGGTAGCAACACCGCGACCGTATTGTGCTGCGCCAGCTGCGCTACGTCTGAGGCTGGTAAATATTCGATATGATCTACCGACAGCGCGCCTCGACTGGCCGCCATCACCGCTCCACCCAGGTCACTCAACTGCTCGGCGTGCGCCTTGATCGGCAAACCCAGTTGTGCGGCAACATCGAATACCCTTTGCGCCTGTTCGACGTTAAACGCGAGCGACTCGATGAAAACGTCAACCGCATCGACCAGCCCTTCGGCCTGAGCTCTGGGTAACATATCTTTACATACCAGCTCGATATACTCATCGGCCTGATCGGCAAACTCCGGGGGAAGCGCATGCGCGCCCAGGAAAGTTTTTAGCACACGGACCGGGTATAATTCGCCCAGTTTTTTCGCCACGCTTAGCATCTTGATTTCATTGTCTCGGTCGAGCCCATAGCCCGATTTGATTTCCAGCGTGGTTACCCCTTCGCTTAATAACTGTTCGAGCCGTGCTCTGGCCTGCACCAGCAGCTCCGATTCGGAGGCTTCGCGTGTGGCCTTCACAGTAGAGACGATGCCGCCACCTCGTTGCGCGACTTCTTCGTAGCTTACACCTTCGAGTCGCTGCTCAAACTCGTCGACCCGGTTCCCGCCATAAACCAGGTGCGTATGGCAGTCGATCAAGCCGGGGGTTATCAAGCGTCCCTCACAATCAACCCGATTAGAGTTTAGCGGGAATTTCGCCTGCGCCATCGGCGTAACCCACTCGATGCGTTGCCCATCAACCAATAATGCTGCATCGTCGATCAGGCCATAGCCAGAAGCGTCGCTCATGGTCGCTATACGTGCATTGGTGAAAAGGGTTTGCGGCATCTAACTAGACTACTATACTTGTATAGACAAGTATGGTACGCTGATTCGACTGGCATCGCAAGGACTGGTTCGACGCCCAGGTTAAACGTTCAGTACAGGTTAATGCATGGCTTTAAAACTCTGGTCGGCTTCGGCCTTACTCGCGACTGGCTGGGTCGAAGACGTCGAAATTACGGTCGATCAATCCGGTAATATTGCACAGATTTCTTGCGGTGTTCCCTACCAGGACGGCGAACGTGCCGGTGTCATGATTCCGGGGGTGCCCAACGTCCACTCGCATGCGCATCAACGCGCGATGGCGGGGCTGGGCGAGTGCGCCGGCCAATCAAGCGAGCACGCCAAGAACAGCTTCTGGACCTGGCGTCAGGTGATGTACCGCTATCTGGAGCGAATTCAACCCGAGCATCTGCACCATATCGCTGCCCAGCTTTACCTCGAAATGCTCAAGTCCGGCTATACCTGTGTCGGCGAATTCCAGTATCTGCACCACGATGTCGATGGTAATGCCTTCGACAACAGGGCCGAAATGAGCCTGCAATGCATGCAGGCGGCAGGTGAAGTCGGTTTGGGATTCACCGCGCTGCCGGTGCTTTATCGCTACGGCGGCTTCGGCAGTGCCGATCCCCTACCCGAGCAAAAACGTTTTTTAAACCACGCCGATGACTTTATCCGCATCGTCGAAACCCTACAGAATGAATCGAAGCACGATAACAATAACTCGGTCGGTATCGCGCCGCATTCGTTGCGCGCGGTGAACCAGGAATTGCTGCAACAGGTTATCGACCAATGCGGCGCCGATAATCTGGCCGCGATACACATCCATATCGCCGAACAAACTAAGGAAGTCGACGCTTGTCTGGCCTGGAGCCAGGAGCGCCCGGTGCAGTGGCTATTCAATCACTTTGACGTCGACCAGAAATGGTGTCTGATTCATGCGACCCATACGACAGCCGATGAAACCGAGTTGATGGCGCAAAGCGGATGTATCGCCGGTCTATGTCCCACTACCGAAGCCAATCTTGGCGACGGTTTGTTCAATGCGATCGATTATCTGGACGCCAACGGACGCTGGGCCATCGGCTCCGACAGCCATATATCGGTCGATCCGGTCGAGGAATTACGCTGGCTCGAATATGGTCAACGTCTGCTTACCCACAGGCGCAACCTGCTAGGCTCGGCCTCGCAGGTCAATACCGGGCGCAACCTGCTCGAAGGCGCGCTTCGTGGCGGTGCACAGGCCTGCGGGCGCAATATAGGCAGCATCGAGGAGGGGTACCGAGCAGATTTTGTCGTACTCGACGATGAGCACCCGCGCCTGTATGGACGGACCCGGGACGACCTGCTCGATAGCTGGATCTTTTCCGGCAACCAAAATCTGGTCAGGGACGTTTATGTCGGTGGACAGAAAGTCATCGATAAGGGTCACCATGCCGACGAAGACAAGATTGCACAAAACTATCGCCAAACCCTCGATTTACTGGCTAATTAGACGATGACGATGAAGCAGAAACTGATACTCAAGCCCGGATCGATGACGCTGGATGAATTGTGCCGTGTTTGCCGGGAAGATCTGGACATTGGTATCGACCCCTCGTGCAGGGACAGGGTCGATGCGGCAGCGGCGATCATTCAACAGGCAGCCGCCGGCGATGTGGCGGTGTATGGCGTCAACACTGGATTCGGAAAACTCGCCAGCACCCGTATCCCGGCGCAGCAAACAACGCAATTACAACGAAACCTGATCTTGTCGCATTGCTGCGGTGTCGGCGACGCCCTGCCCGATAAAATTGTGCGCCTGGTGATAGTGTTAAAAATGTTATCCCTGGGCCGGGGTGCCTCGGGAGTAGGTTGGTCACTGATCAAACAGCTCGAATCACTCTTGCAAAAAGACCTGCTCCCCGTTATCCCCGAGAAAGGCTCAGTCGGCGCTTCGGGCGATCTTGCGCCTCTCGCTCACCTGGCTGCCTTACTACTGGGCGAAGGTCAGGCCCGATTCCAGGGGCAAACCCTGCCTGCCAGCAAGGCTCTCGAAAGGGCCGGATTAGCGCCTGTTGAATTGGGGCCAAAAGAAGGTCTGGCGATGATCAATGGCACCCAGGTTTCAACCGCGCTGGCACTCGCCAACCTGTTCGATACCTGGAGCCTGGCGCAAACCGCGTTGATTTCGGGGGCGATAACTCCCGATGCCTTGATGGATTCGACCGCGCCATTTCGACCAGAAATTCAT
>JADFMY010000049.1 GCA_022563685.1 Pseudomonadota bacterium | reverse complement strand
GCCATTTTACGCCTTTACGCAGGTTGAAAGTATAGACAGTGCCGCCGCCCGTTACCGTCCAGGACTCAGCCAACCCGGGAACAACCTTTGTGGTGCCGGGTTCAAACTCGGTCAATCGGTTGTAGATTGGTTGTGAGGATGCATCAAAGTCTGTGCCTGCAGAATGCAAACTCGGATTAAATCCTCCGGGGCTACCTTCTGAACAAAACACGAGTGTTTTCTCAGCCCCAATAGAGGCCGAAGCAGCCACTGCCAACAATATTGCCAGGGTTGCATTGAGTAAAGATTTTTTCATTTTCATTCCTCTTTAACTTACCTTGTAATAATATTTAAGTGTACATCATGGATTGTTATTTAATAATTCAACGCCAATGCGTTAAATTGATTCCGAAACTACCCGCCGCTAGATCGATTGTCAAGAATGTTAGGAAAGAGGACAAATTTATTAGTTCCAATCATGGGGTCGGAATTAGCTTTGCCGCCACCAGATTCACCCAGGCTTAATCAGAGGTTGCTTAGTAAATCGGTACTTCCCCGAGCAACCAGTCTGCGCTTTCGCTGTTCTCATTTGCCAGCCGTTTACGGGTCTGATAATTGAGTTGTGGAACAGACTTTAGTAGAGCCATATATTTTTCAGCATCTATTTGGATCAGCCCACAGTCTGTAGTAGCTTTGAGCTCAACTGGGTTGTTGTCGATATAGGGCCGCCAGCCAAATTCTTCACCGTTGTTTACCCTGGCCTCGGTATCGTCGGCATCGATGACAGCACCATCGCCTTCAACAAAGATATAATAACAGGATTCACCCAGCGATAATGTGTCACCTCCCTTGATCACCTGCCAGTTGGCGATACGGGATATTTTGTCCGTTACTATCGATGACAGCCCGGCATATTGCGGCAATAGTTTTATCACCGGGCGCAACAACCAGCGTTTTTCCAGTGGCTGTTGCAATCCGCTGTGCTGGATGAAATTGCGGAAGGTTTCTTCGCCAAAAATACACACGGTAACCGGAGTTTGTGCTACGACGCTGGCGTTTCGAATCCCGGTACCGGTTAAAATGGCCATTTCGCCGATGATGTCTCCAGCCTGTAAGGTGGCAACCGTATGACGTTTTTCACCATCGTGACGTACGACTTCACAATATCCGGTGAGAATCAGGTAAACGTAACCATGGGTGCTGTCATTTTGCACGATAATCACGTCTTCCGTGTTGTAACGATAAATTTCCTGTTCCGCGAGCAGGTTTCGCATCCATCGATTGGGAAATGGGTGTCCCAACCACAGGGTCAGGTAATGGTTAATTTGCGACGTGTAGATACTGCTTTCCCCTTCCAGCAAGGTATAGCGTTTGCCGGAACTGGCAAGCGAAAAAGTCGTATCCAGCTCTTCGGGAATCTTGTCAACATGCACAAAAACCACGCGCTCGGCATTCGACTGGAGTGAGTCGGCAGGATCGCCGTGTATCGCCCCGGCACCCCCGTCTGCGATCAGTAAGTGAAAGCCATGGGTATAAAGGCGATCCAGCGACTCGAGGGTTGAGTCGCGCACGATACCTGCCTTGTTCATCTGCCTGACCGAGGTCAGGTTCTGATTGTCGCCGACGATACAAACGTCGCGATAAAGCCCCTTATGTATGGTGGAAAATGTGGCTCCGATGGTGGGGATGCTGTGCACCGTGGTGTGGACTTCGATAGTCAGTCCATAGTAGTTGATGGTTTGACCCGGCTGGACTTCGATCAAACGAAAGTGTTCTTCGATAACGGCCGTAGACCAGCCCAGGCCACAGCTGAGCTTTTCGATCGCCATGCGATATATTTCTCTGGTGGTAATGATTTCTACCCGGTGAGGCATTTCCAGCAATGGAAAAATCGAACAGTGGTCGTCGTGCAAATGGGTTAAAAAAACCGCCGATATCTGATTCTTCGAGATCCCGCGAGCATAAAGATGCTGGTCGAGAAACGGGATCGAATCGATCAGAATATAATCGCCGTTATAACACAACGCGAGCCCGGTACAGGGCTCTTCGGCAGAAAACCCGGAAGCACCGCCGAGTACCTCGATCCCCATCTTGGCCAGGCCGCCAGGCACATAATCCATCGGCACCGGATAGGGTGGGTTTATCTCAATATCGTTATTGAGGTCGACCTCTAAATCGCCACCCTGGCTCGAAACCAGATATTGATCTATTCCGGTGCGTTCGATTGCTAATCCCCCGGTTACCGCGAGGTTGTTCTCAAATGGGATCAGGGTAAAAAAATCTTCTACCGGAATGACCTTTCCCTTATCGTCTTTGAGTGCCAGGTAGTCGGATACTGCCAGCCATTCGTCTTTGAGTTCTTTGGGTGTTTGCCACCGTTCGAGTTCATCGCTGGTTGGGCCAAACAGGGTAAACCGCAACAGACGTAGCGCCTGACTGATCGATTCTTTGTCGCCGACCAGATTAATTTTGCGATGCTCATCCAGACCCCTGGCAAAAAACAGAAAAAAATAGAAAGGAAATTCCAGATTATTGAGCAACGACCCATTCTTTTCCTTCACATCGGTCAACACCAGGGTGTCAAAACCGGTAATGCCCTCGCGTAGCAAGCCCTTCAAAACTTCAGGAGGCTGGCCGAATAAAATGACTTCAGCCTCGTCTTTGACGATTCGACTACCTGGGGCTGGGGTAAGAATTTGAGGTTTGGTCATAACCCTTTTACCTTAAGATGCCTGAAGGCGTGGTCGTCAGAGTGTACCTTTCCAGCCCGTATATTGCACGAAGGCGCTGGTCGCCATAGAACCTGTTCAGACCTTCCTTAGCAAGTTAAACCTGTAGTCGGTATTGATACAGATGCTGGTAGTAAGGTCTGGCCTCATCTGCGATGGCCATTTCTCTGGCGCTCAGAGACAGGGATTTCTCGCGGTAAGGCGCAAACCCACTCGAATTCCATACCGAGTCGTACCAGTATTTGGCCCAGACACCATCGCTTTCGCGTGCTCCGGGTGGCCAACGTAACATGTTGGGTTCAAATTCCAGTCCGAGGCGTTCGCAGATCGCGCATAGCATCGCTTCGGGGTTGAGCAGAAAATCTTTACTATCGATCACCAGCGGCTCAGCCTTGCCGAGATCAGCGACATAATCAAATAATTCCGCCTGCTGCACAAAGCCAATATCCTGCAGGGTCGCATCATTGCGCACGGCGGCGTAGGAGGCGATCACCGAATCCGGATCGCGAATCAAAAAACAATTGGTCAGCTTTGAGAGCCAGGTCCGGTCCATTTCGGGTAGCAGATGCAGGGTCATGTGTTTTTGGTAAAACACCGTTTTTTGATGCGGTGCCTCGCCGGTGCAACGCCGCACTATATCCTTCCAGTCGTGGCCCTGATCGGCGATCACTTCGTCAGCACCCGGGTGTGGAAAGCCGGTCTTGAACAGGTAGTGACCGTAAAGCGGTTCGTCCCAGACTGCGCAGTCGCTACGATTTTCCCAGGCGCGCATCATCGCCGTCGAAATATTGCGTGGGCCGGACCACATCGCGATTCGATGTGTAGTCATTTACTTATTCTTCGGCGTAGCCGAGGTCAAATTGTGTGCCCATACTGCTGATGGTTAAATGCCTGCGACCATCGCGTTTGCTTATTTCTGACGCGTTGGCCAGGTCAAAGAAAGCCGTGCGACTGATCAGTGCTTCCAGTCCATCGCGGAAATGGATATAGGGGCGCGGCTCCCTGTTTGCCGCGTCGATCTCAACCCGGATTGGGTGTTCGCTATCGGCTACAATTTTGTCACCGAGATTTGTGGTGAATAACAACGCCTGCTGACCCTCTTCGTGGAGTATCTCCAGCATGGTCGCGACAAATGGCGCGTCGTCCACGTGGATGCTTAATTTTTCTGCGGGCGTGAGCAGAAAATACTCATCATCCTGTTTTCGCAATACACTGGCAAACAGCCTGGTGAGCGACTCGCGCTGAATCGCCCGGCCCTCGTGATACCAGGTACCGTCCGACGCGATGCGAATATCGATCACCCCGCTATACCTGGGTTGCCAGTCCTTCCGCGCCAGGCTCGATGATTCAGCTTGTTCTATATCACGCAATAACTGGTTCAGCTCAGACATGGCGCAATGATGTTTTGCCTGCTGGAACGTGTCAAGCTGGGCTGTGTCGAATACAATGCTGTTTTTGTCGATTTGGGTAGTATCAGGCGAAATATATTTAGCTATGCTGATAATTAAGTTAATGCGTAAAGCTGTAGTGAACCATGGGGGGCTCTATGTTCATAGCAGAAAAAAAATCCCAGATCACTGATTATCGTGGTAAACGTAATCGGGGAAAAATCAAAGGCAGGATTGTCGACATCAATGCCTTGCTGGAAGTCCAGTCATTGTTGGGTGACGAATCGCGGGCCAGGGATTTGCTGATCGAGCACTTGCACAAGATTCAGGATAAATACGGCTACCTGTCGGCCGCGCACCTGGTGGCGCTTGCCAGTGAAATGAAGCTCGCCCCGACCGAGGTTTACGAAGTAGCCAGTTTTTATCACAGCTTCGACGTGGTGAAGGAAAATGATAACGCGCCGCCGGCATTGACCGTGCGTGTGTGCGAGTCTGTGAGTTGCGAGATGGCCGGCGCCGAAGAATTGATTTCTGCACTCGAAAGCTCACTCGGGAAGGGCGTGCGCGTGCAACGCGTGTCCTGTGTCGGTCGTTGCGACAAGGCCCCGGTTGCTGTAGTCGGCCAAAACACTATCGATCAGGCCAGTAGCGATAGCGTCAAGGTGGCCGTTGATGGGGGGCGCCTGACCCAGCCCATGCCCGAAAACAGCATCGATTTCGATGCCTACAGGGCAAGCGGAGGTTACCAGCTTTACGATAAATTGCTTGCGGGCGAAATCAGCGGTGATGCGATCGTTGCGGCGCTCGAAGGCACCGCTTTACGTGGCCTCGGTGGCGCCGGTTTTCCGGTCGGAATTAAATGGGGCATCCTGCGCGACCAGCCCCTGCCGCGTATCGTGGCGGTCAATATCGACGAAGGTGAACCGGGTACTTTTAAAGATCGATTTTACATGCTTTCCGATCCGCATCGTATGCTTGAGGGAATGCTGATCGCCGCCCGGGTGACCGATTCCGGCGACTGTTATATCTACGTGCGCGATGAATACCCCTCGGTCCTGGAAAATCTGCGTATTGCGGTCGAAGACCTGCAAAACAAATCAGGTTACGATCTGCCAAAAATTGAATTACGCCGCGGTGCGGGCTCCTATATGTGCGGTGAAGAATCGGCGTTGATCGAATCGATCGAAGGCAAGCGTGGTATGCCACGCCTGCGTCCTCCATACCTGGCGCAGGTCGGTCTGTTCGGCTACCCAACGCTCGAACATAACTGTGAAACACTGTTCTGGATACGCGATGTCATAGAAAAGGGTGGCGCCTGGTTTGATTCGCAGGGCCGAAATGGCCGCAAGGGTTTGCGCAGTTTTTCGGTATCCGGACGCGTGAAAAACCCTGGTGTTCATCTGGCGCCGGCCGGTATCACGATCAGGGAGTTGATCGACGAATTTTGTGGTGGCATGCTCGACGGGCATGAGTTTTACGGCTACTTCCCGGGTGGTGCCTCGGGCGGCATTCTACCTGCCTCGCTGAGCGACATTCCGCTCGATTTCGACACGCTGCAAGCTTACGGCTGTTTTATCGGCTCGGCGGGGGTGATTGTGCTATCGGATCAGGACAGTGCCAGACAGTTGGCGCTCAATTCGATGAAATTCTTCGCGCACGAATCCTGCGGCCAGTGTACGCCCTGTCGCGTTGGCACCGGAAAAGCGGTGGGCCTCATGGAAACCGGTGACTGGAATGTTGACCTGCTCAACGACTTATCCACGGTTATGATGGATGCCTCGATCTGTGGCCTGGGGCAGGCTGCACCGAACCCGATGCTGTCGGTGATCAAGTATTTTCCGCAGGAGCTGGGGTTGGAGGAAAACCAATAGTGGACGCCAGCCCCGATACCATGATTGAAACAATCGAATTTTCGCTCAACGGGCAATCGATCGAAGCGCTACCGGGTGAAACAATTATCCAGGTCGCCACGCGCACTGGCACCGATATCCCGAATCTGTGTTATGCCGAAGGTTTACGCACCGTTGGTAACTGTCGTGCCTGTATGGTCGAAATCGAAGGCGAGCGCGTGCTGGCTCCGAGCTGTTGCCGCGAACCGACGCCGGGCATGGTGGTGCATTCGAATAACGCACGCGCCGAAAAGTCACAAAAACTGGTGCTCGAACTATTGCTCTCCGACATACCGGAAAAGTCCTACACGCTGGAAAACGAACTGACCCAATGGGCCCAAAAAATGGAGATGGGCAAACCCCGGTTTCAACCTCGCCACCAGCCCGCGGCAGATTTGTCGCATCCGGCGATCGCGGTCAATCTCGACGCCTGCATCCAGTGTACTCGCTGCATACGCGCCTGCCGTGAGACACAGGTAAACGATGTGATTGGTTACGCCCAACGTGGTCACCACGCCGAAATCGTGTTTGACCTCGGCGATCCAATGGGCGAATCTTCCTGCGTTGCCTGCGGTGAATGTGTGGCAGTCTGTCCAACCGGTGCGCTCAGCAATGCCAGCGGCGCGCATTTGTTAGAAGCCGACCGCAAGGTCGACTCGGTCTGCCCTTATTGCGGTGTTGGTTGTCTGCTCACCTACCACGTCAAGGACGACAAGATTATTCGCGTCGAAGGGCGCGACGGGCCATCCAACTTTAGCCGCCTGTGCGTTAAGGGCCGTTATGGCTTCGACTATGTCAACCATCCGCAGCGTTTGCTCAAACCGTTAATTCGCAAGGAGGGTATTCCCAGGGGGTTAAACGAACATTTCGACCCTGGCGACCCATCCAAAATGTTCCGCGAAGCGAGCTGGGAAGAGGCGATGGCGCTTGCAACAGGTGGTTTGAAAAAGATCAAGGATGAACTGGGTGGTTCGGGTCTGGCAGGATTTGGTTCAGCCAAGGGCAGTAACGAAGAGGCCTACCTGTTTCAGAAACTGGTGCGCGTTGGCTTTGGCACCAACAATATCGATCACTGTACACGCCTGTGTCACGCTTCAAGCGTCGCTGCATTGCTCGAAGGTATTGGCTCGGGTGCGATCTCGAACCAGGTCGAAGAAGTCAAACATGCCGAGGTTCTGCTGGTTATCGGGGCTAACCCGACCAACAATCATCCGGTCGCGGCAACCTTCATGAAAAACGCGATCAAGGACGGCAAGAAACTGATTCTGCTCGATCCGCGTCGCACCGATATCGCACGCCACGCGACGCATTTCTTGCAGTTCAACCCGTCAACCGATGTATCGCTGTTGAATTCGATATTGCACGTAATCATCGAGGAAGGATTAACCGACGATAAATTCATCGCGGAGCGTACCACCGGTTACGATGAAATTAAGGCTGTCGTGGCCGATTACAGCCCGGAGAAAATGACAGCAGTCACCGGTATTTCGGCCGCTACGGTGCGTGAAGTGGCACGTCTGTTCGCCACTTCGAAAGGCTCGATGATCTTCTGGGGCATGGGCATATCGCAACATATTCACGGTACCGACAATTCGCGCTGCCTCATCGCGTTGTCGATGATTACCGGTCAAATCGGACGCCCCGGCACAGGGCTACACCCATTGCGAGGTCAAAACAATGTACAGGGCGCCTCCGATGCGGGTCTGATCCCGATGATGTTCCCGGATTACCAACGGGTCGATAACCCGGAAGCCAACGCCTGGTTTTCGCAGTACTGGAATGCAGAACTCGACCAAAAAGCGGGTTTGACCGTGGTCGAAATCATGCACGAAATTCTCGCAGGCAATATTCGTGGTATGTATATCGTGGGCGAGAATCCAGCCATGTCCGACCCGAATCTGAACCACGCGCGTGAGGCCCTGGCTGCACTCGACCACCTCGTGGTACAGGACATGTTCCTGACCGAGACTGCGGCATTCGCCGATGTCGTGTTACCCGCTTCGGGTTGGGCCGAAAAAGACGGTACCGTATCGAATACCGACCGGCGCGTGCAGCTCGGGCGTGCCGCCGTACCCCTGCCCGGAGAGGTCAGGCAGGATTTATGGATTATTCGTGATATCGGCAAGGGTATCGGGCTCGACTGGAGCTACCGGCATGTATCCGAGGTGTACGACGAAATGCGCGGCGCGATGCCAAGCATTACAGGCATAACCTGGGATCGACTCGAACGCGACGACTCGGTGACTTACCCCTGTAAAGACGAGAAGGATCCCGGGCAGGGCGTGGATTTTATCGACCGGTTTCCGACCCCTAACGGCAAGGCCAAACTGGTGGCGGCAAAGTCGATTCCTGCGGACGAGCAACCCGACGACGAATATCCATTCGTGCTCATCACAGGTCGCCAACTCGAACACTGGCACACCGGCTCGATGACACGAAGAGCAGAAGTACTCGACGCGATCGAACCGGTACCGGTGGTATACGTCAACCCGGAGGACCTGCAGGCAATTGGTATCGAACCCGGTAGTGAAATCATCGCCAGATCACGTCGCGGTGAATTACGCGCCTTCGCGCGCCCCGACTCGGCACTGAAAAGGGGGGAGGTTTTCATTCCATTTTGCTACCAGGAAGCGGCAGCGAACCTGCTCACCAACGAAGCACTCGACCCGTTTTGCAAGATACCCGAATTCAAGTTTTGTGCGGTGAAACTGGAGGGGGCTTAAAGTTAAGTAACGGGTATTTCAATCCATATCGTCATTCCGGAAAGTTCGAAGAGCTTATCCGGAATCTGTTAATTCGAAGAATAGTAAGTCCGAACCAGCGCAACCACCGATATACTTTTACAGGAACGCCGTAAACCAGAGCCTGCCCCGCGAGCATCGCGAGTGCTTTGGGTATCCCTGGGCGCTCTCACGCGACACAGCCTGGCCCTAGTTCAAGTAAAATTCAAAATGCAAAAATTGCTTGTAATGAATTATTCCGGACAGTAGCGGGCTCGAAGACTGGAATGACCGGGGTCTATTTAGACATCCAGAACCACCAGACGATAAAACCGATCAATGCCAGGCCCGCGAGATTTATCATTAAAGTTTCCATGGTTAATCAGCCCCTGGTTTTAACAGGCGTAAACGATTCGCGTTGGTGACCACTGTGAGCGAAGACATCGCCATCGCGCCACCGGCGATCATCGGGTTGAGCAATATTCCCATCAGCGGGTAAAGTAATCCGGCTGCTATCGGGATGCCCAGCGAGTTATAAATAAAGGCGCCGAAGAGATTTTGCTTGATATTCTTCACGGTTGCCTTTGAGATAGCAATCGCATCCACCACGCTATGTATTGAACCACGCATCAATGTGATATCCGCGCTTTCGATCGCCACGTCAGTGCCTGTACCAATCGCGAAACCGACGTCGGAACGAGCCAGTGCCGGGGCGTCGTTAATGCCATCGCCGACCATTCCGACGCGCTTGCCCTGTGCTTGCAGGCTCGCGACCTTATCCGCCTTGTGCTGCGGTAAAACTTCGGCAATGACTTCGCTGATTCCCACTTGCCTGGCGACCGCTACGGCGGTGCTCTGGTTATCACCGGTGAGTAACACCACTTTTAATCCAAGGGCCAGCATGCGTTGAATGGCATCTTTTGAATCTGGCTTGATTGCATCGGCAACGCTAATGAGGCCCGCTGCCTTACCGTCCACAGCCATATACATCGGTGTCTGTGCCTGCTGGGCCAGGTCACTGGCGGCGGTGTCAAGTGAAGCAATATCAATATCGCGATCGTGCATCAATTTGCGATTGCCGATCAGTACGGATACTCCTTCAAGTTTTGCCTCGACGCCGTGACCGACAATAGCATTGAATTCTTCGACTTTCAGCAAGGTCATATCCCTGTCTTTTGCGGCCTCGACTATGGCCTCGGCTAATGGGTGTTCCGACCCCTGCTCGAGACTGGCGCCCCATAGCAATAGTTTTTCTTCGCTCCATCCATCGAGCGTCACCACCGAAGTCACACTCGGATGACCTTCGGTAATGGTTCCGGTCTTGTCGAGAATAATGGTATCGAGTTTACCGGCCTGTTGTAGTGCATCGCCGTTTCTAATGAGTATGCCGGATTCTGCGGCTTTACCGACCCCCACCATAATCGAAATCGGTGTCGCCAGTCCCAGCGCACAGGGACAGGCGATAATTAACACGGTCATGGTGGTGACAATCGCCAGCGTGATCACTTGATCACCGCTGCCAAAGTTGATCCAGGCGAGGAAAGTGACGACCGCAATAATCAGTACACTCGGGACAAATATGGCCGACACCTTGTCCACCAGTCGGCCAATCGCCGGCTTTGAGGATTGTGCAGTGCGCACCATCTCGATGATTTGAGACAGAACCGTGTCTTTGCCGATTCGTTTCGCCTGAAACAGGAAACTACCGGATTTGTTAATAGTTCCAGCTGCTACTTCGTCGCCGATTTGCTTTTGCACCGGCACAGGTTCACCGCTTAACATCGACTCGTCGATGCTTGAGTAGCCCTCGGTAATAATGCCATCCACCGCAATACGTTCACCGGGGCGTACCCGCAGGGTTTCATCGAGACCGACCTCTTCGATTGGAATATCCAGCTCGACACCATCTCGTAGCACTCGCGCGGTTTTCGCCTGCAATCCGATCAGGCGCTTGATCGCTTCGGAGGTTTTACCGCGCGCGCGCATTTCGAGCGCGGCACCGAGATTGATCAGGGCTATGATGATCGCCGCCGCTTCGAAATAAGCGTGCTGGGCCATCGATGGAACCAGCGCCGGGTTGGCCACGATTACCATCGAGTAGAGCCAGGCTGTGCCGGTACCCAGGGCTATCAGGGTATCCATATTGGCGTTGTGATTTTTGGCAGACTTCCAGGCACCGGTGAAAAAATGACCACCCGAATAGACTAGAACCATAATCGTCAGCAAGCCAATGACCAGCCAGAACAGACGTCCGCTGCTATCTTCAAACCCGGGCAGCAAACCCAACATCCCGGTGGCGAACAGGGGTATGCCTAGTACCCCGGCAAAAGCGGCCTTTTTCAGCAGCTTGCGGTAGTAGACCATTTCTACCGCTTCTTTTTCTGCCTCGTCTTCGCTGCCGAGTAGCTGGGCAGCGTCATAGCCGGCCGAACGAATTGCGCTGACCAGTGATTCCACGCTGACATTACCTTCGATTGTGGCGGTATGCTCGGCAAAGTTGACACTGGCCAGTGACACGCCGTCGACGGAATTGATCGCATCTTCAACCGAGGCGACACAGCCGGCACAGCTCATTCCGGAAACCGATAGCCGCGTTGCAGCACTCATGCAGATAACCCCTTATCATCTGCAGCAATTTCGGTGGCGTCAAAGCCAGCTGCCTTGATCGCATCAATCAGGACAGACAGCGAAGCATCTGTCTCCACCGAAGCACTCCTGGTCTCCAAATTAACTTCTGAACGGGTCACGCCCGCTTCACTGTTAAGGGCCTTTTCGATTGCCGTGACACAGCCACTACACTGCATGCCGGGTATAGATAATTGAATTACTTTGCTCATCGCTTCTCACTCCTTGTGGAAAAAATTATAGATTTCTAAAATAGATAATATAATGGCGTTCAACCCAAAAGGTGTTACATGATTTTAGAGAAATGTTGCAGAATTTACGTTTTTTAGTGAGGATGGAAAAAATTATTTACTGCTCATTAAAACGTAGAAAGCTGACTTTTGTAAACTAAAACCATACTTTTCAACACGGCACATAGCGAACCTATGGGTCTAAGCTTGTTCGGCCGACCCCGTATTCTTGGCAAGTGTTCATCGGCCTGTAGCCAACTTGCCTTTTCGGCGTCAAAGGTGTGGTTCTGGGGTTTGATTTGTTCGAGATCGTCAAACAGGCCCAGATGCAAATCTATTTGATTTTCTTGCTCGGTAGATTCGTAGGCTACCGGCGAACCACATTGTCCGCAGAAACTGCGAACCACGCCGTCGTTAGTTGGGAATCGGGTAGGCATCGTGCCGGTAAACACGACTTTATCGAGGCGGTAGGTGGCAGAAGACGTCATCACCGAACCGCTGGCACGCCGGCAGCTTTCGCAATGACAGTGCCCCACCCAAATAGGTTTGCCCGAGGCTTCAAATTTGACCGCTCCGCAGTAGCAGTGGCCACCCAGATTGCTATAGCTCATGATTCACCTCCCGTCTGATTATAATACGTCATCCCCACGGAAACGGAAATCTTAAAGGTTGGAAAAACGGACGCGTTTATATTTTTTCAAACGAATCTCGACTCGGAGCACTCTCCGGCGATTGTCAGGCTCTGCCTGAATGCCTGCTTGCAGACAGCCGCCATTCATTTTGCAGCCGGGAACTAGTACTTTCGGCACGGAAGAGCCATTCAGGGAGTATAGATAATAAAGTATCGTGTCCCCAGAACTTTAAACTTTGATGTTACACGGTTTCTAATCGAAACTGCCCCATCGATCTGCATCAAATTGATAAAGAAACAATGGGGCGTGCGGAATTTCGGTCTCAGAAGGTCAGCGTAGCGGCGCCATCTTGGATGAGTGCATGCATCGGCGCCGCGCCCGTGATTACGGTACCCTCGATGAGATCGTCCTCCTCGTAGCTTCGCGCCTTGACGCAAGGAGTGCAAGCCCAGAGCGTGCCGCCCCGTGCCAGGAAATCCTTCATCAAATCGACCAATGGATCGAGCGGGTGCACATGGGTCGCGTCGGCGGCCCCCTTGCGCACCAGATCAACACCAGAACTGGTCAGAAAAATGGACACCTTGAGGCCCGCCGTGATCCCACCGTTTGCGATGGTGAATCCAACCGAGGAAAGTTCGTGGTCAATTCCATGGGTAATCATGATGACCAATTCGCGACCGTTCTCATTCATTTCTTCCACCTCCATTTGTGTTGTTTGGCCGCGACAAGATAGCACAATGGAGGTCACCCGACGATTCCGAGTCTTCTCCAATATGATATTCGCCCCTCATCGTTCAGGCTCATATCTGGATTGGAAAATACTGTATGGTGGTCAATATTAGCGAGGCCGCCCCTCGATTGCATGTGGATTTTTCATGAGCACCAGATGGTTTCCAATAATCGTGTTCAAAATTTCAACCAGGTATCTAAATGACCGCAAAGGGCACAGGCTGTGTGAAAACTATTTTCGGAGAACATAAGTGGTGAATGTATTCCTAATTTTGGTTAGAATCTAATTAAAAGTGGGTAATTGAATATCAAATTAGCATGATTTTTAATTGCATGTGGGAAATATTTTACTGCCAGTGCCAATATTTCGAGTTTTCACACACCCTGGGCACACAACGGACGCTGGGCATTGGTGAAATACTCGCATTATTTTCAGGCCGGTGTTGCGACGAAAAGTTCTCGCCGTAGCAGACCATCATCTAGTGCTGGAATCTTGGATGCCCACCTTGCTTGCCGATTGGCATACTCCGAGGCACCAATGATTGCTACCACATCATCCTCGTGCTCTTTTTCCGCATTAACTAAACGACGGCATGAGGCCGCATGAGCCGAGGTCAGGTCTTGGCTGTCGAGAACGGTCCAGCCGGTTTGCGCAAGCAATGTCAAATAGTCCGTCTCCGACTCGACAAATTCGGGAGCCACTTCCAGTGTGTGTCTCCGCTCTTCCCGGGAAAGATTTGCTGCTAATGAAATGACTGTGAAGACCATTCGCCCACCCTTGCGGGTCACCCGCTTACAAGATTCGAGTACGGCACGCTTTTGTTTCAGGCAACACAAAAGATCACTATGACTTAGGGCATCGAAACTGGCATCGTTAAATGGCATTTTGGCGGCATCTGCGCAGGCAACCCAACACTCTCCTGAGATCTGGTCCCGGTTGGCTCGTTCAACAGCAATTTTCAGGCCCGACAAAGGAAGGTCGATAAGTGCCAGATCACATTCACTTTGCTCAGCCAGGTAAAGTCCCGGCCAGCCTGACCCCGCACCCACATCCAGAAGCCGCATACCTGGTCTTAAACCCAGCATGGCTCCTATACGCTGAGCTTCATCGCGTGTGGTCCAGCTATTGCCTCCATAGTCACATCCGCAAACCTGACGTTCAATCGATAACATGACAGCCGACTGTAAATTTGCGTAGGATTGCTCTAATCTTTCGGTCTGAGCTAACTCTTCTGGACTACGATTCATTTACAGCCTCGAAAACCATAAAGTAACGCCTCGCTCAATATATCGATCGATATGCATACTGGCAAGTATGCGAAAATTTCCGCTCTGGACTATTCTTGGCTGCTGATAAAGAGGATTTGCGCATATACTTTCCCGTTAGCCGACACTCAAAACTAAGAGTCCAGTAGCTACTTACGGCACAGGGTGTGTGAAAACTACGGTATTGATATTTGTTCTCCCGTGACTGACCCTCAGGCTTCAGGTAATCAACTTTAAGCGGTTACCATTTTCTTTGGGGTTCATTGCGTAAGAAAAACCGCATCGGTTAAATAGCCATAGATTCGGCCATATACAACCTATTTTATGAAGATAAGGCTATGAGCCCTATGCCGCCATTGCGGCGATCAATTTATCCGGCCCCAGTATCGATATCATTCGTTTGAGATTGTAAGCCAGTACATGCAGGCTCATCTCCGTGCTGACACTTTGAAGCCGTTTTGTCAGGAAGTGTGTTGCGCCCATCCAGGACTTTATCGTTCCAAACGGGTGTTCAACTGTTTGTTTTCGGATCAGCATGCTATCTGGCATAGATGACATCAGTTGATCCATCTGATCTATTTGGCCCTGGTGTTCCCAGCGCGTTATCCTACGGGACTGCTTACTGTACGAGCATTGCGGTTTCAATTGACACGCTCGACAGGTTGGATCATATGCCCAATATCGCTTTAACATTAATCCGCTCTCCAGGCGGGTGAACCGATAGGGCAGCACTTGATTGGCGGGGCAAATATAGACATCTCTATCTGCATCGTATTTAAACTGTGATCGGTTAAATATCCCTTTCTTCTCACTACCCGATGTATCACCCTTAGGCACCAGCGGTGTCATCCCGGCGTCCTGGGCGTCCTTTATATCCTGGCCACTGTAGTAACCTTTATCGGCTATCACGGTGATTTTCTTTTCCTTCAACGCGACTTGAGCTTGTTTCCCAACCTGGCACAGCTGCCCTCTATCGGGTTTATTCGTGACCTCATGGGCGACAATCAGATGGTGCTCGGTGTCAACCGCAGTTTGTACGTTGTAACAAACCGCTCTGGTCATCCCCTGTGTTTTCATCAGTCGAGAATCAGGATCAGTAGTGGAAAGCTGCTTGTCGGGGTGGCTATTCACTTGCTCTTCCAGGGCCTTTAATTCACAGAGCCTGTTCTTAAGCCAGGCAATCTTATCTTTGATGGGCGTTTCATCGATGACCTTCTCATCCTCCTTGTCTGAGTCATCCAGCTGTTTTAAATAGTCATCGATATGCTTTTCAACTCGCGCGATATGGAATTGCAGCTTTTTCGGGGTGTAGTTGTTTTCCTTGCTATTGACCGCCTTAAATTTACTCCCATCAATCGCGACAATCACGTCGGTGAACATATTCAGCTGGCGGCAAATATCAATGAATGCTTTGCAGCTATTCTTGATGCCCTTACCATTATCCTTTCTGAAATCGGCAATGGTTTTAAAGTCAGGCACTAAACGTTCCAGCAACCACATCAACTCAACATTACGACCGGCTTCGCGTTCCAGTCGGCGCGATGACTGGATTCGATTTAAATATCCATAAACGAATAACTTGAGCATAGTAGACGGGTGATAAGGGGGACGGCCGGTATCAGCGGGCATTGTCTTGAACCCCATATTTGAAAGATCCAGGCTATCGATAAAATAATCGATGACTCGAATTTCGTTTTCTTCAGTAAGGTAATCGTCCAGGCGATCGGGAAATAATGTGGCCTGGGTTCGGCATGTGCCTTCAATGAAACCGCTCATTGGATAGCCCGTCAGTTGGAAAGTATGATTATACCCTCAAGCGAGTTTTCACACACCCTGGGCACATAGCGGACTCTCAGATTCGATACTCCAGGGCTGGTCGGCGTTGCTAATCTCTTTCTTTACTTGGTGGAATAGTGGAAATAGGGTGTTAATATTTCCTATACTTGCGATAGACTATTCCAAGCCCCTGGCCCGTGATCACCGGACGGCTGGCGTTAACTGGCGCACCGTTTTCGAACTACAACGGTCTCCTGCACATGAGTTCGATTGGCAATCTACACTTACTGACCGTCAGCATCGGTATTTTCGGTGGAATAATGCTTATAGTGATATTGCCAAGGAGAAAACTCGTTGCCGGGAATGACGACTAGCGGACAATAGTTAAGTATACTGTCTACCGAATTCCCTTTTCGACAATGGAGTAGTTGGACATGTATTCTATTATCTTGTTTGTGGTTTTTTTGGTCGCTGGATTCGTCTTGATGGAGCGATCCCGTTCTACCGGCCGGATCAACCTGCGGCGCGGCGCCATGACCTGCTTCATACTCGCCCCGCTGATGCTGCTCGGCACATCGTTCGTGATCGTCAAACAGGATTCTATCGGGCAGCTGAAACGGATCTATCTGGGCAGCAGCATGAAAACTGGGCAGATCATTGCTTTCGACGGTGAGAATGGCCCACAGGCCCGCATCCTGGGGCCGGGCTTTCACTTGATCCCCTTCGTAACTGTTATCTACGACACTGAGAATTTTCCGGTCGTGCAAGTTCCACAGGGAGAGTATGGGGTGCTGATCGCCAGGGACGGGGCGCCATTGGCACCCAAGCAGTTCATCGCCCGCGGCTGGGATACGGATGAATTCACGAACATGCTCGACGCGGAGTACTTCCTCACTCATGGAGGTCAGAAAGGCCCGCAACTCTCGGTTTTGAAGCCTGGCACCTACCGCATCAACCGCTATTTGTTCGATATCAAATTGTACCCTGCGCTCAATGTGCAGGCCGGTGAAGTGGCCGTCATAAAGTCTAATGTGCAGGAAATTGAAAACTGCCCAACGGCCGAAGAACTGGCTATGGACGAGGGCTCGCAAGGCAGTGGTTCCGCGATATCTGTGCAGCTGGTGCCGAAGGGATGCATCGGGGTGTGGGATGAACCGCTGTTGCCGGGCCGCTATTACCTCAACCAGGAGGCCTGGACACCCACATTGATCCCGACCCGGGTGCGGACCTGGGTGTATCGTGGTGGTTATGAAAAACGGCGTATCGATCTGACCGTCGGCGATGACGGCAAGATTCATCAGGAATCAAGTACCAGGACGATACTAAAACCACCGAACGCCGCTGACGAGGCGATCGTGGTGACCGTCGAAGGTTGGCGGATACCTCTGGATGTCCGCGTAGTCGTGCAAGTCGATCCGTCCAACGCACCGAGGGTGGTTGCCTCGGTCGGCGGGCTCCAGGAGGTTGAAGATCGTATCGTGACTCCGGCGTTGCGCAGTATCGTTCGCAATGTCGCCGGCGCGCCCGGTCGCCAGGCGCTGGATCTCATCAACAAGCGCGATGTGCTTGAGTCTCTGGTCGAGAAGGCGATTTTTCCCGAAGGATTCAAAGCCGGCGTGTCCATTAAGGAAGTCCGTTTCGGTGACCCCGCGATACCGCCCGAGCTGTTGGTGGCCAGGCAGCGCCAGCAACTCGCCGGTCAGCTCGAGAGTACTTATGAGCGCGAGCGCGAGGCACAAACCAAGCGAATTGCCGTGGAAAAGAGCCGCGCAACCGCGGACCAGCAAGGTGTGCTGGTGGCGGCCCAGATTGCGGTACAGGTAGCAGAACAGGAAAAAGAACAATCGAGACTCAGAGGTGAGGGCGAAAAACTTCGCTTGATCGAGATTGCCAAGGGCCAAAAAGCACAGACCGATGTACTCGGTAAAGACCGGGTGTACCAGTTGGCGATCCTCGAAAAAGTACTGGCGGCGGCTGTTGCCAATCCGGATATTGTCAAGATCCCCAGCATCCTCGTGCAGGGCAGCGGCGGTGGTTTCGAGGGTCCGGCGGCGATCCTGGGGGCCAGCAACTTGGTGCAGAGCCTCGGTACCCAGACAGGTAGCGGTCAGCAGCCAGCCGGGCAGTAGCCCGGGTCCAGGGTTTGAATGCGCTTTGGCCTGCAATCTAATCCACCCGGAATTAATCAGAGGTTCCTAATTTGTAGGGCCCAAAAATGGAGTAATCTGTTATTTCTTTGGTTAGCGGCGTTTCCTCTGATGGGTAGTCCCGGGCCAGTGATGGTGAAGATAAACGACTAAAAACGGCATCAGCCTTACGAATAGTCCCAATACACCCACAATTAATAGAACTTGGACTATTAGCCTACAAGGAGAAGCTTGAGCATCATGGACATGAACGGCTGTTTCCTGAATTGAGCAAAATAAAAGGCCGTTATACACACTCTGCTTCAAAATGGTTTAGTCAATTTACTATTGAACAGGGTGTTCGTAAAAACAAGGATAGAGGAATCGTGTTCCATAGTTTTAGGCACACTGTTGGTAATACGTTAAAGCAAAAAGGATTCCCCCGAGAACAAGTTGCAGGTTTGCTTGGCCATAAATCAGGTGAGGGATTCACCTACACCGTTTATGCAGATAAATATGGGGTAGAATTTCTGAATGAACTGATCAAATCGTTAGGTTTCGGAATTGATGTGCCTAAATTTGATAAAATGACATTCACATCGAAACACATTAGAAAAATGAAGAAAGTTAAGTAAATTAGGAGCAACTTAAGGTGCCTTTTCAGGTAACTATAAGGTGTAATAATCGACATTTGATCTTATATACAGTGCCAGACTTGATCGAAACTGATTGTCTGCTTTTACCTGAAGCGGTCACTCGAGAGGCTGGAATAGTCCCCTCTCAAAAGGCTCAAAACGGCACAAAGCGGACCTCTAGGTCACTACAAACGTCACGCTTCAACCGAAAACAGGCCCCACTCCCCCGGAACGCCTTTGAGACTGTAGTTTCCTTTCTCGGTAAACTCGAATCCCGATCCGACAACCAGATCTTTGACGGTGCGCGAAGTCCACACTTCGTTATTGGCCGCTTCCGCCAGCACGCGTGCGGCAATATTGACCGAAATACCACCAATATCTTCTCCCATGAGGTCAATCTCGCCGGTGTGCACACCTACACGTATCTCAATCCCCAGTTGACGTAGCTCTCGACTGACCGCGGACCCGCATCGAATAGCTCGACCGGGGCCATCAAATACCGCCAAAAAACCATCTCCCGTGCTTCTGACTGTTCGTCCGCGAAATCGGTCAATTTCTCTTAGCATCACAACATTGTGAGTATCCAGCACATCTTTCCATCGACTGTCACCCATTTCTGCTGCTCGTTTAGTCGAGTCTACAATGTCAGTGAAGAGTACTGTCGCCAGTACACGGTCAATTTCAATAGTGGACTGTTCTCCAGTAAGGAACACCTGAACCTCATTGACCAGGGCCTCCGTATCACCCACCCACCACAAATGGTCTTCGCCTGGTAGTTCAACGATTTTCGCGCCTGGGATATTTTCAGCGAGATATCGGCCTTGATCAATATCGACTACAAGGTCGCCGACCCGATGCAATACGAGCGTCGGTACCCGAACGGTAGGCAGGATATCCCTGACATCTATGGCCTGGATCATTTTAAAAATATTGATGACTGCAGAAGGACTGCCGCCTAGTCGCATGTACTTTGCAAACCATTTGTGAAACACCTCATCCTCGGCCATAGACGGAGCCCGTGACTCGATGCCATACGCGCTACCCCATTCCGTTCGCCATCCCTCCAGCCATGCCTTCATTCCTTCATCCTCAATGTCATCCCCCCAAGGATAATCTGGCGCCCTTCCTCCCTTGGCAATGCTGCCGTACAAAATCAATGCCGAAACTTTATCTGGATAAGTGGCTGCAAACAACACACTCATAGGTCCACCT
>JADFMY010000152.1 GCA_022563685.1 Pseudomonadota bacterium | reverse complement strand
AGTAACGCCTACCGGCTCGTGCAGGGTAAAGGAGATGAAGTCCGGGCCCAGCGGGATAGTATCTCCCTGCAGTTTATCCGCGATACCGGCGTAATACTCGAAATAACCCGCAGCGGTCTCGATATCCCCTCGCGCTTCCCGGATCGGTTTGCCGCTTTCCAATGTCTCGATGTACGCCAGGCGTTCGGCGTCTTTGCGTATTAGCGCCGCGGTTCGCGCCAGTATGCGGCCGCGCATGACCGGGGTCGTGGTGCGCCATTCCCCACTCAGGGCTGCCCTGGCGCTGGTCACGGCTTGATCCACGTCATCGGCATTGGCACACGGGAACCGACCGATGATCCGGCCGGTCGCCGGGTCGATGGTATCTATCATCTGACCGGTTGTCGACGCCACCCATTGACCATTGATGAACATTCGCTCCGGCAATCCATCAGGTATTGCCCATTGAGTTGCTTGTATCATAGTAATCTCCGTCTTTGAATCGTGTTTCATACGTCCCATCTACCATCCACCGCCCGCTCCTGCCTGATATCGATGCCGACCTGCCAGCCATTATTCAACTTGTCGCACCCATCACGATCCGGCGAAGTGTTTTTCCGCATCGTCCAGGGCTTTCGCGAAACAATCGAACATATCGTTGATCTGTCGCTCGTCGATGATCAGGGGCGGGCAAAACGCCAGGGTATCATTGACCAGCGCACGAATGATCAGACCGTATTCCATTGCCCGGTTCATCACCCAGGGGCCGATTTTCCGGGCCGGGTCGAAATTTGTCCTGGATAATTTGTCTTCCACCAACTCTACCGCACCGATGAGTCCTACTCCGCGGGTCTCGCCCACCAGTGGATGATCGGCGAATCCGTGTAAGCGTTGCTGGAAACACGGCATAACGGATTTCACATGTTCTCCGATGCGACGTTCTTCATAAATTTTCTGGGTTTCCAGGGCAACGGCACAGGGTACCGGATGACCCGAATAAGTGAAGCCGGTGCCAAAAATACCGAATTTGCGGCTGCCTTCAACTAGTACAGCGTGAATTTTTTCGCTGATCATCACTGCGCCTATGGGCTGATAAGCGGCCGAAAGTGCTTTGGCCAGGGTGATGAGATCGGGTTTTAAGCCATATGTCTCGGTAGCGAACATATTCCCGGTGCGGTAAAAGCCGCTGATGACTTCATCGACAATCAACAGCATATCGTAGCGCTCAAGAAGCGGCTGAATTTTCTCGTAATAACCCGCCGGTGGCGGGATCACTCCGCCCGCACCGAGGAACGGTTCCACGATCAGCGCAGCAACGGTATCGGGGTCTTCCTCGAGTATCAGGTTTTCGAGGTTGGTGGCCAGTCGGGAAGAAAACTCCTGTTCACTCTCGCCGACTTCACTGTAGTGATAGTGATGCGGACAGTCGGTGTGGATGATGTTCTTGATCGGCACATCAAATGCATTATGGACATACTGTAATCCAGACAGGCTCGCCGCCGCCACAGTGATCCCGTGGTAAGCGCCACGGCGGGCGATGATCTTCTTTTTCTCTGGGCGATCGAGAACATTATTGTAGTACCAGACCAATTTGACCTGGGTATCAACGGCCTCAGAACCGGAGTTGGTGAAAAACACCTTGGACATCGGCACCGGCGCTCGCTCGATGAGGATTTCGGCAAGATCGATTGCGGGTTCGACCGCCTTGTGCGCGAAGTTGTGATAAACCGGCAGCAATTCCAGTTGCCGCGTGGCGGCCTTGACCAAACGCTGCTCGCTGAAACCCAGAGAAGCACACCAAAGTCCCGCCAGACCCTCGATATAACGCTTGCCGTTGCTGTCGAAGACATATATTCCCTGCCCGCGTTGAATAATGTGCGGGCCGGATTCCTGATGCTGGGCCAGATCGGTGAATGGATGCAGGTGAAACTTTACATCCCTTGCGTGGGGCGAGTTGACTTTCATTTTGCGGCCTCTCTGATTGGCATGTTGGTGTGTTCGAACTCTCGCGGCTCGAGGCTCATTTCACTGGTGTCGCTGAAACCTTTTGTTACTACCAGGGCTATCCGTGAATGATTACTAAAGACGATGGCATTGGTGGCCATCGATAGCGTTGATGGCCAGCACATCTGTAAACGAGCCGCCGATATCGATGCCGATTTTCCAGGTGCATTCGTTTTTGTCGTTCATGTCACTGGCCCTTGAAAACTGGCAAAATTCCATGAAACTCCACCACCGGGTATTTTATATCCTAATTATTGATAAGCTAAATTTCAATTTATCTGTTTAGGTGTTAGTTTTTAACTATACAAAAAAGCAAAAAACTCTATAATTGGTCGGTCGGCAAATAATGCGGCACGCATACCGGATATTTCCCAACCGTCAATTTCGAGGGCGATTACCGATCTAAGCTGTCGACGGCCTCGGCCGGTAGACCTGGATGCCGTTTTTTTCATACAGCGCGGCGAGATGATCCAGTTGCTCCACCGTTTTCCGCCGACGATCACCGCACGCAGCTCACCGAAGTCGGTATACGCACCAAAATCAAGGTCATTTTGCATCATGATGATTGCTCTCCCCTATGATCCTTATCATGATTTTGATCATAAATCAGCTCACACCGCTATGCAAAAAACTTCAATGATTTCAACTCAGGCGAATTAATAGCAGGGACAGCTAGCTGATAGCGAGCATTTCGCGCGGGGCTCGCTTCGTAAGCAGTTGTGGTCCATCAGGCGTAACAACCAGATTTTCCTCATGAACAATCATTTTCCCAGGGGCATACTCCATACCGGGTTCTATCGTGAGAACCATACCGGCTTTAATAACCGTGCCGTCGCCAGGCATATTGGATGGTGGTTCCGTCAATTGCATACCCAGGCCGTGGCCCAACCGCCCCACGTTGTTACCGAGTGTCCCGGCATCTTCGAGAACTTTTGACATGACTGCGTGTAAGTTATCGGTCGTGCCCCCTACAACAGCAGCCTCGATGCCGACTTCCGTGGCCAGCCATACCGCATCATGCGCCCGTTTTGCCTCATCTGTGATTTCGCCCACGGCATAATTTCGATCAAAATCTGAAAAGTACCCATCATAGGTGGAGCCGGAGTCGAAAAAGAGAATATCTCCCTCTTCAATAACCCTGTCACGCGGCCCACAAACAATTTGCGGTATGCCGCCCGGCCCTGAAATTCCAGGAAGGAATGGAACCGAATCCGCACCTCTTTGCAAAATATCTATGCGGACTTTGCGGCAGGCTTCACGCTCGGAATCGCCAATTTTTACCAGCTCCGGAACTGCAGCATAGGAATCACTGACAATTTCACAAATGTGTCGAATACGTGCCACTTCTGCCTGAGTCTTAACCATCCGAATTTCCCAGATACAGGGTGAACCGTTGGCTATCTCAACACCGGGAAGTCTGTCTATTAACGCGTACAACTCGATAACCGGCATGCGCAAGCTATGTTCACGCCCTAACTCCATACCTACGCGCCCGAACCGTCTGGGAAGCCCGGACAAAACATCCGCCAGCAATGAAACCCCATCGTCCTCGGGCCGGGGTGCGGGCCAGGTATGAATATTTTTTATCCATGTACGCGCTAACTCTGGAGCACCAATTTCGGGGACGACCCCAACCGGTGCCCCTTCTGCGGAAACCACAAGAAACCACGGCCGGGTCGGGCTTTCCCAAAACTGGGAGTCAAAACCACTGAAATATCGAAAATTCGCCGGTGTCGTAAGGACGATGGCATCAAAATTATGTTCAGCCATTATTTTCTGCGCACGGGAAACCCGATATTCGAACTCGTCGGCTGGAAACCCATGGCCGGGTATAGAAGAAAAATTGGGCATACGTAATAACTCCTTAGATAATGATATTGAGCCAGGACCAGAGATCAACACGAAGGCACAGATCGACGACTGGCTGCGCGAGGCCACCAGCGCCACTACCATTACAGTACCCAACATGAAATATACAGACACTATGCTAGCAGAGACAGGCGGAGCCTGTATAACCCATGAAATCTGGGGTTACACAGCCAAAATTGCGTAGGCCGCAAAGTGCCGAACTCAGCTGTTAAACTCAATTATGTGAATGGCAGCTTGCAGGAAAGTCGACGTTCAGGTGCGTCCATGATCCCCCAGGATAAACACTCGGGTTGCGTAGCTCTGCTTCCGAAAATTGAAGTTATTGGTAAGTACCCAATAGGCCATTCAACCAATAGGCCATTCAAATAGAACCTAAACCACGTTATCATCGCCGATATTCAAGTGTCCAATAACTAAAGGAGAGCGCTATGGGATTCGCATTGTCTGATATTCAATTATCGAGTACAGCATTTGAGCAGGGTGGGTCGATCCCAACTAAACACACTGGGGAGGGTGAGGATGTATCACCAGTTTTGTCCTGGGACTAGGTGCCCGAAGGCACGCGTGCTTTTGCTGTGATTTGCCATGATCCAGATGCTCCGCTAGTGACTAGCCAGGGTACCTACGGTTTCGTGCACTGGGTGCTATACAATATCCCGGGTACGATTACCAGCCTGGTGGAAGGCAGTGACCAATATACCCAGGGCAAGAATGATTTTGGCAAGGAAGGTTATGGAGGACCCATGCCCCCTAATGGTCATGGTCAACACAAATACTATTTCTGGGTGTTGGCATTGAGAGACGAGATCGAACTGGATAGTGGTCTGAGCATGGGAGAACTGCTCGCACAAATAGAGCCCCGGCTGATCGGAATGAACCGATTCATCGGCACTTATCAGCGGGACTAAAACGAAACAGGAACCATAAAAATCCAATGGCAGTTGCTTGCTTGCGTGCTAGACGTTCCTCTGCCATAGATAGCCCAACTGGAATCAAAGTCAGCAGATATTATCACCTACTGATCCTGGCATATTTCCCGTCAGGCTGAATCACGAAGGACGATCCCTGACGGCTTTACCTCTGGCGTTTGTCCTGCCAGAGGACATCCAACAGTCTGGCTACGGCCAGACATTCGAGGCCGAACGGCAGGTAACCGCTGTATCCCAGCAACGGCATATGAAAAATCTCGAAACGCTGCGCGAAAGGCACCGAGTACTCCCAGTGGGCCAGACTCCCGAAGTTCCACATCTCCCAGAAGAATCCACACACCAGACCTGCCAGGGCGGCCTGCCAGATCTCCCGCCAGTCACCCCTTACTGGCCCATCCAGGATAC
>JADFMY010000151.1 GCA_022563685.1 Pseudomonadota bacterium | reverse complement strand
CGCCCAGCCGCTTTCGGCTTTTGCTTCACGCATCGTGGCATGGGATTGCGGCCAGTTGAATCCCATGCCGTTGCAATGAGGTACTTGGTAAAAGCGGTTTTTGGCGGTGACCGGACCGATTTGAACGGGCTCGAATAGTACATCGTAATGCGATTCTCGGGTCATATTGAGGTCTTCCCGGCCAATTTTGCTGTGGCGTTTGCAGTCTTATTAAAAACCGAAATGGATCCAGGGCGGCTAAACCCCACTATACTAATTTTTGATATGTGGTATGACCTGATCACTGAATTTTCTTCAAACGTGCGGACACTCGGATACTTTAAATTAAAGCATATGAGGCAGGCCTATGACAAAGGCAAAATTTACCGATGAATGCAAAGAGGACTCAGTAAAGCAGGTCATTAATTGAGGCGCTCTATATACTTGAACTGCTTACATGCTTGATCATGGCCTGGATTGCAGGCGTTGTATTCGACGTGCTCATTATTAATTGGGGATTTTTTTCGGCAAAAATTCGAAATACTTCATCCGCAAATCCTTGCCCAAGGTGTTGCACACTTTTGAAATCGAGTTCGACTTCACGGAATTTTTCGAGATTTACCAGCAGGCGCCTGGCCTCGGCGCGTGAAATATAGTCTTTCTTTAACAATTTGATCATGACTTTTGTCTTTTGAAACTGAAAGTCATACTCTTGTGGAGCAAATTCGGAAAATACATTTTCCAGTTTTGTCCTGGAGTCGCGTCTCAGATTAAAACCAACCCTGGTTCCTTTTTGAAATCGTGGTTTTGAAACAAATACATCATCCAGGGCGCGGTCCCATTCGATTTGGATCGCGTGGGACTGCAGAGTAAATTTATCCGCTACTTTGGATGAAAAAAATATGCCTTCTCCAGAATGAGCTTCCGGCATAGTGGTTGTTTTCCCTTTAATGAGTTCAATCATCGCAACGTGTTCGTCTTCAAGTGTTAATTTACCTGCGATAGATTCAAATACTCCTATTCCGCTATCCAGGATTTCGAATTTTAACTGCGCAGCATCCAGGCTTATCTGAACATGACATTTCGATGCCCTGGAATGATCGATGGCATTGTTCAGCATTTCGGTAAATGCATAGTTCACGATGGATTCCTGGTTTTCCGACAAGGATTGTTTCAGATTCAGTATGATCGCTATCTGCTGGTAAACACGGCTTTCATCGAGCCCTGCAAGCGTGAACGTTTTTTTGTACTGGTGAGCCTCAGGCGTCTTATCGGGCAGAAAATAGTAAGACGCGCGAGTTGAACCCGCCTTTAAAACCTTGTCACCATGAATCAAGCTGCGTAGATGTACATTCAGCGCCTGACGGCTGATTCCGAGCAAGTCACACAACTCGCTGGAGGTTGCTGTTTCATGACTCTTCAGGAATTCAAGTATTTTGTGTCTGGTCCGCATGCAGTGCTGGAAGGTGTCAGTTTATTGTCAATTAATAATCAATTTAATTAAATTATAATTGTCAATATAAATCACGTGATTGTCAATTATTAAAAACATAATAATCAATGACGTAATTATTATTTTGCCGGGTTCGTGTACCCCCAGGCGTTTGAGCACATGAACTCCGATGTAAATGATACCAGGACTGCCTAAATCGAACTTTTAGGCAAAATAAGCTCTTAAGCGATTGATTTTGTGAGACAAATGAAAATCACATTTTTCGTTTGTCGTCCTCTGAGAATTCATGGATGAATTATTCAGAGGTTCCTTAGGAAATGCGTTCCTTTTTAACTTTTGCAATAATAGTTAAGAAAATGCACCTGCTAACTCTTCCAGCTTATCTTCCTCTTCGCTCGAAATCGTGCCGATACCGAGAAACCCACCGGCTGACTCTGCCACCGTGCGTGCTCGACTGAGCAGCTCCTGTTTGAGTTTGTCCCTGGTCGCCTTATCCATCGTACTCGTAAGCACAGCGACATAATCTTTCCAGGCTGAAAGCACATCGCTGCTCGGTTGTGTGACTAGCCATCCGTCCAGCAGGGCCGCACTTTCACCGCTTAGACCTGAGTCCCTGGCGGCGGACAAAATAGCGCTGCGTTCGTTATCGTCCATAGTGCCGTCCGCCCAGGCGACTTCTACCAGTGGCACAAGGGATAGCGCTGCCAAAGTATCGCTGCGTATGTCGAGCGCAACAAGCTGTTCGAGTACCGCGTCATCGGTAACACCAGAGGCGGCCGAAAGAGCCTCTTTCTTGTTCTTCGCAGCTTCTTTTTCTAGCAGGGCCTTGCGGAGTTTTTCGCTTTCATTGGCGAAGAATATTTCTTCCAACGCTTTTCCGCGATCACCGAGAATTTCGTCGCTCATATTTTCGTTCCTCCGCCAATAGTATATAAGAAGTATAAACGCCAGGTTAGTCGTATGCTAACTCCAGGTATGTCAGCTTATCGGAAGCAGCCATTGAAATACATGGTTTGATATCCCGCATTCGTTAAGGGTTGTCTGATGCCAGCCCACATAGGAATGCGCTGACAGGGTAGCACGAGGATCAGAGGGCATGCCTCTTAACGGCAGGGCTAGTGCGCTATGAGGTTCCGGCTAAATCCTATGGCGTCTTTATTTCTATCGCATTACCCAGGGCGGTTTTAATTTCCGCTAGTGTCGGGTAATGCCTGCCATAACTCTCCACTTGTTTAGCGCAGATCAGGGCCCTGACGCCGGGTTGTTCGGGCGATTTTAGACGCATCTCCACGGTAAATATTACAATGGGTGGGATGTTATGCCATTCGAGTAGTGAAGCAACGAAATTTCCCGGGAAATATTGATGTTCGTCGTATTCGCGCACTTTGATTATTTCAAATTGCCCCGGTGATACGGTTAGTTTTGGCTCGCCGGCGGTATGTACGTTTTGCATTAGCACACTACAATAAATGTTCCAGGGATCGAGGTCGCGCTTGGCGGTTACGTCACCATTTTGGATATAAACGCGTGCTTTGCGGTTGGGGATTTCCAGTGGCTGATTGACTTGCACTATCGAGACAGGATTAATCGAGGGCGTAACTGCGCAACCACCGGCTACCAAGATTCCGGCCGCCAGCAGGATTGTCTGAATGACTCTATTGACAGGCTGCACGACATGTCTCCTTGTATGCTATAGCTTTTTTAGACCAAAATTCATGCTACGAGTTTCAGTGAACCAAAAAGATTAAATTTTCAAAAAAGATGCTGCCCTGTCATAGAGCCTGTAATCTCGTGGAAAAGAGAAAACTCGGTGTTTTTGCTTGCCGATTCCTACGAGTATACTTGCTAACCTGTCTGTCGTTGTCTTACTGTTAAATGTCTGGAATTTTTAAAATCCTGCTTTAGGCAAATAACATGGCTCTTCTGATACAGCTTACAGATAGCGGTGCCGGTATTAAATTACCAATCGAAAAACAACAGATTGAAATTGGTCGTGATGAGGACTGTGATATTTCACTGGACGATGATCTGGTTAGTATGCGCCACGCCGTACTTGAGGTCGTGTTAACACCAGATGGCAAACGAATCGATCATATCTTGCAAGATAAAAATAGCACCAATCATACCTATGTTAATGATGAACGCATCGATCTTCGCCGTTTAAAAGACGGTGATGTTATTCGTATTGGGAAAAGTCACTTTCGCTTTGAAGATGAATCGAAAGGTAATTTGGGTGAGACTGCAAAACTCCACAAGACCTGGATTCCCGGCGTGTTTTATACCAGGTCAGGAAAAAAGAAAAAATAATTCATTCGCCTAACATTCCAGAATAATTAATAAATCTGTAATGTTTTTTCTCTAGTTTTAACTCTACAATGTCTGCCAGGGTTAAATTAGTTCATCTTTTCGATTCGTGCGGAAGAGGTCTTGAAGATCGGTGTCTTGGATGTCGGATCGGTGATGTTACTGGTCAACCTGTTGGCTGGTGCTTCCGCGAAATGGAAAGCAAGGAACATGACACCTTCGGGGGGCATAGGACTCTCATCAACTTTTACCTCGATCGAACCGCGCTTCGTGGTCACACGCACCGTCTCGCCGTGGACAAGGTTGAAGCGTTTGAGGTCTGCAGTATTCATCTGCAGCCCGGCTTCGGGAACCAGGTTGTGCAGTCCAAGGGAGCGTCGGCTCATAGTTCCGGTGTGGAAGTGTGTAAGCATACGCCCGGTAGACAACAGCATGGGGTATTTGTCCTCGGTCACTTCACCATTCAGACCCTGCTCGACGACCGTAAAGCGTGCCCGCCCCCGGGGGAAGGTTTCACTATAAAGCACTCTGGTTCCAGGATGGTCGGTATCGTGGACCGGCCACATCAGGTCGTTATTTACGAGACGATGGTGCCTGACACCGGCGTATTGCGGGACCAGTCCGGCCAGTTCCTCCATGATGGCGGCGGCATCTTCAAACGCCATCGGGTAGCCCATCTTGGTCGCGATTTCACAGATGATATCCCAGTCATTACGCGATTCACCCACCGGCGGGATAGCCGGTCGAAGCAACTGCACACGGCGTTCGGTATTGGTAAAGGTGCCATGTTTTTCGGCAAATGAGCGCGCAGGCAGGACGACATCGGCCAGCGCTGCCGTCTCCGACATGAAAATGTCCTGCACCACAAGCAGTTCGAGATTCAACAATCCCTTCTTCACGTGATCGATGTCAGGGCTGCTCATCATGGGATTCTCGCCCTGGACGTAGATCGCCTTGATGCCGCCTTCATATGCGGCATTTTCCATCTCGACTACCGTTAGCCCGGGCAAGGCTGAAACCTCGACTCCCCATGCGGCGGAGAATTTCTCTCTCACGGCCGGATCGGCGACTTTCTGATATCCGGGGAAGGCATCGGGCAGTCCCATGTCGCTGGCGCCCTGTACGTTATTCTGCCCACGAAGCGGCATCAGGCCCGTGCCGGGCCGTCCGATATGACCCGTCATGATGGACAGGTTCACAAGCGCATAAGCTCCGTCCACGCCGGCCAGGTGCTGGGTGATTCCCATGCCCCACAAAATCATACCCCGCTCTGCGCGACCGTAGGTTAACGCGGCTTCCCGGATTTTGGCGGGATCGATACCGGTCACGGCCTCGACGGCTTCCGGCGTATAGCCATCGAGCGAGGCCTTGTATGCTTCATACCCTTCGGTTCGCGAGGCGACGAACGCTGCGTTGACCAGCCCTTCGTCGAGGATCACCTTCGCCATGGCGTTCAGGACTGAAACATTGGAACCGGTGTTGGGTCTCAGCCAAATATCACTGTGATCAACCATCTCGATCCTGCGAGGATCGATAACGATGATTGACGCATCATGATCGTATTTGGCGGCTAGAACCGAACTGGAAAT
>JADFMY010000150.1 GCA_022563685.1 Pseudomonadota bacterium | reverse complement strand
GTAATCGCCCTATGCATATCTCTCGTTTCATCGGTAAGTTCATTAATAGGTTCATGATAACCTTCATTAGCCATTTTTATTTCCTCATGTTTAAGTTGTGCAAAGTTTCTGGGCATAAAGCCTAAATGTACCGCAACTTGCGGCATTATAATATCGTTGGTTGCCGCGTATTTTTCGGATTACTGTTTGGCGGTTTGTTTGCCGGGCGCGTGGTTGCTCGCGTCGGTCATATTCGCCCCGAGCCTGAACGAATCTTCGAGTAATTGTTGTGCGGATAAATAGAGTTTTTCGCTCATAGGGCTGGCCGGATAATTAAAGTGACTTTAGTGTGTAGGCTATTGAGCATATCACTGAAGCCCGGTTATCATATCTATATTTGTGTTCGAGGGAAAACTGGATTCGTGGATAAACGCTTTATACAGGAACAGGAGTTGCTGGAAGACTCGTATCGCCTTGCGGTGCAAATTTACCAGAGCGGCTACCGGCCTGATTTTATCGTTGGGGTATGGCGCGGCGGGTCGACCGTTGGCATATATGTTCAGGAATGCCTGCAATACCTCGGCGTTGAAACAGATCATATCGCGATCCGGACATCCTATCGTGGTATGCACGATTACCTGCAAAAGCTGGAATCGGGCGCCGAAATTAGCGCACACGGGTTGCAATATCTTTACGAAACCATGAATGCCGACGACGCACTGTTGATCGTCGACGATGTATACAGTACCGGTCGCAATGTCGCGGCGGTGATCGACCGGCTGCGCGCCAAATCCAAACGTAATATGTCGAAGGATGTGCGTATTGCAGTCCCTTATTACAAGTCGAAGTTTAACGAATATAATCCGGCACCGGATTATTACCTGCACGAATACAACGAGTGGCTGGTTTTACCCTACGAACTCACCGGGCTCAGCGACGAGGAAATTGCCCAGAACAAACCCTGGATCAAACCGATACTCGATGAGTTGAAAGCGAGATGAAATTTTCTTCGCTTACCGACCGAGTCAGGGGTAGTGCTGCCGATGTGTGGGATTCTCACTATGCGGCTGTGGCTGCGCAAAGACGCGGCGAAGATGTGATCGTGTTGAGTGTCGGTGACCCGGATTTTTCGACGCCGCCTGAAATCATTGAGGCAGCGGTGCGCGCATTACACGAGGGCGATACGCATTACACCGAAGTTATCGGTATCGATAAGCTACGCGAGGCTATCGCACAGCAACACCAGCAAAACTGTGGGCAGGACGTCAGCCGGGACAATGTTGCGGTCACCTCGGGAGCGCAAAACGCACTGTTCGCAACCTCCTTGTGTCTCGCTGAAACAGGCGATGAAATGATCGTGCTGCAACCCATGTATGTTACCTACGAGGCCACTGTCCAGGCTTCGGGCGCGACCCTGGTACCGGTGGTGCTCGATGCCAAAAGCGGTTTCAAACTCGACGCCGATAGTTTGCGAGCAGCGATTACGAATAAAACACGGGCCATATTTTATGCCTCGCCCAGTAATCCGACTGGAATAATGCTGACGCGTGATGAATTACAAGCTATTGCCGATGTTGCGATCGAGCATGATCTGTGGGTGGTGGCAGATGAAGTGTATGCCGATATCGTGTTCGAATCTGAATTCCATCATATGGCCGCTTTACCGGGAATGGCCGAGCGTACGGTTACCATCAGCAGCTTGTCAAAATCCTATGCGATGACCGGCTGGCGCGTCGGCTGGGCGGTCGGTCCGACGGCCCTGATTCGAAACCTCGAAAAGCTGTCCCTGTGTATGCTCTACGGGTTACCCGGTTTCATCCAGCAGGCAGGTTACTATGCGCTGAAAAATGCCGGTAAGGACAGGGATGCAATGCGCGATATTTATCGGCAGCGGCGTGATTTGCTGCTGCGCGAATTTGAATCGATACCGGAGCTGAAAGCCCTGAAGCCCGACGCAGGCATGTTCCTGATGGTCGATGTGCGCGGTACGGGCTTAAGCGCCCCCGATTTCGTTCAACAACTCTACCAGTATTGCGGTGTATCGGTACTCGACGCAACCGCATTTGGCGCGAGTGCCGAGGGGTTTGTGCGAATTTCCTATACGATCGCCGAAGCAGATTTGCTCGAAGCCAGCCGACGTATCAGGGCATTTATTGAATCCCTGCGACGGCTGGAGCGTTTGGCATGAGCCATTACCAACCAGTAAAGCGATGCGGGTGGTGTGGGGATGACGCGTTGTATCGACAGTATCACGATTGCGAATGGGGCGTACCGCTGCACGACGAACGCCAATTGTTTGAGTTTGTTTGCCTGGAAGGTGCGCAGGCCGGTTTGAGCTGGATCACGATCCTGCGCAAGCGTGAAAACTACCGGCGCGCGTTCGATGATTTTGACGCAGATAAAATTGCGCGCTACGACGAGGCGAAAATCAACAGCTTACTGGCCGACCCCGGCATCGTACGAAATAAGCTCAAGGTCAATGGATTCATCAAAAATGCCCGTGCCTACCTTGAAATGCTCGATCAGGGATTGACGCTGGATGCTTATTTATGGGATTTTGTCGATGGCCAGGCAGTACAAAACAGGTGGACTTCGGATCAGCAAATCCCGGTCAATACACCGGTATCGGATGCACTGTCAAAGGATCTTAAGAAACGTGGCTTTAGCTTTGTCGGCAGCACAATTTGCTATGCCTTGATGCAGGCGGCTGGTCTGGTAAACGATCATCTGACTGACTGTTATCGCCATGTTGAAATTGAACAGCTAAATGTGCTTCGGCAAAATTCGATCGACGCGACTACTGACGGGCCTTCAGCGAGAAATAGTAGCGACAGTGAATTCCGGCGATAAACGAAAACAGGCGTTAACGACCATCTGGAATGCCGCGGTGTCTGCCGTCTCGGGAAAACAGGCGGTTGAAAATGCGATCGCAGGCGATACCCCATTTCAACCGGATTTGATCATCGCAGTCGGCAAGGCCGCAGCCGGTATGTGCCGGGGCGCGCTGGATTCTCTGCCATCGCCTTGTGAGGCCATCGTGGTCACCAAGTACGACCATGCCGGCGATGATATCCGTGGGTGTGAAAATGTAACCCTGCTCGAAACTGCGCACCCGGTCCCCGATCAACAGTCGCTCAACGCCGGGAGCCTGTTGTTGGAGCGGGTAGGCAATATGGGTAAAGACAGCCGATTAATGGTGCTGGTATCTGGCGGTGCTTCCGCACTCGCAGAAGCTTTGCCGCAGGGCATGAGCCTGGCCGATTTACAGGCCATCACCGATGAAATGATTTCCACCGGCAAAGCCATTGGCGAAATCAACCGGCGACGCAAAGAAACCTCGCTGATCAAGGACGGTAAGTTGTTGCGCCAGTTCAGGGGTGTAGAAATTCGCGTTTACGCGATTTCCGACGTCGAGGGCGATAGTATTTCGATCATCGGTTCGGGCCTCGGCGATTGCCATCGAGTGCGCGCAAGGGCCAAATCGACTGTTATCGCGTCGAACCGAGTCGCACGCGAACGCGCCGCTGAAACCGCTCTGAAACTTGGTTTTACGGTTCAACACAATGAAGAGTCGCTCTACGACGATGTTTTTGCGCTCGCTAAACCGATAGGCGTGGCATTGGCGAGCGCAGAACCGGGCGTTTATATCTGGGGTGGGGAACCGACGGTGATACTGCCGGATAACCCGGGGCAGGGCGGTCGCAATCAAAGCCTCGCGCTCGCGATCTCGGAGCATTTGCTGGGAAAGAATAACATCACCCTGCTGGTCGCAGGCACCGACGGTAGCGATGGCCCAACCACGGCAGCGGGTGGTCTGGTGGATGGTGATACTTTCGTCCATGTCGAAGCTGCCCGCAACGCTTTACAACGCGCCGACGCCGGTACTTATCTGGCAGAACAGGACAGCCTGTTCATTACCGGACCCACCAACACCAACGTGATGGATCTTGCCATCGCAATCGTTGATTGACAATTAATAGAGACACCCATATGAATGAAATCATCAAACTACTACAATCCCATCGATCGGTGCGCAAATTTACCGATCAACCAATACCGCAGGACGTGCTGGGGGAAATGATCAAATGCGGACAGGCCGCTGCGACCTCGAGTTTTATCCAGGCCTGTACCGTGATCCAGGTTGAAGACACGGGAAAACGCGAACAACTGGTCGGTCTCGCCGGTAATCAGCCCTATATCGCCAGTGCCGCCAGATTCCTGGTTTATTGCGCCGATATGAATCGCCTGCAACTGGCCTGCGATATGCATAAGTCTGAAATGCTATCGGGTTTCACCGAACAGTTCATCACCGCCACCATCGATTGCGCTCTATTCGCGCAAAACGTGCTCACCGCGGCCCACTCGCTCGGCATCGAAGGCGTTTACATCGGTGGTATCCGCAACAATATCCAGGCAGTCACCGACCTGCTCGAATTGCCGCACCTGGTATACCCGGTATTCGGCATGTGCCTGGGCTACCCGGCGCAAAACCCCGAAGTCAAACCACGCCTGCCTTTATCGGTGGTACTAAAGAAAGACCGATACCAGGACGATACCGACACACAAACCATCAGCGAATACGACGAGCAGGTACGCGACTACTACCGCACCCGAACCGGTGGTAAAAAGGATACCGCCTGGAGCGAACAGATTGCCGAAATGCTGGTCAAGGAAGCCCGCCCGCACATGAAGGCTTACCTGGAGTCGCGTGGGTATTTGTTGAAATAGGGACTCGTTTGTCTATGGTGTTGACTGAATCGGCTTAAAAATTCCAGGACACGCTGTGAACACTTCCCTGTGAGCTCGACGGCAGCTATCCCTGCTGCCGACGGTCCTGGAACCTTTAATCCGATTCAGCCCGAATACCACCGCATCGTCATTCAACCCGTAAACCACCGCCTTGTCATACCGGCCCACGAGCCGGTATCTAGTTCACCAGGCCATATCCGGAAAGTTTCCGTCATATTACTCAATGCCACACAAATCGAAGGGATATGGAATAAATTCCGGATACATGGTAAGTTGTTGAAAGTATTTTAGATCTAAGGAATTTAGAACTTTAAAAATGGAAATTTTCAATTTTTCCCCAAAAAAACATAGGACGCGACTTGCGGTATTTGAATACCGCAATTTGCAGTACATTTAGACTGTTATGTGTAAAAATGCACGGAGATATATGATGACACTCATACGTATCGGCTTTCTCTTTATTTCAGCATTTATCATCTCCGGCTGTTCAACAAACGGCTCAATTAAAGGCGTACAGGCTCAACCTGAGGTTGAAGAGATTGAATGGATGGAAAGGGAAGTTCAGGAATTAAAGAGTCGAATTTTAAACCTAGAGGCAAAAC
>JADFMY010000149.1 GCA_022563685.1 Pseudomonadota bacterium | reverse complement strand
ACATCATGGTATGACCCATCAAACAGGGTTACCTTGATATCAACCAGCGGAAAACCGGCAAGCACGCCGTTTTCCATCTGCTCGGCGACACCCTTATTCACTGCGGCTACATATTCACGCGGAATCACACCGCCGACGATCGCATTTTCAAATTCGTAGCCGGCACCAGTTTTCTGTGGTTCCAGCTTTAACCAAACGTGTCCATACATGCCGCGACCACCGGTCTGGCGCACAAACCTGCCTTCCTGTTCGACCGTGTTGCGAATCGTTTCGCGAAATGCTACCTGTGGCCTGCCAATATTCGCTTCAACACCAAATTCGCGTTTCATGCGCTCGACGATAATATCCAGGTGCAATTCACCCATGCCGGATATGATCGTCTGCCCGGACTCTTCGTCTGTTCGCACCCGAAACGACGGGTCTTCTTTGGCCAGACCGATATCACCGGCTCCGGAAACTCTATGCGCTCCAGCATTATCTTGCTATTGATGTCGCACAGGGTATCACCCGTACCGGCATCTTTGAGCCCCACCGCAGCCGCTATATCGCCTGCCCGGACTTCCTTTATATCTTCGCGCGAATTCGCATGCATCTGCAAAATTCGACCGATGCGATCCTTCTTGCCACGCGCCGTGTTAAAAACCGAATCACCCGACTTCAAGATTCCCGAATAGACCCGGAAAAAGGTCAGGTTACCGACAAAAGGATCGGTCGCAATCTTAAACGCAAGTGCCGCAAACGGCGCCTTGTCGTCGGCCGGCCTTTCTTCTTCGCTATCGTCACCGACTATCCCTTTAATTGGGGGTACATCCACCGGTGATGGCAGGTAAAGAATCACCGCATCGAGCATCGCCTGAACACCCTTGTTCTTGAACGCCGACCCGCATAAGACCGGCACGATTGCACCAGTCAGAGTGCGTGCGCGTAAACCCTGGTAAATCTCGTCTTCCCTCAAAGTACCTTCATCGAGGTACTTTTCCATCAATTCATCGTTGGCTTCGGCCGCCGCCTCCACCATTTTCTCGCGCCATTCCTGGCACAGCGCAAGCATGCTGTCTGGAACCGGCTCTTCAACATAAGTAGTACCCATGTTGTCCTGATCCCAGATAATCGCCTTCATGCGAACCAGATCGACCACACCTATGAACTGGTCTTCCGCGCCGATATTTAACTGCACGGGTACCGGATTGCTGCCCAGTCGATCCTTAATCTGGCCCACTACGCGTAAAAAATCTGCGCCGGCGCGATCCATCTTGTTGACGAATGCCATGCGCGGCACATGATACCTGTTTGCCTGGCGCCACACCGTTTCGGACTGCGGTTCAACCCCGCCTACCGAACAAAAGATTGCGCAGGCACCATCCAGTACGCGTAACGAACGCTCAACCTCGATGGTAAAATCCACATGGCCAGGGGTATCGATAATATTGATCCGATGCTGGTCAAACTGCTCATCCATGCCATTCCAGAAACAGGTTGTCGCTGCCGAGGTAATGGTTATACCTCGCTCCTGCTCCTGTTCCATCCAGTCCATCACGGCTGCGCCGTCGTGTACCTCTCCTATTTTATGAGAGACACCGGTATAAAACAGTATGCGCTCTGTAGTGGTCGTCTTACCAGCATCGATATGGGCAATAATGCCGATATTTCGATACCTTGTTATCGGAGTCGTCCGAGCCACTGTATTTCCTTAGATATTAACGTGACTACCAGCGGAAGTGGGCAAATGCTTTATTTGCTTCAGCCATCCGGTGCGTATCTTCACGCTTTTTCACCGCCGAACCCTTGCTCTCCGACGCATCCAGTAATTCTCCGGCCAGTTTCTGCGCCATGGTTTTTTCGCCGCGCTTTTGCGCCGCTTCGATCAACCAGCGCATCGCCAGTGTATTGCGCCGCGAAACGCGAACCTCGATTGGCACCTGGTAGGTCGCACCACCCACGCGACGAGATTTGACCTCGACCATGGGACGCACATTTTCCAGTGCCTTTTCCATCAATTCCACCGAATCCATACTGCTTTTCTGCGCAACATTATCGAGCGCAAAGTACATGATCTTTTCCGCAGTCGACTTCTTGCCGTTGCGCATGATCATATTGATAAATTTTGCGATTTGCAGATCACCGAATTTCGGATCTGGCAAAATCACTCTTTTGGGGACTTCTCTACGTCTTGGCATTCAATCTGTACCTGTGACTTATGACTTGGGGCGCTTGGCGCCATATTTAGACCGGCCCTGGCGGCGAGCCGATACGCCCTGGGTATCGAGGCTGCCACGAACCACATGGTAACGCACACCGGGCAAGTCCTTGACACGGCCACCGCGCACCAGAACCACCGAGTGTTCCTGCAAATTGTGACCTTCTCCACCGATGTAACAGGCCACTTCATAACCAGTTGTCAGGCGCACACGAGCCACTTTTCTGAGCGCGGAATTAGGCTTTTTAGGGGTCGTCGTGTATACGCGAGTACACACACCACGTTTTTGTGGTGACGCCTCTAGTGCGGGCACGTTACTCTTCGAACGCTTGGATTGGCGTGGTTTACGTACCAACTGGTTAACGGTTGCCATCGATTCAACTCTCCTGCGAGCAGACTGTTTATTTGCCAACTTTCAGGAAGGTCTGATTTATTCAGGCCTTCCTACTGTACAGGGATGTGCAGCCAAAATCAGTAGCTTAAGCTATTGATTTTGATAGACAACAGAAAATCGCGCTTTTCTGTTGTCGCCCTCTGAGAATTCACGGATGAATTATTCAGAGGTTCCCAAATATAACAACAGGCTATACATAATCAATGTATAGCCTGCTATCAGGGGGCGGAATTTTAGGGACGAAACCGCTTGCTGTCAACCGCTAGACAGGTTCTAGATGCAATGATTTTTGCACGGTCAGATGCTTGCGGCCGGAATCTCTCCTAAATTAACAATAATTATTTATAAATCAATGCTTTATAATTTTGGGAACCTGTCATTAGCTCATTTCTCTGGGAATGCAAGCGCAATGATGGTACATCCCTGTACCCTCTTGTCCTGGTCCTTACTCGGAGGCTGTTGTCACTTCCTCTGGAACTCCCTCGGCGGGTGCTTCGACAGGTGCCTCGACGAGCCCCTCGGCAGTCATTTCTTCACCCTCTAGTTCCGGCATTATCGGCATGGCAGGTTGCATGCGACTCCGGCGCCGTTCTTCGTGGTAGGTTTGTCCGGTACCGGCCGGGATCAGACGGCCGACGATGACATTTTCCTTGAGTCCGCGCAGATTATCCCTCGCACCCTTGACGGCTGCCTCGGTGAGCACGCGCGTGGTTTCCTGGAACGAGGCCGCGGAAATAAACGACTCGGTAACCAACGACGCCTTGGTGATGCCCAGCAAATCCTGTTCGAAGGTAGCTGGTTTCTTATTCATCGCGATGGCCTTGTCGTTGATGTCGAGAACACGTGCCTTGTCGACCTGGTCGCCCCTTAACAGGCGGGTTTCACCACCATCGATTATCGTGACCTTGCGTAGCATCTGACGCACGATCACTTCGATGTGCTTGTCGTTGATCGAAACGCCCTGTAAGCGATAGACGTCCTGGACTTCATTGACCATGTAATTGGTCAAATCCTTCAAGCCCTTGATGCGTACAATATCGTGCGAATCGAACTCTCCATCGACCAGCACTTCGCCTTTTTCCACATGCTCGCCTTCAAATACATTGATGTGACGAAACTTGGGAATCAGGGTTTCTATCGACTCGTCTTCACTATTGGTAATAACCAGACGTTTTTTGCCCTTGGTTTCCTTGCCATAGGAGACTGTACCGGTCATTTCTGACAGGATTGCCGGTTCCTTCGGTTTCCTCGCCTCGAACAGGTCAGCAACGCGTGGCAGACCGCCGGTAATGTCACGGTTCCTGGAAAATTCCTGCGGGATCCTGGCGAGAACGTCGCCGACCTTGATCGATGCACCATCTTCGACGTTGACGAATGCGCCGCCCGGCAACATATAGTGCGCCGGAATATTGGTGCCCGCGTAACACAGGGGTTTGCCCTTGCCGTCGATCAGTTCGATGGTTGGGCGTAATTCTTTACCTACATTAGAGCGAATCGAGTTGTCCATTACCTCGATCGAAGTCAATCCGGTCATTTCATCAATTTTATGCAGAACCGTGACCGCTTCGACAAAATCGGAAAACTTGACCTTGCCCGCGACCTCGGTTATCACCGGGTGCATATGCGGATCCCAGGTGGCTACCGTCTGTCCCGATTTGACTTCGTCTTCATCTTTGACATCGAATACCGAGCCATAGGGAATTTTATATCTTTCCTTCTCACGCCCGCTGGTGTCGATGATACCAACTTCACCAGAGCGCGATACGGCAACCAGTTTTTTGGAGGAATTTTTGACGACCTTGATGTTATGAAACCTGATAGTACCGCTATTCTTGATCTCGATACTATTGACCGAGGCGGAGCTGCTCGCCGCTCCACCGATATGGAAAGTACGCATGGTTAACTGCGTACCGGGTTCACCGATAGACTGCGCGGCGATGACCCCGATCGCTTCACCCTTGCCGACGATGTGTCCGCGTGCGAGGTCGCGTCCGTAGCATTTAACGCACAGGCCGTGGCGCGCTTCGCAGGTTACTGCCGACCGAACCATAATTTCATCGATACCAAGCTCGTTAATCATTTCGATTTCACTTTCTTCGAGCAGGGTACCGCGTTCGATCACGACATTACCCTTAACGTCTTCCAGGTCCTGCTGGATTACGCGACCCAGGACACGTTCTCCGAGATCGACGACAATATCGCCGCCTTCGATCACCGGGCGCAATTCGATACCCTGTTCGGTGCCACAATCGTCCATATTGACCACCAGGTCTTGCGAGACATCGACGAGTCGACGCGTCAGATACCCGGAGTTTGCGGTTTTTAGCGCGGTATCGGCCAAACCCTTACGTGCACCGTGCGTCGAGATAAAGTACTGCAGTACGTCGAGGCCCTCGCGGAAGTTTGCGGTAATGGCGTTTTCGATGATAGACCCATCCGGCTTCGCCATCAGGCCACGCATACCGGCGAGTTGCCTGATTTGCGCGGGAGAACCCCGTGCACCCGAGTCAGCCATCACAAATATAGAGTTAAATGAATCCTGCACCACTTCGTTGCCTTCGGCGTCAATCACGGTTTCCTTGCCTATTTCGTTCATCATCGCGCGCGCGACCTTGTCGTTGGCATGCGACCAGATATCGACCACCTTGTTGTAGCGTTCTCCAGACGTTACCAGACCGGTGGCCCACTGCTTTTCGATGCCCTTGATCTCCTGTTCCGCGCTGCGGATCAGGTCAGCCTTGTCTGCCGGCACGATCATATCGTTAACG
>JADFMY010000048.1 GCA_022563685.1 Pseudomonadota bacterium | reverse complement strand
GTAATTGCAGGTACTATTCTCGCTCATTTCGGCAGAAATGTCCGGGCGAAGATTAAATCCAGGTCATCAAAAAGCCCTGGGTCAGGAAAGTCCCGTCATATAGCAAAGGCAATGCTGGAAAATCAATCATAAATTTATGCAGGAATTCATTCTCCGTTGAGTTTTAACAGGTAAAAAAATGGCTAATAACTTACAGGAAAAAATGTTCCGCGAAATGGAACAAAAGAGAATATTCGAGCAGGCAAAGGATTACGCTTTCGATTATGTCGATAAAGCACTGGAGCGAAAGGTATTTCCTGTCGACGACGCGATAAAAGATTTGAACCTGTTCGTTGAGAAATTGCCCGAAGCTACCGGTGACGCGGCTGAAATCTTAAAACAGTTACACCGGCAGGGTTCACCGGCGACAATTTCGCAAATAGGTGGTCGATATTTTGGGCTCGTCAACGGCTGTGTTATTCCAGCGGCGCTGGTTATCCGATTTCTGGGATCAAAACACTCCCTTGTATTTAACTTCACCCATCGCATCGAAACTGGAAGAAGTTTCCGAAGCATGGCTTAGAGATCTACTGGGTTTATCCGATTCGATGGTTGCCGGTTTTGTCAGTGGATCGTCGATGGCTATATTCTGTGGCCTCGCAGCCGCGCGCTATCGAAATATTGCAAAAAAATGGCTGGGACGTTAATAAAAATGGTTTAAACGGTGCGCCGAAAATCAAAATCGTCGCGGGTAGACAGGCGCATGGCACCGTGGTGAAGGCTGGGTCGGTGGTGCGAACTGGGCTGGGAAAGCGATCATTCGCATCATGGTTTGTTCCTGGGCGACAACAGAATCCGATATATCTCGCTCGGTGCGAGCTTTTGTCGCGGCGCAGAGCAAAGTAACTGAAGACATGCCTGGGGTCGCAGTCGGCACTCCGACCCCTTAAATCAGGTCAATTACAGCTGCCCGTCTTCTTCGAGTACTTTTCGCGCCACGCGGAAGCATTCTAAGGCCTGCGGTACGCCGCAATAGATACCGACGACGTGTACGATCGCGCGAATTTGCTCCTTGCTTACACCATTGGTAATCGCGCCACGGCAGTGGATTTCCCATTCGTGCATCTTGCCCAGGCCACCGATCATTGCCAGGTTCATCATCGAACGGGTTTTCGCGTCGATCACATCGTCGCCCCAGCCGAAACCCCAGCACCATTCGGTCATCATTTCCTGGAATGGACGGGTGAAATCGTCCGCAGCGGCGAGATTTTTCTCGACGTATTCGGCGCCAAGCGTCGCCTTGCGCTGGTTTAAACCGGTTTCGAATCTTTCTTTATCCATTTTTATTCTCTCAAGTTAGTGGTCATTCCGGCCCCAGAGCCGGTCGATCTGTTAAAGCAAATTCTTGCCGTCAAATACAGCTATCTCCAATTTTGAGGTATCGAGGTCATCGACACAGCCGAGGTTGACACGCGTGTGGCCCGGCGCGCGAATGGTTTCGTTGTGGGTATAGATGCCACAGGTTTTACAGAAATAATGCTTCGCTATTTTGCTATCGAACTGGTAAAGGCCGATATCGTTTTCATCGGCCTCTATTTTCAGCTCATCGTTCGGGATTGCAAAGGCTGACATCAGCGCACCCTTACGCTTACAAATCGAACAGGTACATCGCAAGCCTTTGCTGATCTCGTCGGCCTCAAAAGCAAACTTTATCGCGCCACAGTGGCAACTGCCCTGGTAGTGTCTGGTCATGAAATTCTTCTCGCCCGGATTATTTATCAGCTAATGTGCTGGCTAATTTTTTTCGTCGGTAAACCCTGCATCCCAGTGCGAACCGTCGCAGAACGGCTTATTTTTTGATGCCCCGCAACGACACAGGGTCGCGGTGGTTTCGGAGGCGCCTTTTCCTTTTGGCGTGTCTTTCAGGGCCATCTTGCCTTTCAGCACGTAAGGTCCGTTGGGCGCAATGAAGATTGACGCATCTTCAATATTGATCGGCCCGCTCTCAGACCCGACGCTGTAACTCAAGGCCCCCGATGGGCACTGCTTCACCACGTCGATGATTTCCTGGGCGCTCGCACCGTCGGGATCGACAAAGGGCTCTTCGTATTGACGAAAAACACCCGGCAATCCATCGGTGCAGTACCCGGCATGCGCACACAGACTTCGATTGTCGTGAACCGTGATTTCTTTGCCTCGATAGGTATCGAGGGCGTCCCGGGCCGGCTTCAGTTTGTTATCGCTGCTAAAGCCAACTTTTGAGTGGGCACCATCGCAATAGGGTTTATTCGCCGACTGGCCGCATCGACACAGGGCAATGGTCGCTTTACATTCGATAGCACCATTTCGATTACTGAAATTTTTCAGGCCCTGGACGATATATGGGCCGTCCACGGCTGGTTTGATGGTCACCGGGTCGTCACTCATGGCAGGTCTCCTGTGTATTATCTGGTTGCGGTAAATAAAAATCGGTATACGCAAAAAAAGCAGGCATCCTGCTCTGAAAGCTGGTGGAATTGCTCCAGCCAACGGTCGGCTTCCAGGGCAGCGTTCTTGTCGTAAGCGACCATATATCAATCGACCGCGATCAAATCGGGGCTGGCTCAGACTTTATCGCTGACACAAAATTCAAGCCCTTGCTGATAACATTTCGCAGCCTTATCCGGTTGTTGCAAATGGTCGTTAAACAGCTCGGCAAGCGCCAGGCAGGTCGCCGGCAACGGATTGACGCCGATACTGGCCTCCAGATACCCCTGGGCCTTTCCCCACAGTTTGGCACGAATACAAATTCTACCCAGCGCAAGCAGCAGGTATTCATTCTGGTCATAATCAGCCAGCCATTTTTCCGCCTGTTTTAATTGCTCGTTGGCATTACCGGCGCGATACAGGCCATAAATTTCAACCAGGCGGTCATCCCATTGCCGGTTCAATGCCCTGACAACCAGTTGCTCTACATGGTGGGCAACGAAGTCCCGCTGATTGAGTAGCCCAACATAGTAAATAATCAATTCAGGGTCAGACTGCAGTGAGCCGGGAATATTATTCCAGGCTTTTTCCAGTGCCGGCTTATCGCTCTTTGCCGCGGCCTCTTTCAGGTAACCCTTATAACCTTTGTATTCCATTCCCTTGAGCCTCGACTCCTTGAACATTTTTTTCTTGCGAATTTCGGGTAACAACTCGACCAGTGCTGGCCAGTCTTCGAGCTCGGTATAAACCCGCGCCAATAGCATCAATATATAATCGTGCCGTGGTGCGATACCACGCAAATGGTTCAGCGTTGCAAGCGATTGCTCATTTTGCTGATGCGCCAGCTGCAACTCGGCCTGGGTCACGCCAATCGCTATTTCGGCTTCGGGTCTGGCTTCGTGCGCGGCCTTCAGGTAACTATCGCGCGCATCGTGTTTACCCTGTAGCTGCGCGGCGCGCGCAGCGGCGAGGTAATGCAGCAGAGGACTTTCGCTGTATTCGACCATTTTGACCAGGTTGACTTCGGCCTGCGCAAACCGTCCCTCGGCCAGGTCGATCAAGCCCTGGTTCAACAGTTTACGGCTTTTGCCAAAACGCCTGTTCTGCGAATGCTGTTTCATCGAGTTCGGCAAACGCCAGACTCCACGTAAAATCCTGAGCGCGAAGTGAATCACCGACACGGTTAATATCAATGCCACGATTCCAAAGGCCAGGCTGGTTTCGACCGCGTAATCGTGGTATTTAACCAGCACAAAACCCGGATCATCTCTCACCAGTAACACTGCGCCGAGCACGATGATTATCAAAACCAGGATGCGCAGCAACCACTTAACCATTATCGGTACCCCCGCTTTCGATAGCCTGCGGAGCATTTTCGCGTTTTTTCATGATATGTTTCAACAATTCGAGCGACCCGCTGATATCCGGTTTTTCCGGTTTGACCGTGGCCTTTTGCAATTCCAGCAACTGGGTATAAAAATCGTGATTAGCGGCATTGTCCAGGTCGTAATACTGTTTGAACAGGCGCACATTGTCCTGCATCAGTTGCTGGAACTGAAAATTGTCGCGCTCCAGCACGGTCCAGCGAGTCAATTTCAGACTATCTTCCAGAGTTTGTTCGATATCTACCACCAGCGCTTCGGTTTGTGTAGGAAAGGATTCATATTTCTTAATGCTGACCAGCGAGGAAATAAAAGACAGCACACGCTCGTCGATGGTTTGATCTGCCTGGCTCGTATCTTCCGTTTCGACTTTGCCCTGGCTGGTGCCGATGCGGGGCAGGTAACCCGGTGTCAGCACTCTGATTTGCCGGCTCAATTGCGACAGTACCAGGGTCATGCCAACCAGGTCGGGTCGCGCCCGGGTTTTAAGGGTCGCGATTTCATCGCTGATCTGTACCCGCACGGGTAACAGGCCAGGGTCAGCGGTAGCGGCTATCCTGTCGCTCGCAGCCTGCAGCGTAATCGCCGCACCCTCGAAATCGTTTTCCAGGATCAACTTGTGCTGGGCCACCCGCATCAGGTATTCGACTTCAGCCAATTGCCAGCCACTTTCGTCACGACCATAAAGTTCGTACAGCTTTTCGGTGGACTCCTGCAGTGCCTGTTGCTGCTGCTGGAGTTGCTCGATGCGACCGAGCGAGTCGGAAATTCCCGCTTCGAGCGGCGCCAGGCGTCCCTGTACCTGAGTGATCTCAGCCTTAGTTGCGATCTGTTGTTGTAATGACGAAATGGTTCGCTGTTTTTCCTGTTCGAGCTGCTGTTGCATTTGCCAGTAATAACCGGCTGCCGCGACAATCCCGATAATCAATAGAAAATTGAATAGCCCAAACCAGGGGAATGCGCGTCGTGGTTTGGCAGCTTTTTCGGGCTGTTTGGGTTCTTTGGGTGGTTTGGGTGTTTCAGGCTGTTTTTTCGGCAGCTTTTTTTCGACCGGCGCCTGATCCTTTACCTTGGCCTCCACAACCGGGGCCTTGTTATCATCGGACTCCACTTCAGCGAGCTTTTCGGCTTCGGCGCCGTCCTTATCACCGGGTGTTTTTTGTTTGCTCATAAATTCAGTCTGCTTGCTCGCCTGCCCATTCGCTGATGGCCTGTTGAATACCTTCGTCGCTCGCATTTGTAGCGATGATGATGCTTGCATTATGTCCCAGTTCTATGGCCGATTCACGCATTCTTTCGCTGATTAATAGCCAGGGTATTTCAAGCAGTTTATCTCTCGACTTACCAGTGATCAGCGAGAGCGCATTGTACATGCCTTCATTACTGGTAAAAACGCCAAGTGTTGGAAAGCGCTCGGCACTTAGCCGGTCGAAGTAACCGGCCTCGTAGTCGGGTATCATGCGGTGATATACCTCGCAAAAGCTCACGGTCGCACCACGTGCGCTGAGTTCGTCGCCGAGTAAATTCCGCCCCTCCTGGCCGCGAAAGATCAGTATGTTTTTACCCTGCACCTGTTGCAGCGCGCTGGAAGATAGCAATCCTTCGCTATTGTAGGGGTGGCTGCGTATCAGTCGCCGGTCCAGGTCGCTGACGCGTTCGTTCAGCGCCTGCCTAGTAGCTTCACCGATCACCCCCAGTTGCAAATCGGTGGGGAGCTTTTCCGCCTGCAAAAACCGAAATGCGCCATCGACCGCATTACGGCTGACAAACAGGGCGATATCGTAATGCCCGATTTGTTGCGCCAGGCCAAGATGAATTGCTCTTACTTCGCAATCGACAATTTCGATCACCGGAAACGCAATCACCGCTGCACCCTGCGCTTCGAGCCATGCCTTCAGACCAGCTTGTTGATGCGCGGGGCGGGTATTCAAGATGCATTGGCCGTGCAAAACTCCTTCCTTGTCGATCATGTCTATTCTTGCAGTCTGGCGAGAATGGCATCGGCCCCCTGTGCGAGCAAATCCTCGGCCACCTTTTTACCGAGTGCTGCGGCCTGTTCGATTTTGCCGGTAACTTCGGCGCGCAATATTTTACTGCCGTCGGGCTCGCCAACCAGACCTCGCAGGTAAAGCCGGCCATCTTTCACCAGGGCAAATCCTGCGATTGGCACCTGGCAGCCACCGCTCAGGGCCTGGTTCAGAGCACGTTCGGCCGTGATACGACTGGTAGTCTCGGCGTGCGCAAGCGGCGCCAGTAATTCCTTCACTGCCGCATCGTCGCTGCGTACTTCGATGCCGATCGCACCCTGGCCGATCGCGGGCAGGCATTCTTCCGGCTCAAGCGGCGCCCTGATACGTTGCTCGAAACCGAGGCGCAACAGGCCCGCGCTTGCGAGGATAATCGCATCGTAATCGCCGTCGTCGAGCTTGCGTAGACGTGTATTGACATTGCCGCGTAACCAGTCGATGGTGAGCTGCGGATAGCGCTCGCGGATCTGGGCCTGGCGCCGCAGGCTCGAGGTGCCGACCACGGCGCCGGCAGGCATTTCAACCAGTGAATCATAGCGGTTGGAGACAAAGGCATCGCGTGGGTCTTCGCGCTCCATAATCAGCGCGAGTTCGAGGCCGGGCGGAATATCTACCGGCACATCTTTCATCGAGTGCACCGCAATATCGACACTGCCTTCGAGTATGCCGGCCTCGAGTTCCTTGACAAACAGGCCCTTGCCGCCAACCTTGGCGAGTGGCGCATCGAGGAATTTGTCACCGCTGGTTTTCATTTTCACCAGCGTGACCCTGAGATCGGGATACAGCTCGTTTAATCGGCGCGCTACTTCTTCGGCTTGCCACATTGCTAGTGGGCTGCTGCGCGTGGCGATACGTAGTTCAGACAGGGGTTGATTCATAACGGGAAATTATAAGTTTATTATAATCTTGCGTATACCGGGCAGATGACGACGGCTGATTTCGAGCGCGTCTTCGATGTCATGGAAGGTGACCTGATGGCCATCGTTGGCGGACTGCATACCACTGATGCGCGCCAGGTTGACCAGCGCATTGCGGTGTATACGATAAAAACGTTCGCCAAATTCCTGTTCCAGATTCTTGAGCGCGTCTTCAATCAGCACTTCGCCCCCAGTATGGCGCACCGTGACATATTTCTGATCGGCCTGAAAGTAAAAAATATTTTCTATAGATACCAGAACCAGATCGCCCCGTACGCGTGCGCAAATGTGTTTGCGTACCTCGATTTCCGCGAGCGCTTCATTCTGTTGCGATACCTGCGCCCGGTTGGGTTTGCTTGAAGCATCGAGCGCTTGTTGCAGCCGTTCTTTACGCACCGGCTTGAGCAGGTAATCGATCGCATGGGTTTCGAAGGCTTCGAGCGCGTGATCGGCATAGGCGGTGGTAAATATGACCGCTGGTGGTTGTTCCAGCTCGGACAGATGACGTGCAGCCTGGATGCCGTCCATCCCGGGCATGCGGATATCCATCAACACCACATCGGGTTCGCTCGATTGCGCCTTTTGCAGGGCCTGCTTGCCATCGCCCGCTTCGGCGACGACCTCGTAATCGGCCAGGCTATTGACCATGCGCGACAGGCGGTCGCGGGCTGGTTTTTCATCGTCGACGATCAGGATTTTCATTGCGTTTTCGCGGCCAAAACTGGAAGTTTCAGGGTAACGGTAAACCTTTCATTCTCTTCAAGCTGCTGCATCGAAGCCACGCCGCTGTAGGCAATTTGCAGGCGTTCGCGAATATTGGCGACCGCCATATTATTGCCCTCGCGGTGCTGTTCGGTTCGATCCTCCAGCAATGGGTTGGATATGATAATCTCGATAAAATCATCGTGCCGTCTAATCTGGACTTCTATCGTGCCACCCTCTGCCAGGGGTTCGATGCCATGATAGATAGCATTCTCGATCAACGGTTGCAAGGTCAGCGCCGGCAGGGACACGTCTATGTTTTCGCTCGGAAGCACCCAGTTAACCCTGAGGCGATCGCCCAGGCGCAGCGATTCGATCTGGATATAACGCCGCGCCAGCTCCAACTCCTGCTGCAACGGAATACTGGCTTCTGCCGCGAGGCTGGCGCGGAAAAGATCGGACAGGTTTTCGATCGCCTGTTCGGCCAGATCGGGCTGGTCGTGGGTCAGACTTGCGATGGTATTCATACTGTTGAATAAAAAATGGGGTCGGATACGTGCCTGCAGAGCCTGTAACCTCGCTTTTGCCTGGATCTCCAGAATTTTTTCCGACTCGTACTGCAAATAAAAATAGCGTAATGCCAGGCCTACCAGTATCGCGGTAACCGACATGTTACGCAGCAGTATGTATGCCGTATTCTGTGCGCCGACAGGCAGTTGCATTTTTTCCACCAGGTCAATGCTCACCAGGCTGACGATCAATGTAGTCAGCAAGGTAACACCTGTTGCAATCAACGTGGCATGCAAGATATTTTGCATCACAGCCTGGCGTGAAAGCCAGCACAGCACCGCCGCACTGGTGAGCCCGATCCATAGCATTAACACCGAATTCAACGCGATGTGGATATAAAAACTGCCCCCGTCGAAACTGACCAGCGCAAATACGATCGCGACCAGCTCGACCACCAGTAGCAGACGCAAAAAGGCGTTCGCCTCACAAAAGTTCGGCAGGTAGTAGCCGGTTAGCGCCGGGGTTAAATTATTCTGTCGATTATTAGCCATAAACAGTTGATTTGTTTGCTCCGCACTGCAAGCATACATCAATATTCGTGACACCAGATAGCCTTGCAGGGGGCTTTACCATTATTGTCACGCCAAGCTGCCAGAACCAGAACAATGAGTGCCTTATGACCGACAAAGACTCGCGCATGTGGGGTGGGCGCTTCGATGAGCCTACCGATGCTTTCGTCGAGGCTTTTACCGCCTCGGTGAATTTTGACCAACGCCTCGCGCTGGTCGATATTCAGGGCTCGCTCGCGCACGCCAGGATGCTGCAAAAAATCGGCGTGCTGAGTGACGACGAGCACCAGGCGATCGAACAGGGGATGGCGAAAATCAGGCAGGAGATTATCGACGGCCAGTTCGACTGGTCGGTCAGCCTCGAAGACGTGCACATGAATATCGAGTCACGCCTGACACACATAATCGGCGATGCAGGCAAGAAACTGCACACGGGCCGTTCGCGTAATGACCAGGTCGCGACCGATATCCGTCTCTACCTGCGCGCAGAAATCAGTCATTGTCAGGCGCAAATTACCCTATTTCAAACCGGGCTTCTCGACCTGGCCGAGCGCGAGGCAGACACCATCATGCCGGGCTTCACGCACCTTCAGGTAGCGCAGCCGATTACCTTTGGTCACCACATGCTGGCCTGGTTCGAAATGCTCGAACGCGACCACAGCCGGCTCGCCGACTGTCTGCGACGCATGAACGTGATGCCGCTGGGCGCCGCGGCGCTGGCCGGAACTTCGTACCCGCTGGATCGCGATTACACCGCCGAGTTGCTGGGATTCGATATACCTGCACGCAATTCGCTCGATGCGGTGAGCGACCGTGACTTCGCCATCGAGTTTTGCGCGGCCGCGGCAATTTGCATGGGCCATCTGTCGCGCATGGCCGAAGAACTGGTGCTCTGGTCGACCGTGCAGTTCAACTTTATTCGCCTGCCGGACCGCTACTGCACCGGCTCGTCGATCATGCCGCAAAAGAAAAATCCCGACGTGCCCGAACTGGTACGTGGCAAAGCCGGTCGAGTGACCGGACATCTGGTTAACCTGCTCATGCTGATGAAGTCGCAACCGCTGGCCTATAACAAGGATAACCAGGAAGACAAGGAGCCGCTGTTCGATACCCTCGATACCCTGCAGGGTAGCCTGCGTGCGTTTGCCGACATGGTGCCGAACCTGGAGGTCAATCGAGAGCAAATGGCCGCCGCGGCCAGGCAGGGTTACGCCACCGCCACCGACCTCGCCGATTACCTGGTCAACAAGGGGCTGCCATTTCGCGATGCGCACGAGGTGGTGGGTAACGCGGTAGCCTGGGGTATCAAAAACGGGAAGGATTTTAGCGAGTTCACACTCGAGGAAATGCAGTCTTTCGATTCCCGCATCGAAGCCGATGTATTCAAAGTCCTGTCGCTAGAGGGCTCGGTCAACGCACGTAACCTCGTCGGCGGCACCGCGCCGCAGCAGGTACGAAAGCAGATCAAAGCCTGTCGGAAATTGATCAGGGATTAAACCAGCCAAATTTTGTCATTCCGGCCGCCAGAGCCGGAATCTATTGGCATGATACTCGTAACAGCCAATATTACTTTCGATTTTAGTAGATTCCGGGTCGTCGCTCCGCTCTGCCCGGAATGACAGGGTACTTTAAAAATTTAAAAGTGCTTCGCAAATTAGTGATTTTTGCTTGATAGCTAGGATGCGTCGCGCGCAGAGTAGGAGTGTATTAATGATACACGACTGCTTGAGCACGACGCAGACAACGCTATCGAGGAAAAAGCGCAATTTGAGAAGTACTTTTTTTACATGTTGGGGTATGTGGGGCCTCCCCCTCCCTCCGGCACCACCCAGTGAATATTCTGGCTTGGATCCTTAATGTCGCAAGTCTTGCAGTGTACGCAGTTTTGCGCATTGATTTGCAGCGCTGGTTTTCCATCGATTTCGACAATTTCGTACACACCGGCAGGGCAGTAGCGCTGTTCCGGGGCATCGTATTGCGCCAGGTTCAATTCTATCGGCACCTTGTCGTCGCGCAGGCGCAGATGCGCTGGTTGATTTTCTTCGTGATTAGTACCCGACAGATAGACCGATGAGAGTCGATCGAAACTGATCTTCCCATCGGGCCTGGGGTAGTCGATTTTGGGATAATCATCCTTGTTACCGAGTTGCTCGTGATCCTTGTGGTGCCCCAGGGTCCAGGGAGCCACACCACGCAGAATATAGGTTTCGAGGGCCGCGTATGCGAGGCCGGTCCACAGACCTTGTTTAAACCCGGGCCGGATATTTCGCACCTTTTTCAATTCGGTCCATAGCCAGGATTTTTTCAATTGCTCGGGGTAAGCCGTGGCTTCGAGCGCCGGGCCTGGATTGGCTGCGTCGTACTCGGCCGGTAACAGTTCAAACACCGCTTCGGCGGCCAGCATCGCACTTTTCATCGAAGTATGAGTGCCTTTGATCTTGGGCACATTGAGGAAACCGGCAGTATCGCCAACCAGCAGACCGCCGGGGAAAGTCAGTTTCGGGATCGATTGCAGACCGCCTTCCGAAATTACCCGCGCGCCGTAAGCGATGCGTTTACCACCCTCTAAAAGAGGGCGGATACTCGGATGGGTCTTAAAACGCTGAAATTCCTCGAACGGGTCGAGATGGGGATTCCTGTAATCGAGGCCAACGACAAATCCGACCGCTACCTGGTTGTCTGCATTGTGATACAGAAAAGAACCCCCATAGGTATCGGACTTCAGCGGCCAGCCGATGGTATGCAGCGTAGCGCCTTCATCGTGGTTTTCGGGTTTGACTTCCCACAGCTCCTTGATACCGATACCGTAGGTTTGCGGTTCTACCCCGTCGCATAATCCGAAAGTTTTCATCAGTTCGCCGGTGAGCGAGCCGCGGCAGCCCTCGGCAAAGATGGTCTGCCGTCCGATTAATTCGACCCCGGGTTCGAAATTGTCGGTGGGTTCTCCATCCTTGCCTATCCCCATATCACCGGTGGCAACTCCGCGCACTGCGCCGGAGTCATCGTATAGCACTTCGGCGGCAGCAAATCCCGGGAAGATTTCAACCCCGAGTTCTTCGGCCTGTTCGGCCAGCCAGCGGCAAAAATTACCCAGGCTGATAATGTAATTGCCTGAATTAGACATCGGTGTCGGCATCGAAACCGAAGCGGATTCAGTCAGGTATTTAAATTGGTCGGATTTCACAGGAACATTGAGCGGTGCACCTTTTTCCTGCCAGTCGGGGATCAGTTCGTTCAGGGTACGGGGTTCCAGAACCGCGCCGGATAAAATATGCGCGCCTACTTCGGAGCCTTTCTCGAGAATGCAAATGGTTAAATCCCGCTCCTGTTGTTGCGCCAGTTGTGCGAGACGGATACCCGTGGTCAGTCCAGCGGGACCGGCCCCGACGATAACCACGTCAAAATTCATTGCTTCTCTATCCACGATATACCTCAATAGTTCTTTTCGGTTCTCCCAGTCTTTTGCTCAATAGCCGGGGAGATTACCGAGCGCGACATCGATCGATGAAATGATCTGATCGATATCGTCTTTGGTGCAAATCAGTGCCGGGCTCAGACACAGAGTATTATTATACTGCGGCAGACTGCGGTTGGTTCTGCCGATCATAACTCCCTGGTCCAGGCAGTCCGCTGTTATCGCTGCTGCAACCGATTCGTCCACTGGTTCACGCGTATCACGGTCTTTGACCAACTCGGCGCCAACGAACAGACCTTTGCCGCGTACGTCACCGATGATCGAGTGCTTTTGCTGTAGCTCGAATAACTGATCCATCAGATAATCGGCCATCCGGTTGACATTATCCAGCAGGTTTTCCTGCTCGATGATGCGCAAGTTTTCGAGTGCCGCGGCTGGTCCACCGGCGCAACCACCAAATGTGCTGATGTCGCGGAAGTAATGCATTTTTTCGCTCGGCTCGGCGAGAAATTCGTTAAATAGCGCTTCAGTTGTGACGGTGACGGAAATAGCGGCATACCCACTGGCAACCCCCTTCGCCATCGTTACGATGTCGGGCTTGACGCCATAGTGCTGGTAACCAAACCACTTGCCGGTACGTCCCATGCCGCACACGACTTCGTCCATATGCAGTAACACCCCGTATTTCTTACAAATCTCCTGAATCGTTTCGAAATAACCCTCGGGCGGCACAATCACACCACCACCCGCAGTAATCGGTTCGAGGCAGACCGAACCGACTGTATCCGGGTCTTCGCGCAGGATTATCTTTTCCAGTTCTTTAGCGGCCTGCACCCCAAAATCCGGATCGTCACCATTGGGTGACCGATAAGCCAGGCAATGCGGCATCTCGATAAAGCCGGGGGTATACGGCCCATACTGGTCTCTGCGCTCGAACTGCCCACTTGAGCTTAGTGCAGTAATAGTAGTGCCATGATAATCACGGTCTCGATAAATAATCTTGTGTTTCTTGCCATCGTTTTTCAGGCTCGCGAGCTGGCGCACCAACTTGTAGCCCTTCTCGTTGGCTTCGGAGCCAGAGTTCGAGTAGTAGACGCGGCTTAAACCTGGCATTTTTTCTATCAGCTTATTGGCAAATTCGGCACCTGGAATATTTCCCGCAGAATTGGCGAAGTAACACATTTTAACCAGTTGGTCGCGTACTGCATTCGCGATACTCTCGCGCCCGTAGCCCACGTTTACAGTCCACACGCCACCCGACACGGCATCCAGATATTCGCGCCCGTTGATATCTTTCACGCGCATACCCTTACCCTCGACTATGACCATTGGGTCGGTAGTCTGAAACGGTTTATGCTGGCTTAAATGATGCCAGACGTGGCTCTTATCATGATTGACGATTTCACTAAATTCATTCGGTTTCATTTGTCTTCTCCACGACAGATCTGGTGCCGGTTCCATCGGGAACAGGCAAAAAGAGAATCTAAACGCAAGCTAAATTGATTTTATCAATATACAATAGAGCCAGATGATACTTATTGATGATACCAACACAATCGGGCGCCTGAAACCTTGAGAATAAAGGCAAGCCATAACCAGCAAGGCCAAATGATGTGGCATCGCCTGTTCAAGATATCGAACGAGCGCAAGGTCAGTTATCAGCGCCAGTTGCGCGAGATCATTGTGAGCGCAATCCTGGACGGCAAATTGCCGCTCGAGATGCCGCTGCCCTCTTCGCGTGAACTGGCGAAACATCTGGGTATAGCACGCAACACCGTAGTGCTGGCCTACCAGCGGCTGATCGATGAAGGTTACCTGGTGTCGCGCGAACGCAGTGGATACTACATCGACAGGACCATGCTAGATGGACGAGTCAAAATAGACGCGAGCATGAAAAGGGCTCCCCGGTCGCAGCCCGACTGGGACCGGCATATCAAGTTTCGCCCTTCACGGCAGCGTAATATCGTCAAACCCATGGACTGGAATGAATACGCGTACCCATTTCTGTATGGCCAACTCGATCCGTCGCTGTTCCCAGTCGCAGACTGGCGTGAATGCTGCCGGCAGGCTCTTAGTATCAGCGATATCCAGGATGTGACACCCGATCGAATCGATGCCGATGACCCTTTACTGATCGAACAAATCCAGGCGCGCCTTCTTCCACGCCGTGGTGTATGGGCCTCGCGCGATGAAATTCTGATCACCATGGGCGCGCAACAGGCCCTGTATATTCTGGCGGACCTGCTGGTCGACAAGGGCAGTCGTATCGGCATCGAAAACCCCGGCTACGCCGACGCACGCAATATATTCTCGCTCAAGTCACCCCAGGTGGTGCCACTCGAAATCGATGAAAACGGTGTGGTACCGGGCATGGATATGAATAGCTGCGATTTTATTTACGTCACTCCGAGTCACCAGTCTCCAACCACGGTTACCATGCCAATCGAGCGCCGCGAGCGGCTATTGCACGATGCCGAACAACAGGATTTCCTCATTATCGAAGATGATTACGAAAGTGAAATCAATTTTGTAGGCGCGCCGACACCCGCGTTAAAGAGCCTGGATAACGCTGAACGCGTTATTTACGTCGGCAGTTTGTCGAAAACCCTGGCGCCAGGATTGCGCCTGGGCTACATGGTGGGGCCACGCACCCTGATAGACGAAGCGCGTGCATTAAGGCGCCTGATGGTACGCCACCCGCCAGCCAATAATCAACGCCTGGTGGCGCTATTTTTATCCATGGGACACCACGATTCGCTGATTCATCGGCTCAGCCAGACATACCAGGAACGCTGGCGGGTGATGGGCGATGCACTCAGTCAATACCTGCCCGAATCCACCCGCATCCCATCGTTTGGCGGTACCTCTTACTGGGTCGAGGGACCTCGACAACTCGACACGCGCGAATTGAAAAAAAACGCCCGAGAAGCCGGTATCCTGATCGAATCGGGCGATATTTGTTTCCTGCAACCAGATCCTCCACAGAATTTCTTCCGCCTGGGCTATTCGTCGATTGCAGCCAGCCGGATAAAGCCAGGAATCAGGAAGTTAGCCGATTTGATCCATAAAATGCTCTAGGGCCCTTTAGGCAAAAGTTCGGCGGGGTAATAGCTTGTTGGTATTAAAAAAAACCGTATTTGGTACTACCAGAAAATCTCTACTCCCTTATGTTAGTCGGCAATCGAGAGGCAGCGGGCGTGCTATTCGAGAAACCCGCAGGTAAAACCCAAGGAAACTCTTATGAAAATGACACCGAGCGAAGCCTTTGTAGAAACCATGGTCGCCAACAATGTCACCGATATATTTGGCATCATGGGATCGGCATTCATGGATGCAATGGATATCTTTGTACCAGCCGGAATTCGTCTGATTCCAGTCGTGCACGAACAGGGCGGCGCCCACATGGCCGATGGCTACGCGCGAGTCAGCGGTCGCCACGGCGTGGTCATCGGGCAAAATGGCCCCGGTATCAGTAACTGTGTTACCGCGATTGCCGCAGCCTATTGGGCGCATTCCCCGGTGGTAATGATTACTCCAGAAACCGGTACCCTGGGGATGGGGATGGGTGGCTTCCAGGAAGCTAACCAGTTGCCGATGTTCCAGGAATTCACCAAATACCAGGGGCATGTGAATAACCCGAACCGCATGGCTGAATACACCGGGCGCTGCTTCGACCGCGCCATGTCTGAAATGGGACCGACCCAGTTAAATATTCCACGTGACTACTTTTACGGTGAAATCGACGTCGAGATTCCACAACCTCAACGCCTGGACCGTGGCCCGGGCGGCGATGCGAGCCTGAATCAAGCCGCCGAGCTGCTGGCGCAGGCCAAATTCCCGGTCATCGTTTCCGGTGGTGGTGTGGTGATGGCCGATGCAGTCAACGAGTGTAAAGCCCTGGCCGAACGCCTGGGGGCGCCCGTGGTTAATAGCTACCTGCATAATGACTCTTTCCCGGCGAGCCACCCATTGTGGTGCGGTCCTTTAGGTTACCAGGGATCTAAGGCGGCAATGAAGCTAATTTCCAAAGCTGACGTCGTGCTAGCACTCGGAACCCGGCTCGGACCCTTCGGAACACTGGCGCAATACGGCATGGATTACTGGCCCGGTGATGCAAAAATCATCCAGGTCGACGCGGATAATAAAATGCTGGGTCTGGTGAAGAAGATATCGGTCGGTATTTGTGGCGATGCCAAAGCCAGTGCCGTAGCACTGCTGGGTCGCATCGATAGCCAGTCACTGGCCTGCGACTCATCGAAACAGGCCCGCGCAAAAGAAATTAATGCCGAGAAAGCCGCCTGGGAAGAAGAACTAGATCACTGGATTCATGAAAAGGATGCCTACAGCCTCGACATGATCGAGGAACAAAACGGCGAAGAAGGTAACTGGTTGCATCCACGCCAGGTACTGCGCGAGCTCGAAAAAGCCATGCCTGCAGATGTCATGGTGTCTACCGATATCGGCAACATCAACTCGGTGGCTAACAGCTATCTGCGCTTCGAACGGCCGCGGAGCTTCCTCGCGCCGATGAGCTTTGGTAACTGTGGCTATGCACTGCCAACGGTGATAGGGGCGAAAGTTGCGGCGCCGGAGCGTCCGGCGATTGCCTACGCCGGTGACGGCGCCTGGGCTATGAGCATGGTGGAAACCATGACCTGTGTTCGCCATAATATTCCAGTTACCGCAGTGGTATTCCACAACCGCCAGTGGGGCGCCGAAAAGAAAAACCAGGTCGACTTTTACAACCGCCGGTTTGTCGCTGATGAGCTCGGGGGCGAAAGCTGGTCAGGCATCGCCCGGGCCATGGGTGCACAAGGGGTCACTGTCGACAAGCTCGATGAGGTTGGACCAGCCTTGAAAAAAGCGGTCGATAGCCAGATGAACGACGGCAAGACCACGATAATCGAAATCATGTGTACGCGTGAACTGGGCGACCCGTTCCGCCGCGACGCACTGTCCAGGCCGATTCGTTTCCTCGACAAGTATAAAGATTACACTTAGTCGAAGAACCCCCGGCCTACAGCGAATGGGCCGCGGCACTCAGGTTTCTCATCTTGGCCATCGCCAGTTCTCGCCCCAGTAATCCGAGCCCACAGTCTGGCGCGGCAATCAGCCGGTCTGCATCGATGTGATTCAGGGCAAGCGAGAGTCGGTCCCGAATTTCATCGACGGTTTCAACCTGGCTGCTGGCAATCGCGACCACACCGAAGATGACTTTGGTGGTGGTTAATTTTTCGAGCAGGGATAAATCATTGTGCCGGTGCGCATCTTCGAAAGAAACCGCGTCGATACAGGATTGCTCAATTGCATCGGCAATTTGAAAATAAGAATCAGGATCGGCTTTTGGATAATCGTTTCGATCGAGCTTGTCGGGGTATCCGCAGCACATATGCACTGTGCGTTGAACGCGCCTGGGGCACCTATGAAAAGCGTGTTCGAGATTATCGAACCCAAATTTAATCGCGGCCTGTGGATCACGTGCAAACAGGGGCTCATCGATTTGAATGTGTTGGCAACCGGCTTCTGCCAGCGCGAGCACTTCGACGTTGAGCGCCTCGGCGATATCGTGTCCGAGCTTCGCCGGATCGTTGTAAAACGCGTCGCTGTTAGTGTCGGAAATCGTCATCGGCCCGGGCATGGTTATCTTGACCGGGCGATCGCTGCTCTCCTGTGCGCATCGCCAGTCCTTAACCAGAAATTGATCGCGTATCGATACCGGCCCGACAATAGTCGGTAACCTGGCCTGGTAGGTACCACCTCTGACTTTTTTTGCGGTTAAATGGGCGAAATCGAATCCGCGCAGGTGCCGGCAATGGTAGTGAATGTAGTTTTCGCGCGCAATTTCGCCATCGGTTGGAATGTCGATACCGCAGGCAATTTGATCGGCAATCGCTTCGGCGACGCCCCTGGCTATAACCGCTTCGGCGTCTGGGCCAAGATCGGCCATCGCCTTTTCCCACAACGCGGTTGGGTCTGCGGTATCGGGTCCGTCGGGATGGTTAAACCAGTCGGGTAATTTGACGTATTCGGGTTTGGGGTAAGCACCGATGCAGGTAGTTTTAATAGTCATTATTAAACCTTGAGGCCGAGGCGTGCTGGATTAATTATCCGAATTCACCTGTTCATTTAAGGAAGGTCTGATTTATTTAGACCTTCCTTAGTAATTGATAGAAATTGAACTTCGATAGCAATGGATTCCGGGTCTTTGCAATGCTTCGACCGGAATGACGCTACTTTAACAAATTAATATTATTATTCACGCGATAAACGCCACTTCCACTAACCCCTTCACCCGATTTGAGGTTTTTGTGATCGGTAATGAAATGCTATCGAGATGCTAAACTTCTAAGCCACTACACAATTCTATGGGCTTAACCCGCTAGTCTTTTTTCAAATGCATCAGCGGCGGAAAGAGTTCTAGTTCGCGCAGGCTCTCCGAAATGATACCCATAAAACTATTTTTTAATCTGATGTCGGTAAATACTCGCTGGACATCGATCACGTCAAAGTATTTATCCTCCTCATAATTGGGATTCCACAGTATCAATGGACACTCTTGCTTTGAATAGATAGACGTACCCAACCCGTTGTGTATTGAACGCACTGCAATCTCATTAGATACATTATCTTCGTTCAAATACAAACACGAACTCACTTTGACTTCGAGAATATCTTCAAGCGCACTTCTGGGATGAATTTCACCAATAACCTGAACCATGCGGGTCACATCTTCATCAGGATCGGCAACTAAATTAAATGGACCCTGCACATCATCCCTGGCAAAGTGATATTGATCATCACGATATTCAATCCTGCCAACGATCAACAGATTGTCGTATATATTGGCAGCATAGTACTTCGAAATATCGTGAAATATCGTACCCATTAATTAACTCCTGTTAACTCTTCATCCATACCGAGAGATTGACAGAAATCGATTATAAGAGATTGTGAGATTATCTGCCTCATCCAAATGCCGGTAACCACCTCAAGCCTAATTCATCCCTGCCCCTGCTTGCAACTTAATAGGCCCAGTAAACAAATGCGCATTTGAAAAATATATCAATAAAAGACATCGAAACAGGCTCGAAAAACTTCCGTTTAGGGTCCAGAATAACCATTTTCTGGAGTGAGCCCATTATAGATACTCCGTCCCGTTCTCGGTAATACCTGGACATGACTGACAGGTATCTGTCAGTGGGAGCAGGATATGCAAGCTAGTCCAGGTATTATGAACGCCGCCTTCTCTTGCATTCACATCAGTGCCGACAGAGATAAGCAGTTCAGCGACGCGAGCCTGTCCCGAAGTCTCTGCTCAGCTATCCGATTGCTCGGCCGGTTTCGATTCAAGGGCCTGTCTAATTGAGGTTGGCATTTCTGTTGACTTACGCGTTTGCGGGTCAAAAAATACCTCTGTCATTTCGTAGGTGGCATGCACTTCCCTCGTGTCTACATGCAGCATTCGTTCTATAAAAGTGCAACTTTTGCCGCCAATTCGGGTTAGCAAACTATCCACTATAATCAAATCCCCTGCTACCAGTTCCCGCAGATACTGTACCGTCGCCGAGGCCGTTACCGTATGGACTCCCAACTCATCCTGCATTTTTTTGTGACTACCCCAGTAAAGCGGCCATATATGGAATGCGGCATCATCGAAAAAATGACTATACCAACGAACATTCATGTGCCCGAAGTGGTCGCAATACCAGGGGTGGACGACTCCACGAAGGACTTCTATTGGTTCAGCCATTATTTGCCTCCAACATTATTAATGGACAAAGGAAGGTCTGATGTATTCAGATCTTCCAGTAGTATAGGCAGATTTTTTGCTCCTCGGCAATTGCTCCTGCATCGCCTAAAAGCGCCTACTGTTGGTGCTCTATTAAGTTACATGACCGCCATGGATACCCAAAGCACTCGCGGTGCTCGTGGGGCAGGCCCTGGTGGAAATACAATTGGGTTGTAGGAACAACCCTTGCCCATGTAACGATCATTTATCAGCGTTGCAGAGTTTTACGACGAGCTCTATAAACACTTTTAACATTGTCGGTCGACTTTCACCTGCATATATTCCGGGAATTTCATTGCAAAATAATACTCAACAAAAACCCCAAACTCCGAGTGTCTCCTGCTAAATTTGAAGCAGACTATTTTTCGAGGCTAGAATATTCAATACCGTAGTCAGATCACAGATTTTTCTTATATTAGCAACAATTGTGTTCTGACCCCGGTATTGGGATGAAATACGGCGCTTGAGTGATCCGTGTGGTGCTTCGATTGCCCCGTTTTCATGGCTGACACCCAGGTTATTCGTCGTGGGTGTCATGCCGTAATGCCGGCACAGGGCTTGATAGTCTTCGGTTAAGCGCTGCTTTTCTACGTTATTCACATAAGCCGCGCTCAGGCTATCGGTGCGATGCTCTTTAGGTGCGCCACCTAATGTACGCAATGCATTTTGCAAGCCATCGGCCAGTGCACTGTAGCTTTCACCGCCTTGCACAATATGAACGTGTCGCCAGCCACTATGTGCCAGGCGAAACTGGTACAGTAAGTGATCAAAC
>JADFMY010000047.1 GCA_022563685.1 Pseudomonadota bacterium | reverse complement strand
AATATGTCTTAAGATAGGTATCCTGAGCGCCCGTAGCTCATTTGGATAGAGCATCGGCCTTCTAAGCCGAGGGTAGCAGGTTCGAATCCTGCCGGGCGTGCCAATATTAATGGTGGGCGTAGCTCAGTTGGTAGAGTGCAAGATTGTGATTCTTGTTGTCGTGGGTTCGATCCCCATCGTCCACCCCATATTAGGGCGCCTGGAGACAGGCGCCATTTACTTATAGGGTCGAGAATGACGGGTAAAAATGCTGGTTAATCCATCGGTAGCCAATATAATAAGCGAATAGCATAGCGAGTTATGTGCGAAAGTGGCGGAATTGGTAGACGCGCCAGATTTAGGTTCTGGTATCTTTGATGTGAGAGTTCGAGTCTCTCCTTTCGCACCATTTATTCAGGATTTTAATCGATCAGGTGTACATCAGGTGTCAATCGACGGCCTCCTCCCGGCGACTAAAATCTCCTTTATCGAGAATCACGAGATTTCATCATGCAAGTATCTATAGAAACCCTTGAAGGTCTTGAACGTAGAATGACGGTTCAGGTTCCTTCCGACACGATAGCCCAGGCTGTCGAGAAAAAACTGAGGGCATTGAGCAAAACCGTGCGCATAGACGGCTTTCGTCCAGGCAAGGTACCGTTAAAAGTGATTCAGCAAAAATTTGGTGCTCCGGTACGCCAGGAAGTGATCGGTGATGTGATCGAATCTTCCTACCGGGAAGCCATCACTCAGGAAAAGGTAAGACCTGCCGGCATGCCGAATATCGAGTCGATCGATTCGGAAGGTAAAGACGAAGTGTCTTACACCGCAACCTTTGAAGTCTATCCTGAAATAGATCAGCTTGATCTGGAATCTATCAAAATTGAGCGAACCGTAGCAGAAGTGGACGATGCCGACCTTGAGGCGATGTTGCAAAAGTTACGCGAACAAAATAAGAAGTGGTCGGAAGTGAATCGGGCGGCGAAGGAAGGCGATCAGGTGCTGGTTGATTTTGAAGGTCGCGTCGATGGTGAACTGTTTGAAAGTGGAGCTGGCAAAGCTATGCCGGTAGAGATCGGCGCCGGTCAAATGCTTGAGGATTTCGAAACAGGCCTCAAAGGTATCTCCGCCGGAGAAGAAAAGGTCATAAATGTCAACTTCCCGGAAGATTATCATGGCAAGGAAGTGGCTGGAAAAAAGGCCGAGTTCACGCTGAAAGCGACACGTGTATCGGAAACTCATTTGCCCGATATCGATGAAGAATTCGCCAAAAAATTCGGCGTCGAAGATGGCGATCTGGACAAATTTCGTGCCGATGTCAGATCTAATATGGAAAAAGAGCTATCGCAGAAACTTAAATCACTCAACAAGAATGCGGTAATGATGGGTTTGCTCGAAGCGAATCGGATTATAGCGCCATCGGCCTTAGTCGCAGAAGAAGTGAAGTCCCTGAAAATGCAGGCCGCCCAGCGCATGGGAAAAGATATGGATTCATTCGATGAATCGAGCCTGTCCGACGATCTGTTTAAGGAGGAAGGCGAAAAAAGGGTTCAGCTAGGGCTGCTGGTAAACGAAGTGGTCAAGAGCGAAAAAATCGAACTCGATCCGTCGAAACTGGAAACAGCCCTGGCCGAGTTGGCGACATCTTATGAGCAGCCCGAACAGGTCAAGGAGTATTATCGGCACAATCAGGAGGCGCGCGCGAGCCTCGAAAGCATGGTGCTTGAAGATCAGGTGGTAAAGCATATATTGGATAAAGCCACTGTGACCGATAAGCAGTCCAACTTCGAAGAATTAATGAATAGCAGCAGTTAACTACCGGAATTAGTCATGAGTGAATACAAAATTACCGCAGGCATAAGCTCTATGCACCCGCATTGGGACAATACACAGGCTAATCTGGTACCCATGGTGGTGGAGCAGTCCGCGCGCGGCGAAAGGGCATACGATATATATTCCCGACTGCTGAAAGAACGAGTCGTATTCATCGTTGGTTCGATCGAGGATCACATGGCGAATTTAGTCGTTGCTCAATTGTTATTTCTGGAATCGGATAATCCAGATAAGGATATTTCGCTCTATATCAACAGTCCGGGCGGGGCAGTCAGTGCGGGTTTGGCGGTTTATGACACGATGCAATTTATAAAACCTGACGTTAGTACCCTGTGCACCGGGCAGGCAATCAGCATGGGCGCAATTCTACTTGCCGGTGGCGCTGCGGGTAAGCGCTATGGATTACCACATTCCCGGATCATGATCCATCAGCCGCAGGGAGGATTTCAGGGTCAGGCTAGCGATATTGAAATTCATGCCAGAGAAATTCTGGCAGTACGTTCGCGCCTCAACAAGGTGCTCGCCCTGCATACTGGCAAAAAGGAAAGTGAGATTGATAAGGATACCGAGCGCGACAACTTCATGAGTGCCGAAGATTGTGTCGAATACGGAATTATTGATCAAGTTTTGACGACGCGTGTCGACCCTGAAGGAGAAGTAAAAAAGTAATTTATAAGTTGTGCTAGTCGGGATGGTTTAATATGATCAACACTTATCCAGTTCCGGAGCATAGGTAGCGATAATCTGTTCTGGTCCATTCGCCGTGCAGGGGTGTCAAGCTGGATATACAGTATGTAAGATATTGATTTTTAAAGAAAAATAGATTACATTATACTGTTATCGGCACCCTGGAAATTATCGGTGAATGATTAAGAGGAAATTGAGAATTCGGTAGGCATCATGAGTGGCGACAAGTCGAGCAATAAGGACGAGAAACTTTTATACTGCTCTTTTTGCGGAAAGAGTCAGCACGAAGTCCGGAAGTTAATAGCGGGACCCTCCGTATTCATTTGCGACGAATGTGTCGACCTTTGTAATGATATTATCCGCGAAGAAATTCGGGAAAAAAGCGAAGATTCCGAAGACCGAGTACCAACCCCACACGAGATCTTCAACGTACTCGACGAATATGTTATTGGCCAGGGACGTGCCAAAAAGGTTCTATCGGTTGCGGTGTATAACCACTATAAGCGCCTCGAAGTAGGTCATATCAAAGACGATATAGAACTATCCAAGAGTAATATTTTGCTGATAGGTCCGACCGGTTCCGGCAAGACATTGCTGGCGGAAACCCTGGCGCGCCTGTTAAACGTTCCGTTTGCAATTGCTGATGCAACGACGCTTACAGAGGCAGGCTATGTCGGCGAAGACGTCGAAAACATCATTCAAAAACTCCTGCAGAAATGCGATTATGATATCGAAAAGGCGCAGACCGGTATCGTCTATATCGACGAAATCGACAAGATATCACGAAAATCCGATAACCCGTCGATAACCCGTGATGTATCCGGAGAAGGTGTACAACAGGCATTGTTGAAATTAATCGAGGGCACCATTGCCTCTGTACCGCCACAGGGAGGCAGGAAGCACCCGCAACAGGAATTTTTGCAGGTAGACACCGGCAAGATATTGTTTATCTGTGGAGGTGCTTTTGCCGGACTCGATAAGGTCATCCTTAGTCGTTCTGAAAAGGGAGGCATTGGATTCGGCGCCAGGGTAAAGAGCAAGGAGCAGGAAGACCTGTTTGGTGAAATTATTACCCAGGTCGAGCCCGAAGATTTGATCAAATATGGATTGATCCCCGAGTTTGTCGGTCGTCTGCCGGTAGTTGCGACACTCGAAGAACTCGACGAAGACTCGTTGGTACAAATTCTTACCGAACCGAAAAATGCGATTATCAAGCAATACGAAAAAATGTTTGAAATGGAGGGCTGTGAAATCGAGTTCCGCCCGGATTCTTTGAATGTGGTAGCTAAAAAAGCAATGGCAAGGAAAACCGGAGCCCGGGGACTGCGTACGATACTGGAAAATACTCTGCTTGAGATCATGTATGATCTGCCTGCAATGGAAAATGTCAGCAAAATTGTGGTCGATGCTTCAGTGATCGAAGGGAACGCTCAACCCTATGTCATCTATGAAGGTGGCGATATGCAGCGAGTAGCTTCCGACGAATAAATAGTCTGTTGCATTCGGTGTTAACGCCCCTGGTCCGGGTTGAAGTGGACAGTAACAGACCCATATAGAACAGACACCCTGTTATCGAGGCGTTTATGTCAGATTACCCGAATACACCGCAAGCTGAACCTCAGAACCGGCAACTGATCGCGGTTTTGCCGCTGCGCGATGTTGTCGTCTATCCCCACATGGTGATCCCGCTATTTGTGGGGCGCGAAAAATCTATCCTTGCGCTCGAGGCCGCGATGGCCGACAACAAGAAGATTTTATTGTTAGCGCAAAAAAATGCCGAAGTCGATGACCCGACACAAAGTGACCTCTATCAAATTGGTACACTTTCAACCATCCTGCAAATGCTCAAACTGCCCGATGGAACCATCAAGGTGCTTGTCGAGGGGGGGGAACGGGTGAGAGTGGAAAGTATTCTTGAGACGAATGAGTATTTTTCCGCCTCAACACAGGTACTGGAAAAATCGGTACTGGTAGATGATCGTGAAGCCGAAGTTTTACTTCGCTCGGTCCTGAACCTGTTTGACCAGTATGTCAAACTCAATAAGAAAGTACCCCCGGAAATTTTAACGTCGCTGTCGGGTATCGACGATCCTAGTCGACTGGCCGATACGATCGCAGCGCATATGTCGCTGAAACTGGACGAAAAACAGGAAATTCTCGAGATTCAAAATCCGCGCGAACGCATAGAGCACATCATGAGCAAGATCGAGGGTGAGATCGATCTGATGCAGATCGAAAAGCGTATCCGTGGCCGGGTCAAGCAACAAATGGAAAAGAGTCAGCGCGAGTACTACCTGAATGAGCAGATGAAAGCCATCCAGAAGGAATTGGGCGACATGGATGACGCGCCAAACGAAGTGGCAGACCTGCAAAATAAGATCGAGAAGTCCGGGATGCCTAAAGAGGCGCGAGAGAAGGCCGATTCCGAACTGAGTAAACTCAAAATGATGTCGCCTATGTCCGCCGAGGCGACCGTGGTGCGAAATTATATCGACTGGCTGGTGAGCGTGCCCTGGAAGACGCGGTCGAAAATCACACGCGATCTATCTCAGGCTGAACAGGTGCTTGAAGAAGATCATTATGGTCTGGACAAGGTAAAAGAGCGTATTCTCGAGTATCTGGCTGTACAGCAGCGTGTGCGCAAGCTCAAGGGGCCAATACTCTGCCTGGTGGGACCACCGGGGGTGGGTAAGACTTCGCTAGGCCGCTCTATCGCGCGCGCCACCAATCGAAAATTTTCGCGTATGTCGCTAGGCGGGGTGCGCGACGAATCGGAAATTCGCGGGCACAGGCGCACTTATATCGGTTCCATGCCGGGTAAAATTATTCAGAACCTGGCGAGGGTGAAAGTGAGAAATCCGCTGTTCCTGCTCGATGAAATTGACAAGATGGCGATGGATTTCCGCGGAGACCCTGCTTCTGCGTTGCTGGAAGTACTCGATCCCGAGCAAAATAACACCTTTGCCGATCATTATATGGAAGTTGACTTCGATTTATCCGATGTGATGTTTGTCGCGACCTCGAACAGTATGAATATCCCGGGCCCGCTGCTGGATCGGATGGAAGTGATCAGAATTCCCGGGTATACCGAAGACGAAAAATTGAATATCGCACTGAAATACCTGGTGCCAAAACAAATCAAGGAAAATGGTTTGAAAGACGATGAGATCGATTTCAAACAGAGCTCAATAAAAGAAATTATTCAACGCTACACGCGCGAGGCCGGGGTGAGAAACCTGGAGCGCGAAATATCCAAGATTTGTCGTAAAGTGGTCAAGAGCATGCTGCTAAAGCCAAGTTCCAAAAAAATTACAATCAGCGCCAGGAATATAGAAAAATTCCTCGGCGTCTACCAATTCCGATTTGGTTCTGCCGAAGCAAATGACCAGATTGGTCAGGTTACCGGGCTGGCGTGGACCGAAGTTGGCGGTGAACTGTTAACGATCGAATCCGCCGTGGTCGATGGCAAAGGGAAGTTTGTGCAGACCGGGCAGCTCGGTGACGTAATGAAAGAGTCAATCCAGGCCGCCCTGACCGTAGTGCGCAGTCGCGCCAGGATTCTCGGTATTAAATCGGGGTTTAATGAAAATAAAGACATACATATCCATGTTCCAGAAGGCGCTACTCCGAAAGATGGCCCGAGCGCCGGCATCGGCATGTGTACCGCGCTGGTTTCAGCCTTGACCAATATTCCCGTAAAGGCCGAAGTAGCCATGACAGGAGAGATCACGCTGCGCGGCGAAGTTCTGCCGATTGGAGGTTTAAAGGAAAAACTGCTGGCCGCGCACCGTGGCGGTATTACCACGGTGTTGATTCCCAAGGAAAACGAGAAGGATCTCGTCGAGATTCCTGACAATATCAAGGCCAGGCTGAAAATCATTCCAGTTCAATGGATTGACCAGGTGCTGGACCTGGCTCTTGTGCATCAACCACGGCCTTTGCCGGAAGATTCAGAAGCGACGTCTCAGCCACCAAAGGTGAAGGCCAAGGATAAAAAGTCATCGACAGTCAGGGCTCATTAACCCAGATAAGGAAATAATTTTCTTAATTTCCGTTTTTTTCCTGATTTAGGTTGACCCTTAAGCCCGCTGTTGGTTTAATTCGCGGGTCTGGGAGGGCGGTTCCAGGAAATCGAAATCGATTACCAGCAGCAAATTAATTCAAAAAATATTGACTTTTGCTGCCTGTCTGAAACGTGGATAAGATACTTCAACTTTAACTAATGGAAAAATCTAATGAATAAATCTGAACTTATTGATGCTGTTGCAAGTGCTGCCGAATTGAGTAAATCCGAAGCCGCTCGGGCTGTCGATGGTGTGATCGAGGCCATTACCCAGGCCCTGAAATCTGGGGATCAGGTAACCGTCGTTGGCTTTGGTACATTTCTGGTGCGCCACCGTGAAGCTCGTGCAGGGCGCAATCCTCGCACCGGTGAAACCATTCAGATCAAGGCATCAAATGTTCCTGCATTCAAAGCTGGAAAAGCGCTGAAGGACTCTGTAAACTAGCGCGCTTTTAATCACATGGGGTGCTTAGCTCAGCTGGGAGAGCATCGCCCTTACAAGGCGAGGGTCGGGGGTTCGATCCCCTCAGCACCCACCACATTGCAGATCAGGAGTGGTAGTTCAGTTGGTTAGAATACCGGCCTGTCACGCCGGGGGTCGCGGGTTCGAGTCCCGTCCACTCCGCCACCAAAACAGGCGCTCTCGATGAGCGCCCTATACTGTACCCTTCCGCTAAAAGCCCTGGGAAAAAAACATGCTTCAAGCAATTAGAGATAAAGTCACAGGCTGGATAGCCTATGCAATTATATTTCTGATCAGTGTTCCTTTCGCGCTATGGGGGGTAAATTCTTATCTTGGTGGTGGCGAAGCTCTACCCGCCGCTACGGTAAATGGAGAGAGTATTTCAACCCGGGACCTCGATATAGCCTACGCCAATTATCGCCAGCAAATGACCCAGGTTTTCGGAGGGTCGATTCCTGAGAGCCTGGATATTGAAGTACTGCTAAAAGACCAGGCTTTGACCCAACTGATAGAAGCTACTGTCCTGCGCACCTACGCCCGTGAAAGGGGGTACAGAATCGGGGACGATGAACTAAACCAGTTAATTCGCTCGATGGATGTTTTTAAGATCGATGGTGAGTTTGACTCGTCGATATACCAGGCACAATTGAGGTCGCAGGGTTACTCATCGGCCGGATATGAACAAAGACTCAGGCAAACCCAGGCCACCGAGCAGTTGCAGACGGGTATAGTTGCTACCGCCTTTATCCTGCCGCAAAGCCAAACCCAATTTACATACCTGTCTAATCAGACTCGAAAAATTCGCGTTCTGACTCGTCCTCTAGGCGCGGGCTCAATTGTGATAAGCGACACTGAAATCGAAGACTATTACCAGGCCCAGGCAGCACTTTTTATGAGTCCTGAACAAATTAAAATCGATTACCTGGTGTTGAGTCTTGAGCGGGTAAAAGCTTCGATAGAAATTTCGGAGGACTTATTGCTTGATCGGTATGAGGACACGAAGGATGCATTTACCAGTGCCGAATTTCGGGAAGCCAGTCATATTTTACTGACACTGGATGAAGATGCCTCGCAACAGGAGAGCGACGGGGTTCGTGGCCGCATTCTCGAAATAAAACAGTTAATCGATCAGGGTGGAGACTTTGCTTCACTGGCGCGGGAATTTTCACAGGACCCAGGTTCTGCCTCCGAGGGGGGAAGTCTTGGTGAAATAGAGCCAGGCATGATGGTGCAGCCATTTGAAACCGCTCTTTTTAACCTGCAGGCTGGCGACATAAGCGATCCAGTGAAAACTTCGTTTGGCTGGCATTTGATCAAATTGGATCAGATCAGCGGTGGCGGTACCAAATCGTTTAGCGCAGTCAGAGCCGAACTGGAAGACGAGGTGAAAACCGAGATGGCGGAAAGTCAGATTTATGATATGGTGGAGAACCTCTCCAACCTGGCTTACGAGCAATCGGATTCCCTGCTACCGGCAGCCGAACAATTCGATCTCGAGGTGCAAACTTCCGACTGGTTTGATCGCAATACCGGGTCTGGTATCGCTTTTGAACCTGCGGTCAGAAAGCATGCTTTTTCGGACGACGTGTTGAGCCAGGGACTCAATAGCGAGGCGATCGAACTCGCAGACAATCGGGTTGTTTTTGTACGATTAAACCAGCATCGGAGCGCGTCACAGAAGTCGCTCGAACAAGTGAGGGGTGAGATAGAGCAAAGATTAAAACAGCAAAAAGGCAGAAACGATAACGTTGAGACTGGCAAACAGGCATTGCAGAATCTGCTAAGTGGCAATACCCTGGATGCAATAGCCGCCGACTGGGGGTTTGAAATTATCGAAAGTGATTTTGTCAGTCGCAATAGCCCGGAATTTAATCCGCAGCTATTGACACGCGCATTCACGATGAAAAAACCCGAAGGTGGCCTGGTATTTGAAGGCTTCCCTCATGGCAATGGAGACTACTCCCTGATCGAGTTGTCAGCGGTTTTGTCAAATGATTCAAGCCCTGATAAAGAGGCAGTCAAATCTTTTTCTACCGCGTCGGCTAACCTGGAGTATCAATCCGTTATCAAGGCGCTCACAAACGAGGCTGAGGTCGTTAAGTCTCCGTTAGAACTATAACCGTAACCTAAAACGGCGCGATTCACAGGTTCAACTGTCGAGTACGCCCATACTGACGATGTTGTAGCCCGAGTCGACATAGATATTTTCCCCGGTGATACCAGAAGCCAGGTCTGAACATAAGAATGCCCCGGTATTACCTACCTCTTCGATAGAGATGTTACGCCTGAGCGGAGAATTACGAGCCACCTCGTCGAGAATTTTCTTGAAACTTCTGATACCTGCTGCAGCCAGGGTTTTGATCGGGCCAGCCGAAATTGAATTAACTCGAATGCCCTCTGGCCCAAGCGCTGCTGCCAGATATCGAACGTTAGCCTCCAGACTTGCTTTGGCGACACCCATGATATTGTAGTTGGGCAGGGCGCGCTCGGAGCCGAGATAAGTCATCGTGATAATGGCGCCATTGGTGTTTTGCATCATAGGCCGAGCGGCTTTAGCCATCGCAGCCAGGCTATATGAACTGATATCGTGGGCTATACGAAAACCTTCTCTGTCGAGATTAGCCAAATAGTCTCCATCGAGGGCTTCACGGGGGGCAAACGCGACTGAATGTACCAGGGCATCCAGTGAGTCCCAGTGATTTTTAAGCTCGTCAAACAGGCCGACAATTTCGCTATCGAGCGCGACATCGCAGGGGATGACAATATTAGAATCGAACTCGGCGGCAAATTTTTCCACCCTGGGTTTGAGCCTTTCATTGGCGTAGCTGAAAGCAAGCTCAGCGCCCTCTCGATGCATCGCCTGCGCGATACCATAGGCAATTGAACGGTTGCTGGCTATGCCTACAACAAGTGCTTTTTTACCATTTAGAAATCCCATGACATATCCTGAAATTGAAAGCCTTATTTTCTCAGTGTATCTGTAATCATGCAATCAATAAGTTCGATCGCTATCAGGCCCAAACGCGACCCCAACCATTAGGAACGGTGAGTGACATCAATGGCTTCAGTCATCGAATAGCTTCGATAACTCGTGCAATTCGAATGGGCGCCCTCGGTGGTTTAGAGAAGTACCAATAATCCTCGCCTGCAACACCAGTTTTTGATCGGGGGTTCGAAATATGTCCTGTGAAAATTCGAATCGAAGTTTCGAAATTCGTTGGATATTGCTACGCACTATAAACCGGTCGTTGCTCCTTAACGAATCACGATAATCAAGTTCCGCACGAACAACGACAAGATTGATTCGCTTCACGGTCATTTCGGCAAAATTGATGCCCCGCGATTGCAAAAATTCGTGACGCGCATGTTCCAGGTAATTTTGATACACGCCGTTGTTGACCACACCCTGCATATCGCATTCGTAGTCTCTGACGCTAAATTCAAGGCTGTGTGCGTACTTCATTGTCTTAATCGTATTAAATGAAAGCAGTCTAACAAATAAACCCGGGTTCTAGCAGATCTCTCCGAGGATTCATTGCCGGCATAATTCCTGACTGTCAAGATTGCGGGTTTTATTTAAATTAGGCGATGCTAGTGGCTTTCTCATCGGGTCAGAAAGCAATATGAAATTTTCCGATTTTGGACGCCATTTTACCGGCTATTCAGGGATTACTCACTTAATGGACGATTTAAACCAAGGATTGTTACAGGATGATGTGGTGATGCTGGGCGGGGGAAACCCTGCGGCTATTCCCGGTGCGATACAGACATTCGAAAAGGTCTTAGAAAAATTACTGTGCTCTGGCGACCTGGTGCGTTCATTGGCAAATTACGATGGCCCCAGTGGGAATGAAGCGTTCATTGAGACACTGAGTGAATTTTTTCAACAACAATTCGGTTGGAAAATCGATCGCCGAAATATTGCATTAACACACGGTAGTCAGAGTTCCTTTTTTATTCTTTTCAATTCGTTTGCCGGCAAAACTCGGGGTCGGCATCGGAAAGTGCTCATACCACTAGTACCCGAATATATAGGTTATTGCGATGTAGGTATCGAGGAATCGATGATTATCAGCCAGGAAGCCCGGATTCAGCATCTCGATAATGGGTATTTCAAATACCAGGTAGACTTTGACCAGCTGGAAGTGGGTACCAAAACTGGTTTGATTTGCGTATCGCGACCGACCAATCCCAGCGGAAATGTATTGACCGATGCCGAATGTGATCAGTTAGACCGGATAGCGCAGAAAAACGATGTGCCGTTAATGATCGATAACGCCTACGGGACACCATTTCCGAATATTATATTCAACCAGGTCAATCCATTCTGGAACGACAACACGATTGTTTGTATGAGCCTCTCTAAACTAGGGTTGCCAGGCGCGAGGACCGGCATCGTCATAGCCAACGAAGAAATCATACGGCAATTTTCCAACCTGACTGCGATTACCAGTCTCGCGCCTGGTGGTATCGGCCCGGTTATCGTGAACCAGTTGATCCGTGACAATGCCCTGTTGCCACTGTGCCATGAAGTCATTTTGCCTTACTACCAGCAGCGCTCGCAGTTGGCGGTTCGCTTGATTCGGGAATTGATAGATGATCCACGCGTATATATCCATAAACCAGAAGGTGCAATTTTTCTCTGGTTATGGTTTGACGGCTTATCGATTACTACCAGCGAGCTTTACCAGCGCCTCAAGCAAAAAGGTTTGCTGGTTGTACCGGGAAAATATTTTTTCCCTGGTCAGCAACAGGCAAACGAACACGCCGAAAGTTGCATTCGCATTAATTACGTGCAGAGCGAAGAAGATTTGAAAAAAGGAATCAAAATACTGGCCGAGGAGTTACGCCTTTGCTGGAGGTAGCCCGGATATTATTTGGAGGTATGTGTAAACGCGCCGTCCCAGTCGGAGCCGGGCGGTTCATTGCGGTAGTGAACGATCCGATCGAGGTATATTTGGTATAGCTTTCGGTCAGGGTCGGACCGATGCAGATTGAAAAAGTCGATTTCGGCTTTGTCCCAGTTTTGAGATCTAAATCTAGTCAGGGCCTGCTTGTAACGAGTCAATTCTGACCTAACAGTTTTATCCAGGTCATTCTTATGGCCAACTGGCTCGAAAATGGCAACCGGTTCATTTTTTCCTTTAACTATAACCAGGTCAAGCTCTCGAAACGTAAATTCTGGAATACTGGCCCTGGTACTTGCACTGACAATAATCTTCACCTCGTAGAATTTGGTCAAACCCTCGAGGCGCGAGCCAAGGTTAACGGCATCACCCAACACGGTATAAGCCATACGGAATTCTGAGCCCATGTTTCCCACGTTCATGGCACCGGTATTGAGACCTATGCCCATATTCACTTCAGGCCATCCGCGCAACTTGAATTCTTCCTGCATAATTTTCAATTCTTCGATCATTTCCAGTGCGGCATAAAGCGCGTGACGGGCATGCTCCGAATCACTCAAAGGAGCACCCCAAAAAGACATGATTGCGTCGCCCATATACTTGTCGATAGTGCCACGATTTTTGTGGATCACCCGGGTCATCGGTGTCAGCAGGGCATTCATTAACTGGGTGAGTTGCCTGGGATCCATACCCTCGGAAATGGTGGTAAACCCCCGCACATCGGAAAACAACACAGTCATTTCCCGATTTTCCCCGTCGAGAGCGAAATCGCCAGGAGATTCACTCATTTCATCGACAAGTTCGGGCGGAATATATTGACCAAACAAAAGGGCCAATTGTCGCTTGCCTCGAGACTCTATGAAAAATCCATAAGTCATGTGCAGTATGAAGATTAAACTGATCAACAGTAATGGGCTGGCGAGCGGCAAGATCAGGTGATTGTGCCAGGCGACCATGGTACCGGCAATTACCAGTAGACCTATTCCCACAGTTCCAGCTGCTGCGTAAAGAGGGGGTAACAGAGGTAATAAAAGTGCCATGCTCACCGCAACCAGGATTAACATGACGAATTCGTATCCGATAGTCCAGGCTGGTTTGTGATTGATGCGTTGATCCAGCATACCGGAAATAATATTTGCATGTACTTCAACCCCCGGGTATACGTTTTGCACCGGGGTTGAACGTAAATCGAGTAGGCCCGGGGCTGATGTGCCTACCAGCACGATCTTGTCTTTTAGTATCGCTGGATCGATGTCGCGGGTTAATACCTTGTGCGCAGAAAGGTATGGAAAACTCCCCTCCAGGCCACGGTAAGGCACATAGGCTGCACCATTATTGTCTACCGGAATTCGGTAGTCGCCCAGCTTGATCGCTTCAAGTGCATAGTACTCCTTGCCATTACGGGCACCCTCGGACTCTACGATCAGATCTACTCGGGGTTGGCTGAGAAAGGCACGCATGGTAGCCAGCGCCAGTGACGAAAACAAAAAATTCTCGTAAGTCTGTATCAGGGGAACCCGTCGGAAAACCCCGTCTGGGTCGACATGAGGGTTATCGAAGTAGCCTCCGGACCCGGCTGCAGATTGTAGTATTGCAAGATTCCCACTATATCCGGCAGCCTGGTTGATCTGCAATCGTTCACTCCACTGCGCGTCCATTTTCATAATCGGTGGAGGTAAAAGTCCGATTTCACTGATTTCGCCTTCAGAAACCCTGGATTTGAAATAGTAGCCCAGGACCACATTTTTTCCCTTCAGGCTATTGGCAAATATACGATCATGCTGAAGGCTCGGACGGATCCTGTCGAAAGCCTGTTGATAAGCCAGGTTATTACTCAGCTCATTATTAGCCAGGTGTTCAAATATCGCTAAACCGGAACTTTCATCTTTTTCGGCGAATACAATATCGAAGCCGACTGTATTGGCCTGATAATAATCGAATAAATTATCAACGATGGTGGCAAGCTTGTCGCGCCCCCAGGGCCAGCGCCCTACCTTGGCCAGCGAGTTTTCATCTATGTCAACGATAACAATACGGTTATCGATCGTGTTGGGTCGGGTGAAATTTAACCTTGCATCGTAAGTCCAGTTTTCGAGCTGTTTGACGAAAGGATATTTCACCAGACCCGAGGTATCGAGTAATAGAGCCAGCAGAATCAACGCGCTTAGCGCTAATCTAATAATGCGCTGGAATTGCATTGCTAGCTCCTCGAATCGCTATTTAAGCGAGATGCGGATTATTATTTTGTATAAAACTCCATTTTCACGCCGGCGACTTCGATTATGTCATGGCTTTTGAGCGGGTGTGCATTTGGCCCAATCGGCGAACCGCCTACCTTCGGCACTGAGTTGTTCGGGCCTCCATCAACATGAATCAGGAAATACCCCTGCGCTCTGCGAGTGATAGCGGCAACCTGTATACCGGGTTGGCCGATGGTAGTCAGGGCTTTTGTTAAAATCAGTTCTTTCCCGGTATTGGCGCCACTCAACAACTGCAGGCAGGCTTCTTTTGGAGCGATGTCGGATTGGCCGATTGTTGCTGCCTCTGAAGCTATGGCTGCTGAGATTTTTTGCACCGACTTGTCGATTTCCTTGCTTCCAGCTGCTTCCGGCATACCTAGTTCTCCAGGCCGGATGATCATGGTTTGTTCGAAATCCTGTTCTTCACCACCGGAGCTACTATAATAGGTGATTTGGTATTTCCCCAGGGTTATATTATCGCCGTGTACTAAAGCATGCTTTTTGACTAATTTTCCGTTCACATAGGTGCCATTCGTGCTACCCAAATCTTCGAGAAAAGAATCTTCGAGTATCGTGATTACCTGGGCGTGTCTGCCACTGACGGACAAATTGTCGATCGGAATATCGTTGCTGGGTTTGCGACCTATCGTGGTGGTTTCATTCGTCAGCAAATACTCTTTCTTCTCGCCCGATGCCGATGTGGTGACTAGTTTTGCGACCATGTTTTTTCCAGCCTCTAAATAAATATATTATTACTGGGTGTAATCCGTTAATCGAACCACGCAATTATTTTTTTATGCCAACTCTGATCGGTGGAAAAATCTTCATCGATGCGGCATAACATTACTGAAATATTGTCCAATCCACCTTTCCGGTTTGCCTTAGTAATCAAATGCTTGGCAGCTTCTTCTAGATTATCACTAAATTGCTTAATAGTTAAGCATATATATTCATCTTCGACTAAATCGGTCAATCCATCTGAACAAAGTAGAAAAATGTCATTTTTAAGCACAATATCTTCCTGAATATCCGGTGTTACCACCGGATCTATGCCCAAAGCACGGGTTACCAGGTTCTTATTCATCGAATTGCGTGCCTCGTCAGGGGTATAAAAACCACGGTCGATCAATTCCTGCAATAGCGAATGATCCTTGGTAATTTGTTCCAGATTGCCTGCCCGCAGCCGGTAACAGCGGGAATCTCCAATGTGAGCTAACGAAAACGTATTGTTGTAAAATTGCAGCACAACAATAGTAGTGCCCATACCTTTGTTTTCTGGTTTGGTCTGGGCAGCCTTGAAAACCAGGTCGTTAGCCTGGTCGATAGCGTTTTGGACGCAGATTGACACCAGCGAGAATCCGCTTACCGAGTCAGTTTGATGGACATCGATAGCGGGCAATTGTTGCTGAATCGTATCGATGATGGCATCCACAGTTAATTTACTGGCAACCTCTCCACCGCGGTGTCCACCCATGCCATCGGCCAGCACCAGCAGCCCGAGTGCGCTGTCGTAGCCGATAGTGTCTTCATTATTCTTGCGAACGATACCAGTGTCCGTCAGGCCCAGAATGGTTATTTTCTCTTGTAGATTCATCTAACGAACTATTTTATCGACGCTAAAAAACGCTTTATATCGTTCGCTAGCTCGGTTCCTGTCTGGTATCGCTGCTCGATGTCTTTTGCCATCGCCTTCTTGATGATCGACGATAACTGGACAGGAACATCAGCGCGGACAGTTCTAATGTCGGGTGCTTCTTCGTTGGTGATCTTAAACATCAGGCTTGCCATCGAATCGGCTTTGAAGGGCAGGGAACCGGATAGTAGCTGGTACAACATGACGCCGAGCGAAAACAAATCGGAGCGTCCATCGATTTTTTTCCCCGCCAGCTGTTCGGGTGACATGTAAGATGGTGTGCCCAGCACCATGCCGGTTTTTGTCTTACTGGAATCGGTGATTCGGGCGATGCCAAAATCGGTTAATTTTAATGAATCCGATTCGACGTCGTACATAATATTGGATGGTTTGACGTCGCGATGCACTACATTTTGCTGGTGCGCATATGCCAGGCCTTCTGCGGCGCGCTGCACAATGCTGAGGACTGTTTTCGCCTTGAGTAACTTACCGGGTTTGCTATAGCAAGCCAGATCCTGGCCCTTCAGAAATTCCATCGCTATATAGGCCAGATCGTGTTCTTCTCCCGCGTCGTAAATGGTGACTATGTATGGATGACTCAGGCGACCCGCAGTTTCAGCTTCGCGGAAAAAACGTTCCTTGACTTCGTCCAGCTCATCTTCCTCGAATTCCTGGGATAGCGCCATTGTCTTGATAGCGACTACTCGGCCGATTTTTGGATCCTTGCCCAGATAGACGGTACCCATAGAACCCTTGCCGAGTTCTTTTTCTAACTCGTATCGGCCCAACATCGGTTTTTCGACGCCTCCACCTTCGAGCAACAGGGTTCCTCCAGTGCGGCTACCACCTGCTCCCAGCATCACGGTATCTTCCATTGCCTGCGCCCGAGTCATGCGAGTTTCGATGTCGCGGAACCTGTTGTCGTGTTTAGCTATATACTGGTAAACACTATTGGCCTTGTTAAACTGCCGTTTTCGCTCGAAGTCCAGTGCCAGGTTGTATAGTGCTTCCATGACGGGTTCTTCCATTGAGCACTTGCGGAATTTCTCGAATGCCATATCCAGTTGGCCCTGGCTCTGGAACGCGATTCCAAGCATACGGTTGCTTTCGGACGATTCCTCATCCGATTTGGCTTTTCCGCGCTCGGTCACCAGGAAGCGTTTCGTGGTAATCATTAAGTGCCCAAGAACCAGTAACACGGCAGGGCTCATGAGCTGTATCCACATGGCATTTGAGGTCATGAATACGTAGTGAGTGGCGATCAGGATCATTAGCAGTGTCAGGGTCAGAACCGCCGCGACCGCCGCCTTTAGATACGGCATGACCAGCATTAAATAAAGACCAATCAATAAAAATGCGCCCAGGCGAGCCCATATTCCCCATTCCGGCACAATGAAAAAATCTTCGTTTAATATGCTGGATACCGAGTGGGCGAGGGTTAGCACAGGAGGCATAGCTGCGTCGACAGGTGTGACCTGGGTGCTACCGACACCCGTGGCGGTTGCTCCAATCAGAACGATTTTACCTTTATATTTTTCGAGCGGGATTTTTCCGCTAAAAACATCGTAAAACGAGTCTATCTGAAATGCGGGAAACCCTCCGATATCGGAATAAAAGAATGTATTCATCTGCAGTTGCGTATCGGTTTTTATTTCCAGGCTTCCGAGTTCCACACTTTCGGCCAGATTGACGACGATATCGTTATTATTTAAGTTCAGGCTCATAGCGGCTATTTGCAACGAGAGCGAGGGATAAAATCGATCGTAATGCTGCAGTACCAGTGGTTCCGAACGTATGCCGCCGTCTACATCCGGTACTGCATTTAGATGGCCGATAGCCGATGCAAATGGGCCGACTTCAGGGATCGGTGGTATCGCATCCACGGTGGTAATCGGAAACAGTCCCTGGCTTTGGGCCGATACGCGATCATGAATCTGGTTGAGCGAGTTATTAAGTACGTAATCGGGTAATTCCTGATCCGGATTGCCGCGAGGCACACCGAGGATAAAGGGCATCGCTAATACGACATTTTTAGCCAGTGAAAAACTCTCCGCCAATTTGGCGTCGGTGTTGAGCGATTGCTCGGCGTCCAACAGGCGAGACTTCAGGGTTTCAATATCCTGGCTCAGGCGCGAGTGCATGGTAGACTGTAAGTAAAAGTCCAGTATTTCAGCGACTGGTTTGAGGTTGCTTTCCAGTTCCAGCATGGCCGCGAGGGCGTCGATATCGGCGGGTACTTCGTTAAAGCTGGCGGTAGAGAAAAATTCGATCAGATCGCTGATGAACAGGGCTCCGGGGTCAATTTGGGGTTCGAGGAAAAATACCGTCTGACCGATAACTTTGGCGCCACCTTCAGCGAGTTTATTGATCAGTTCAGCATGCAGGTCACGGGGCCATGGCCATCTTCCAATATTGGCAATGCTTTCGTCGTCTATGGCGATCACTACAATCTTGTCGGAGGGTAATCTATCGGTTGCCCTCACGCCCCAGTCGTAGGCGGCGCGTTCTATACCCTGGAAGCCCGCAGTTCCAGATAAAATGACGACAACAATTGTAATAGTTAGCCCGGCAAGCCAGTCGCTACTCCAAAAACTGGTTTTCATACAGTCTCCATAAAATCAGTGCCTCTTCGAATGTCTATGTGCGTGCCCCCTCCCTGGTTGACCAGAATATTCTGACAGAACACACGCTTTTCTGGTTTTTCGTGTTCATCGGCATTCATCTATCGTAAAGGTTTGCTCAGGCATGAATAGATAGCTCGATACTATTGGGCCTGGTTTAAATTCCCCAGGTTATCTTGGTTCTTTCGGTCGGGGGTGAGGTGATCGAAGTCTCGTTTTCCTTATTCTCATTATCTGAGCCAATACCAGTCGATTCAGATCCAAGCATGTTTCAACTGTAACCAGTACAACAGCATAACTTACTGTGAGTTTGAACTATAAAGTTGTAAGGCCTTTTTTACCAGCGTTGGGGAGAAAAAAGTTGCTAGTTGAAACGAGAATCTGTAAAACATTACAATACCATTTAGCCGAAGGATGTTTAGCCAAAGGATGAAGTTTACCCACGTGCCTAAGTTTAGGGAACCTCTGAATAATTCATCCGTGAATTCTCAGAGGACGACAAACGAAAAATGTGATTTTCGTTTGTCTCACAAAATTAATGCCTTAGCGGCACTGATTTTGGCAGCACATCCATGTACTGCGGGAAGTTCTGAATACATCAGACCTTCCTTAATTAATCCGGTTTATGTCTGAGTTACTCGAGAGAATCGAACGTTTAAACGAAATAGGAATTGCTCTCTCCGCTGAGAGCAACACGCGACGGTTGCTGGAACTGATCGTGATGGGAGCCAAATCGTTGACGCGCGCGGATGGAGGATCGCTCTATTTGCTCAAACAGAATATGCTCAGTTTTGAAATTATTTCGAATGATACACTGGATATCCAGATGGGTGGAACTTCTGGCAACGAAATTACCTTTCCACCTATTTCGCTATTCAAGGATGGGAAAGAAAACCACGCTAACGTGGTTTCCCATTGTGTATTAACGGGAGAAACGATCAATATTTCCGATGCCTACCATGAAGATGGTTTCGATTTTACTGGAACACGCTATTTTGACAGTAACACCGGTTACAGAACCCGGTCGATACTCACCTTTCCATTAAAAGATCACGAAAAAGAAACTATCGGCGTCCTGCAATTGATCAACGCCCGGGATTTCGAGTCTGGAGAAAGTCATCAGCTTTAGCCCGGTCGACCAGCAATTAGCCGAATCTCTGGCATCTCAGGTGGCAGTTGCCTTGACCCAGCGCCGGCTGATTACTGAATTGCAGGTTTTGTTTGAATCTTTCATCAAAATGATTGCAAGTGCGATTGACGACAAATCGCCCTATACCGGCGGGCATTGCCGGCGTATTCCGGTATTGACTATGATGCTTGCGGAGGCCGCGCATGGTACCGAAATTGGTCCGCTGAAAGATTTTCGTATTACCGACAAAGATCGCTACGAACTTGAGACAGCCGCCTGGTTACATGACTGCGGTAAAATTGTAACGCCTGATTACGTGATGGATAAGGCTACTAAACTGGAGACTATTTTTAACCGTATTCATATCCTCGAAACCAGGATAGAAGTGTTAATGCGCGATGCGGAAATTGCTTACCTGCGCGCTAGAATAGACAGTGATAACTCGGATCGGATTTTAGCGACTTTGAAACAGCAATACGAAGATCAATGCCAACAATATCGCGACGATCTGGCTTTTTTACAAAAAATTAATATCGGCGGCGAGTTTATGTCGGATGATGACATCACACGCGTTTCCAATCTGGCAAAGTATAGCTGGATAGACCTCAATGGCGAACTTCGGCCACTTGTCTCGGAAGATGAAATTGAGAATCTGAGTATTCGACGCGGCACTTTGAATGACAACGAACGCGAAATTATCAATAATCATATAGTCGCGACCATTAAAATGCTTGAATCTTTGCCGTTCCCAAAGAATTTAAAAAATGTTCCTGAATTTGCGGGAGGTCATCACGAAAAAATGGATGGGTCAGGCTACCCGAAGGGTTTACACAGGAATGAAATGTCAGTACAGGCGAGGATAATGGCAATCGCTGATATATTTGAAGCCCTGACAGCGAGCGACAGGCCTTATAAGAAAGGCAAACCCTTATCGGAGTGCCTGAAGATTATGGGGTACATGAAAAAAGACCAGCATATAGACCCCGATATCTTCGATATTTTTATCAAGGAGAGAATCTATCTTGACTACGCCGATAAATTTCTCGATCCGGAACAGATCGATGAGATTGACGAGAGTACTATCCCCGGATACGTGAACTGATCGAAGGTTCCCTGGAGATCAGGAATTAAGATCTTCGGCCACTGCGG
>JADFMY010000148.1 GCA_022563685.1 Pseudomonadota bacterium | reverse complement strand
GCCAATCTTGATACAGATGCGGATATCATCAGCGGTGGGCGTTTGGTGATTAGTGCTAAAGATGGTGATATTAATTCCCGCGGATTGCTGCAGGCGGCACAGGATATCGAGCTTTGGAGCGCGGTCGACAGACTGCTGATTCTTGATGGCGGGGTCATATCGGCGAGTGATCTCGGCATATTTGGTGACGGCACCTATATTCACGACAACGTCGGTCTGTTCGATATCGGTGGTGAATGGGTAGTCGATATCTTCGGGCTAAGCAATAACGCGACACTGATGCTTAGCGAATTTAGAGATCGAACCTTTTACGTTAACGTGCTCGATAATAATGGCCTGATTCAAAGTAATTCGTCGCTCGTGCTACACGTCGATGACCTGCTCAACAATAGCGGTGTTATTACCTCGCTCGAAGGTGTAATACAGATTAAGCACAGCCATGATGATCGGCTAACAACCGAGGTTAATAACAGCGGCATAATCAGCTCGACCAACCTGTCAGATTATCAACAGGCCGAATCTTCCCTGTTAATCGATCCACAAAGTCTGATCGATGCCCACATTGCCGCGATTCTCGATGGCGAGCAACTCAGCGCGCAGGACTTGACCGATAGCATCGAAAGCGCCAATCAACAGGTGATTGCCGATCTAACCGTGGACACCAATGTACTTGGCGCCGTCGAAATTCATGCGCAGACACTCAACAACGACTCAAGCGGTAGTATCAGCGGTAGCCAGATTCTTCTCGATGTAGGGCAGTTAGTGAATAGTGGCGGGGTGATCGTAGCCGGGAGCAATCTGTCGATTAGCGGTGACTCCGTAACCAATCAGAATGATGGCAATCGGTTCGGAATTATCGTAGCCCACGATAACATCGATATTAACCTGACCGGCCAACTGATCAACACCGGTATCATCGAGGCGTTCGATGTCCAGATCGATGCGCCGACCCAGGTCAATGAAAATAGTGGGTTCGTGGTCGATTCACTCTCGGGCCTGACACTCGACACCGATGCCTACGTCGAAGTGATCGGTCAGCTGGTCTGGTTTAGCACGGGTTCGGGTGCCGGGCCTTACTACCAGACGATTCAGGTCGATGGCGCCAACCCGGACCTCGATTCAGACCTGTCCCAGTTAACCGACGGCTTTCTAGCCGGTGCCGGGGTAGAACCAGGCGGAATATCCATCGTAGGTGACGACGTCTATCTGGCAGAATTGATCGCCTATACCATTAGAGATTCTGGTGGCTTGCCTTTTGTTACCGAAGACCGCAGTAATCTGCTTCAGCTCGGAACACTTTATGACAACACCCTGAACTTTATGCAAGAAAGTGGGCTTCAATTCGGTGAGATGCCATCCAGCCAGCAACTATTACAGCTAGACCAGCCAGTTTTAATATTCGCACAGCAAACGCTGGCCGATAACCAGCTTGTGTACACCCCAAAACTAATCATGCCGGATTCAGGTTCGAATAGTAATCAGATACAGGCGCAACAGTTATTCACCCAGATTATCGCTTACAACGAGCTACTGTTGCGGGCCGAACGCGTTACCAACAGCGCGAGCCTGGTGGGAGGTAATCGACTGGTTATCGAAACCATCGATCTGACCCAAACAACCACCGAGCGAAACTGGTATGTCGATGCCGATGGCCAGGTTCAGTATCTGAGCGCTAAGATCGAGTCGCCCCAGCTGGTACTGAGCCTCAGCGGCGATTATGTGCAGGAAGGTGGGCAGATTATCAGTCAGGGTCAGGTGTACCTGGAAGCCCAGACGATCGAGGTGCGGGGCGTCGAGATAAACGGTCTTAGCGCCACAGCCGAAATCAGTAGCGAGGACGCGTTGATCCTTCTTGCGCACGAACGGGCCCGCTACGACCGGAATACTTCCTTGAGCAGTGGCGGTCAAACCCATTTGCAGGCGGGCGACGAGTTGCAGATTGACGGGCGTTTAAACGCCGGGGGTGATATTTACCTGCAGGCGGAAGGTCAGATTAAATTAACCGCGGCCGACATCTATGCCGGTTCGGAATCGGTCGGTATATTTTCCGGTGGCAGCATAGTCGCCACAGCGGGGGCCGATTTCATTAATGAGGGTAATTTGAGTGCCGCTGGCGATATAGTCATCGCTGCGCGGGATATAGTGAATACCCGGCTAAATCGCATTTTAGATGACTCAACAAGCGTTAAAAGGGGCTCTAGAACATATAAGCCACGAATAATTACGATAACCAGTGGACGCCGTCAGATTATGGATACCGGCAAACTCGATGCCGGTGGCGATATTTTTCTCATTGCCGAACGCGACATTATCGATACAGCCGGACGCTACTATGCCGGTGGTGATATCAGCCTGCTGGCAAAGCGCGATATCAGTCACAATGCCATAAGCTGGCAGGAAACCGAAAAATTAAGCGAGGTCTACACCAGGACTAAACAGCGAGGAAAATCAGGCGAAGAATACACCGTCACCTATAGGCGCGACATCGGTTACAACAAGTACAGCAAGGCAGTGACTGGAAGTTTAACTGCACTCGGCGCGGTCAATATACGGGCCGATCAGGATGTGAATTTGTTTGGCACCGAGATCCAGGCAGCCAGCAATATCGCCCTGTCCGGGCGCGATGTCACTCTGCAGGCGATCGAAACCGGCAGTAAACAGTATCGCAGTATTGGCCGCACTATCACCCGCTCCAAAAAAGTGCGCCATCAGGTCGCCAAACTCGATGCCGGTGGCAGTATCGCCATCCAGGCCCAGCGGGATTTAACCACTTACGGTAGCCAATTTAACGCCGGTGAAGATGAGCATGGCAATATCTTTATCAATGCAAAGGGTGAAACCCAACTGCGGGGCGTAAATAACGAAGACTATTCTTTCTACCAACACACCAGAAAGAAATCCTTCGGCCGCAGGAAAACCTGGATTTCGGAAGATCGTGAGCTAGCTCTGGAAGAAACTAGACTCTCTGGCGGCGGGAGTTTATTGATCAATCTGGGCGTTGACACCGATGGCGATCTGGCTGGGCTCGCAAGCGGCAAGGTAGTACTGGAAGGTTCTACCGTCAATATGGGTGGTGATGCAATGCTATATTCAGCCGATAATCTCAACATACTGTCCGGTATCGAATACGAGTACCATCGACGGGAAACACATAAGCGCGGCGCTTTTGGGGTGAATAGGAGTGGTAATGTCAGCAAAGAGGAAAGACAGCGATTAGGTCATGCCGAGATTAATACCGGTGGTGATACCGTGCTGCTATCGGCGGGTGACATCAATGTCGTCGCAGGTCATTTGAATGCCGAGAATATTATCGCCGAATCTGGCTTTGGTGTTGAGGATGCAGTGGCGCGCACGACAAACATCAATATTTTGGGTGACAGGGAGACCCTCGCAACCTTCGAGCATCGGTATAAGCGTGGATTAAAATTCTCCATTGACGATGACTTTTTCAGCCTCGCCGAGGAAATACATAATAAAAACTGGGAAATAGAGCAGAATTTTTCAGGTTCGGTATTAAACGCCCGGAAAGATATCAGTCTACAAACCCAGGGAAATATAGAAATTCTTGGTTCTGAATTGCAGGCGGGCGGTGATCTGGCCTTATCTGCAAATGACATCAATATTCTGGCCGCGCGCGATTATTATTTAGAAAAGGAGAAAACAACTATTAGCCGCATTGGAATAGAGATTAAATCCAGTGGGAACAGTGTCGATGCCTTTGCCGGGCTTGAAACCATATCGATTACCGACGAATACTCTCGTGATGCTGTTCATGGCAGCGTGATTAGCGCAGGAAATCGAATCGACATCGACGCGAGTGGTAGCATTTTGCAACGCTCGGGTGAATTGGTGGCGGGAAGCGATATATTCCTCAGGGCCGGAGACAGCATCGAGGTTGAAGTCGACCATACCATTGAAACCTACAATTATGAAGAGACGACAACCCGTACAGGCGTGAGCGCCGGCCTGACCCATAATTACGGGTCAACAAAGGCTGCTGTCGAAAATATAGGCCAGGGTGACAACGATATCAGCAATGTATCTAATGTCCTGCAATCCATCGATGCTGTCGATGGTTTTGTATCGGGTCCATCGGTCTCCGGCTTTGCCGGCGTGACTACTACGACGACACGAACCCAGGATACGATTTCCACAGCCCAAAGTGCTGGTGTTTACTCTGGCGGCAATATCCGGTTTGTTGCCGACAGTTCGCTCAACCTGACAGGAACCTGGGTGTCGGCTGAAGACGATATCAATCTGAGTGCGAACGACATTATCATCAGGGCAGCCGAGAATATATCTATTCAGGCAAGTACCTTTCGCACCTCAAACATTGGGCTGAATCTTCAGGCGAATAAGAATACCGGGAGCGTCGGGTTTGGCGGTAGCTTTACCGAACAGGATATAGATTCTGTATCCGGCACCATCCAGGCGAGCATGTTGCGTTCTGGCGAAAGCATCAGCTTAAATGCCATCCGGGATTTAACGGTGACTGCATCCGATTTAGAGTCCGGAGAAAATCTCGATTTAATAGCAGGGCGTGATGTATACCTGGGTGCGCAAAGTTCAACCAGCGATTACCAACTGGATGGGCGCAGTGGTGGGGCAGAGTATGGCTTTGGTTACTCTGCGACTGGCGTCGGTCTCTATGCTAGTGCGCATGTCGGCGAGGAAGACCTGCTGCGTCGAGGAACCACGTATAGAAATAGCGAACTAAATGTGGGTCAGCGATTAATGATTCGAAGCGGTGAGGATACCACTCTGGAAGGGGCGATTGCCGAGGCGGAGGCTGTAGACTTGCAAATCGGTGGCGATCTGACACTCGCCTCTTTGCAGGATACGGGTAGCGCAGATGGCAGCCGCTACGATGCAAACCTGCGGGTAATGGGTGGTGCAGGCGTTTCAGTTTCCGGCTCGGTTGGCGAAGGAAGTACCGAGGGCACTAAAGCCTGGGTGAATCAGCAAACTCGCCTGATCGGGCGCGACTCGGTATCAGTCACCGTTGCTGGGCATACGCAACTGGATGGAGCGGTTCTGGCCGCCAATAATGGCAATTTGCTACTGGATACAGGAACTCTGGGTTTTAGCGATATATACGATATCGAGCGAGAGAAATCGGATTACCTCAATATCGGGTTTAGCCTGAGCGGGGAGCAGGGCAGCAACCCCATTCAGCAGCAAAACCACCAGGCAATCGACCTGCCTCTCGCAAGGGGCCAGCAACCCGACGGGTGTGGTGGAGTCGGTCTGACGGTATCGGGATTCTCCTCCGAGCTGGATAGAGCGCAAATTAACCTGGCCACCCTGGGAGCGGGGGTCGTTCGTGTGCGACAGGATGAACAGACCGGCAAAGACAGCCTGGCAAATATTAACCGGGATGTGTCGATTTCCCAGCAGTTGACCCGCGATAATTCCAGTAACACCAGCTTCTACCTGAGTGCCAGTTCACTCACTTCTCTGGGCGGT